>JAISTE010000042.1 GCA_031272825.1 Propionibacteriaceae bacterium | reverse complement strand
ATCTCTCTGCAGCGTGGAGTGAAGTAAGGCAGATCCCGCGACTGCGCGCGGGATGACGGGTTGGGGACGCTGGGGATGATGGGTTGGGGAAGCTGGGGATGACGGGTTGGGGGAGCCGGGGATGATGGGTTGGGGAAGCTGGGGATGACGGGTAGGGGGGAGCCGGGGATGACGGGTTGGGGGGAGCCGGGGATGACGGGTTGGGGAAGCTGGGGATTGCGTGAGTGAGTACCGACACTCGCTCTCATACCCATCCCATACTCGCTAGCTAGCAAACAAACTTGCCGCAGGGGCTAGAGTGAACCCATGAGGATTGTTGGGGTAGTCGCCCCCGGGCTTCCGCCCGTGTTCAGCGCTGAACTTGACCACGGCGTCGAACCGGAGAGGCTCGCGCGCAGCTACGGGTATGAGATCGTCCGTCCGCTCTCGGTGCATGGGCCGCTCGAAGAGATGAAACTGATGATGCTGGTCAAGCCCGATCCGCGCGGGGCCAGGCCGCTGCGCGTGCGCAAGCGCCACATCGAGCCCGGTTCGCTGCCCGATTCCGAACCCCCGAAGCGCCAGCGGCTGGCCGCCTACGGAATCCTCACCTCGGAGCTGGGCCTGCTGGCCGTCGAGTTCTCCGACAAGACGCGCTTCTTCGGCCAGTGGGGGCTGCCCGGCGGCGGCATCGATGACGGCGAGAAGGCCATCGACGCTGCCCAGCGCGAGATCAAGGAAGAGACTGGCCAGAGCGCGTCCAAGATGCGGCTCGTCGATCTGCAGACCGAGCACTGGGTAGGCCGCGCCCCGACGGGCGAAGTAGAGGACTTCCAGGCCGTGCGGATCGTCTACCGTGGCGAGGTTTTGGAGCCCGGCGAACCGCAAGTACTGGAAGTAAACGGGACGACGTCCGTCGCCAGGTGGATACCGCTGGAAGGTTGGGAAGACCATCCCTGGACGCCCGCGGCGAGGGCGCTGCTGGAAAAGCATTTGGGTTAGGGAATCTCCCGACCTCGTCATCCTGCGCGCAGTCGCAGACCGCAGCGGGACGGAGTCCCCGCCCCGGTCTCAAGGAGCGCAGCGACGAATAGGATCTAACCTGTGCCACATCAGGAGTCGGTGACAATACAAAGAACGGCCCGCCTAAGCGGGCCGCCCTTGTAAAAATCAGTTGCGCTGGAAGTAGCTGAGCAGCCGCAGCAGCTCCAGGTACAGCCAGACCATCGTGACGGTCAGACCGAAGGCCGCCCGCCAGGATTCCGAGGCCGGGGCGCGCACGGCGATGCCCTGTTCTATGTAGTCGAAGTCGAGAATCAGGTTGAACACGCCCAGCCCGATGCCGACGATCGAGAACAGCCAGGCCAAGATCGAGACCGAGCCGGAGGTGGTGAAGAAGCCCAGGTTGATGCCGAACAGCGACAAAACCAGGTTCACAAGCAGCAGCCCGGCGAAGGCCATCGTGCCGATCAGAACCATGCGGCGGAACTTGCCCGTCACCCTGATGCGCAGGCCTTTGTAAGCGGCCAGCGTGGCACCGGCGGCCAGGAAGGTACCGATTACCGCAGGCAGGACGATCCCGGGGTAGAGGAACTCGAAGCCGAGCGAGACGGTGCCGATGCAGACACCCTCCAACACGGCGTAGACAAGGGTAAACGCCGGGTTTACCTTCTGCCGCAGGGATACGAGCAGCGCGACGCCGAACGTCACCAGCGAGGTGACGATCATCATCGGGTACATGAAGTTCAGTGGTACGACGCCCTGGAGCAAGGCAAAGAAGGTACCGGCAGCGGAGAGGAACAACACCCCCATGATGATCGCGGACTTGGTGATGACGTCGTCGAGCGTCATGGAGTAGTTCTTGGAAGCGGGG
The DNA here is from genome assembly GCA_031272825.1 of Propionibacteriaceae bacterium. GTDB lineage: Bacteria > Actinomycetota > Actinomycetes > Propionibacteriales > Propionibacteriaceae > Propionicimonas. The sequence continues at coordinate 2,241 of JAISTE010000042.1, read as the reverse complement.
GCGAACTGGCCGGGGATCGGCTGTTGATAGCCCTGGTTCGGCTGCCCGTACCCGGGTTGCCCGTAGGCAGGCTGTCCGTATCCCGGCTGGCTTCCCGGCTGCCCGTACCCTGGCTGATTGCTCGGCTGTGCGTAGCCGGTCGAAGTTCCCTGGCCTGCTTGATAGCTCTGGCCGTTGTCGTAGGCGCTCGATCCGTAGGTGGGCGTCCCGTAGACCTGCGCGGTTCCGTTCATATACGCGTCTTTGGCGAAAACAGGGTTGCTGGTGCGCATCTCAACCTTTCAATTAGATAGTCCATAGGTTAACAGCGAAAACTGTGGCCCGCTTATTCCCGAACCCTGGTGAAACCCTGAAATCCGCGTGGCCGAGAACTTGCCCGTGGCAATAGACTTCGGCCATGGGAAAGACAAGAGTCGGAATCCTGACGGCCGGCGGCGACAGCCCGGGCCTCAATGCGACGATCCGCGGGTTTGGCAAAGCTGCCATCAACCACCACGGCATGGAGATCATCGGCTTCCTCGACGGCGTACGGGGCCTGGCCAATAACAACTATCGCGAGCTGGGATCGTCGGATCTGTCGGGCATCCTGACCCTCGGCGGCACGCTGCTGGGGACGTCGCGCGACAAGGTTCATAAGATGAACATCGACGGCGAGGTCAAGGACATGCGTCAGACCATCGTCGAGAACTACGAGAAGGACGGCCTGAGCGCGCTCGTCATGCTCGGCGGCGGGGGCACGGCCAAGAACGCGTTGCGGCTTGCGGATGCCGGGTTGAACGTCGTCCATCTGCCGAAGACGATCGATAACGACATCGCCATGACGGACACCACCTTCGGGTTCGCGACGGCCACCGAAATCGCCACCGAGGCGATCGACCGCCTCCATTCGACGGCCCACTCCCACCACCGCATCATCCTGACCGAGATCATGGGCCACCGCGCGGGCTGGCTGGCGCTGGCTTCGGGGATTGCCGGGGGAGCGGACATCATCTTGCTGCCGGAGATCCCCTACTCGGTCGAATCCGTGGTGGAGACGATCCGGCTGCGCATGAGCCGCGGCTCCACGTTTTCCGTGGTCGCGGTCGCAGAGGGTGCCAGGGACAAATCGGATTCGGCCGACCTGGCCGCGGCCCAGCTGCTGGTGGACTCGGCCTCCAACCCCGAGGCGGAGCGAGCGGCGCGCACGCACCTGGCCAATGTCGTCGACGCCCAGCGCGAGCACACCTTCAAGCTTGCCCGTCAGCTGGAGGCGGCCACCGGCCTGGAATCGCGCGTGTCGATCCTGGGCTACGTGCAGCGCGGCGGTACCCCGTGCGCGGCCGACCGGCTGCTGGCTTCCCGTTTGGGCACGGCCGCGGCGCAGTGCGTCGCCGATGGGGTGTTCAACGTGATGGTCGCGGCCCGCGGCGACGGCACCGAGCCGGTTCCGCTGAAAGACGTGGCTGGCAAGGTGAAGATGGTTCCGCCCGACCACGACTGGCTGGAGACGGCCCGCCAGCTGGGCACCGGCCTTGGCGACTGAGGTTTACAACCCGGGCCGCGCAACTCACGCAACACATAAGGGGAGGTATGGCGAAGCTTTATTTTCGGTATGGGCCGATGGGCTCGGGCAAGTCGGCGCAGCTGTTGATCGTCGCACAGAATTACAAGGACGTCGGCAGGCGGCCGTTCATCATCAAGCCGGGGATCGATACCCGCTCTGACAAGGTGGATTCTAGGGTGAAGGGTCTGTCGGCGGAGGCCGATCTCGTGGCCCCCGCCGAGATCGATTTGTACGACGAAGTGGCGAAGGCGTCGACTCTGAAAGATCCCATCGCGTGCGTGCTCGTGGATGAAGCACAGTTCCTCACCGCCCAGCAGGTGAACGACCTGTTCCTGGTGACGGTCAAGCTCGACATCCCCGTGATCGGCTACGGGCTGCGCACCGACTACCAGGCCGAGACGTTCCCCGGTTCGGCCCGCTGGCTGGCCCTGGCCCAGCTCGAAGAGCTCAAGATGGTGTGCCGCTGCAACCGCAAGGCCACGATGACGGGCCGCAAGCGCCCGGACGGCACGTTCATCCGCTCCGACTACGGTGAGAACGAGCAGGTGCTCATGGGCGGTAACGAATCCTACGAGGCCCTGTGCCCGATCCACTACCTCGAATGGGTAGGGGAGACGCGGTTCGTGCGGTAGCTACTTCTCGTAGTGGAAGCGGGCGGCCAGGATGACGATCTCCCCGTCTTCGATTCGGTAGACGAG
>JAISTE010000101.1 GCA_031272825.1 Propionibacteriaceae bacterium | reverse complement strand
CCGGGTCGTCGCCCCACGCGAAGGTGAAGGAGAAGACGAAGTAGGAACCTGCCCAAGCCAAGATCGCGGCGTAGTAGATCATGATGAAGAAGCAGATCATCACCTGGAACCAGCCCAGGCCCTCCAGCCAGTTCTTGATGCGGCGGAAGGCCAGCGGGGCCGAGCCGCGGAAGCGGTGGCCGATCGCGTAGTCCAGGAAGAGAATGGGAATGCCGGCGGTGAGGAGGGCCACCAGGTAGGGAATCATAAAGGCCCCGCCGCCGTGCGAATAGGCGACTCCGGGGAACCTCCAGATATTTCCTAGGCCAACCGCCGATCCGACGGCTGAGATGATGAACCCCCACTGGCCTGACCATTGCTGGCGGGCCGGTGCCGTTGTTCCACTCATATCACTTCCTTCTTAGACGTCAGGGGCTATTTAGATGAATCTAGCCGATGGTCAATATATGGCTCGCCGCGTCTCAGAGCAAGGACACAAAGGGATGAAAATCTAGATTTGAGATTTGCCCGATATTCAAGCAAATCCCTCAATATCTTGCCACCCAGTAACTATCAACGCTTCTCAACCCTTGATTTTCCTTGTCCGAGGGGCAAAGTGGGGCAAGAATGGTGCCCGATGCGACAGAAACTTGAAACACACTATCCTCTCGAGTGTCACCAGTTGGACAACGGGATGCGGGTAGTGGTGAGCCCAGACCACACGGTGCCGATCGTGGCCGTCAATATTTGGTACGACGTCGGCTCTAAAGACGAACAACCGGGCCAATCGGGCTGGGCCCACCTATTTGAGCATTTGATGTTTCAGGGCTCGGCAAATGTGGCCAGCGGGGAGCATCTGAACCTGTTGCAGTCGGTCGGCGGCTCGGCCAATGCCACCACCTCGTTCGACCGCACCAACTATTTCGAGACGGTTCCCACCGGGGCTTTGGACTTGGCCCTTTGGTTGGAGGCCGACCGTCTGGCCACCTTGCCCGATCACCTCACTGAGGAATCGATCGCCACCCAGCAGGAGGTCGTCAAGGAAGAGCGGCGCCAGCGCTACGACAACGTGCCCTACGGCGATTCGCTCGAACACCTGCTCAAGATCGCCTTTCCCCCCGACCACCCCTACGGCCACTCGGTGATCGGTTCCATGGCCGATGTGGACTCGGCGACCGCGGAGACCGCCGCCGATTTCTTCCGCCAGCACTATCTTCCGCAGAACGCGGTGATCTCGCTAGTCGGCGACATCAAGCCGCACAAGGGCTTTAAGAAGGTCGAGAAGTACTTCGGCTCCATCCCGGGCGGCAAGCGTGTGGAGCGCAAGCCCACTCCCCCGCTGCCCGCGCTCAAGGACATCCCGACCGTGTGGCTGCACGAGGACGTTCCCGCCACCTCGGTTCGCTGGGTCTGGCGCCTGCCCAAGCGCGACACACCCGGAACCGACGCCGCGATGCTGGCCCTGGCAATCCTCGCCGACGGTCCGACGTCGCGCCTGGAACGCAAGCTGGTGCGCGAGCTGAACATCTCTACGGGTGTTTCGGGCGGAGTGTTCGATCTGCGCGAGGGTACCTCGCTGGGGATGCTCGCCCTGCTGGCCTTCCCCGGCGTCCACATCGAGGACGCCCGCAAAGCCCTCACCGCCGAGATCCAGAAATTCTGTGATGAAGGCCCCACAAAGGCCGAAGTGGAGCGGGCCAAGACGTCGGCGCTGGTGGGAACCCTGCACGATCTGGGCCGCTACGAGAACCGGGCCGACGCCTTCAGCGAGTACACCACCATGTACGGCGACCCCGACCGGGCCAACCGTCGCGTCTCGGAGCTGCTCTCGCTCTCGGCCAAGGACATCCACGAGGCGGCCAACCAGTATCTCGACGTCGCCAAGCGCGGTGTCTTGCTCTACGAGGTGAAAGAGGACGATGAAAAGGCCTGAGGTAAAACCCCCGAAACCCTTCAAGATCAAGGCGCCGAAGCGCACCGAGCTGCCCAGCGGCGCGGTCGTGGAAACCTTCCAGCGCGAAGGCCAATTGCTGGCCTCCGTCGGCATCGTGCTCGACATCCCGCTCACGCTGGAGCCGCCCGATAAGGAGGGTGTGGCGGGCCTGACCTATTCACTGGTCGACCAAGGAACCAAGAAGCATCCCGGTGAGACCTTCAACGAAAAGCTCGCCGATCTGGGGGCGTCCATCGGCGGGTCGGTGAGCTATTCGGCGACCATCGCCCGGATGGACGTGCCGGTCAACAACCTCAAGCCCGCCCTGGAGCTGGCCATCGAGGGGCTGCACGAGGCTACCTTCACGGATGCCGACTGCGAGCGGATGAAGAATATCCGCTTGTCGGACATAGATTTGATGTTGTCGCGGGCCTCGACGATGGCCTCGGTGATGTTCCGCAAGGCCGTGATTCAGGACAAGTATCGGGAAGGACGCCTGCGGGTCGGCTCCACCGAAACCGTCGGCTCGCTTGAGCCCGACGATCTGCGCGAGTTCTACCGCCGCTACTACCAGCCCTATGGGGCCTCCATCATCTTCGCCGGGGATTTCGACGAAGACCCCGCCGACCTCGCCTATTCTCTCGGGTTGGATTGGCAGCCCGGCGATCTGCAGCGCCCGCCGGCGGAAGCACCCAAGCCCGGCCCGGCCAAGTGCCTCTTGATCGACAACCCGGGTGCGGTACAGGCTGACGTGGAGCTCGGCGGCTTCGGCTTGGACTTCATGGATCCCGACTACGCCCGCCTGTGGGTCGCCTGCTACGCGATGGGCGGGGCGTTCCTCTCGCGCCTGAACAAGGTACTGCGCGAGGAGAAGGGATTCACCTACGGGGCCCACATGTCCAACTTTGCAATGCGCTCGGGCGGGCTGCTTGCCGCCTCGGGCGCCTTCCGCAACGAGGTGGCGGTCGAGGCGATCAACGAGATGCACAAGCTCACCGACGTCTCCAAGCACCCATTTACGCAAGCAGAGGTCGACGACGCGCTCTCTTTCGCCGCGGGCTCCAACCCCGGGCAATACCAGACGGCCCAGCAGCTATGCGATTCCATGTGCGACTTAGGTTCGGTCGGGCTGTCCTACGACTACGTGAACTCGTTCAACGAGGCCCTGATTGGGGTGACGCCGGAGGCCGCCACCGAGGTCTATTCGCGTTTGATGCAGTGGCCGACGCTGGTCGTCGTTGGCGATGCCGAATCGCTGGAGCAGCCGCTGAAGGATTCCGGCTGGCCCGTCGAGGTGGTAAGCGGGCCGTAAGGCCAAAACGCGAAGGGCCCCGCCGAAACCGGCGGGGCCCTTCGCTATGCATCTACGGGTTGAGTATCTTGGCTTCCTCGACCGCCTTCTGGGCGATCCCTATCTGCTTCTGGTACTCGGCCAGGTCGCCGTTCTTCAGCGCCTGGTCGGCGGCCACGAAGGCGTCTTCGGCCTCCTTGAGCAGCCCCTTGGTGTCCTTCGGCCCTTCCGATGGGCTTGCCGAAGGCGACGGCGACGGGTTGTCCGGGTCTACTGGCGTACCCGGGTTATCGCCGGGCGTGACGTCTCCGTCCTCGCCCTCGTTCGTCGAGGCACCGGCGTTGCCCTGGAACACCTGATCGAGGGCATCTTGCAGCGTCGCGCCGAAGCCGACCTCCTGACCGAAGCGAACGACCACAGCAGTCAGGAACGGATACGAGCCCTTGTTGCCCTCGCGCTCGGTGTAGACCGGCAGCACGTAGAGCAAGCCGCCGCCGACCGGAAGGGTAAGCAAGTTGCCGTAGGTGGCCGCCGCCGAGCCCTGGTTCAAATATGGCCGCAGGCCCTCGGCGACCTTGGAGTCGGTCGTCATCGCGTTGAAGGTCTGGCCCGGCCCATCGACCTGGTTGGTGGACGGCGTAACGAGCACGCGCAGCTTGCCGTAGTCGGGGCTGGTGGTCTCGGCCACTGCTGCGAGGTAGGACACCAGGTTGGATCGTCCGTTCGGCACATAGGCCGCGGTCAGGGCGAACAGCGCCTTGTCATCCGATGGCCACTTGATCGACAGGTAGTAGGGCGGCTGCAGCGCCGTGCTGGATTGCTGCACCGGATCGGCGGGCACCTCCCACAGGTCAGGCTGGCCGTACCACTCATCGGGATTGGTCATGTGGTAGCGGGCGAGGATCTCGCGCTGCACCTTGAACAGATCCTCGGGGTAGCGCATGTGCGCGAGCATGTCCTCGGAGATCTCGGACTTGGGCTTAAGCGAGCCGGGGAA
>JAISTE010000018.1 GCA_031272825.1 Propionibacteriaceae bacterium | reverse complement strand
GCCTTCGTCCGTCGCGTCGAGGAATTCGGTGAAGGTCATGGGGTAGAGATCCAAGTGGTTGACCTTGCCGACGGGAAATGAGACGCCCTGATGGAGCGCGACGCCTAACAGCGAACCCGCCGCGATAATGGCCAGCTCGGGCATCTGCTCGTTGAACATCTTCAGCGAGGTGAGAACTCGCGGGGATTCTTGAATCTCATCGAGGATCACGAGCGTTGTTGTCGGGTCGATGTTCTGTCCGGCCTCAATCGAGATGGCTCGCAATAGTCGCTCTGGGGAGAGAGACCCGGCGAAAATCTGCTGCATGTTCTCGTTATCAAGGAAGTTGACGTACGCGGTGTTGGCGAAATCTGTACGTCCAAATTCCTGGGCTAGCCAGGTCTTGCCCACCTGTCGCGCACCAGATAGGAGTAGCGGCTTGCGGTCAGGTTGTGCCTTCCACCGTCTCAATGACGCCGTTGCCGTCCTTTGCATGTGATCCTCCTGTCGGAGCCAGTCTACCCAATACGCCCTCGAACATCCTGATTTTTGGCGCAAGAGCCAAAAGTAAGGCCGTAAAAATGGCAGTCATGCCAAAAATCAGGACGTAAGCTGTCTGGTGCGAGAGGCGGATCAGGTGGGCATGATGTCGGGTTGGCGGTGTTCTCTCTGCCTTGGGGGAGGCTCCCGGTCATCAACGAAAACTCGCTGACAAGGCCGAGGTAGCCGCCAGCTACTCGTCCCTCGGAGTCACCGCCGCCGGGGCCGACTTCTGGGACACGGATTTTGGGGACGGAACCCCGCGCGAGAAGCTGCTGGACGCGGCCTTGGCCGAGAACGTCCGCGACAAAGAAATCCAGCTAGCGGCGGCCGAGCGCTACATCGCCGAGCGCGTCGCCAACGCGAACGTGGAGGTGTTTTCCGGGGCCAGTAGTTGTGTAATCGGATAGTTTTCTCTCCTACCTTCGTTACTCGTCATCCTGATTTCTCCACTTGCATCCGACCAAAATCCTCTGATAGGTTGCGATAAACGTCGCAAGACGTCCAAGCATTGGTATGTAACTCGTCTCGAGCGAGGCAAGGCCTGAGCTTCAACAGCTATAGCTGTCGGCTCGGGCCTTTTTTGTTGCCGTGGTTCCTCGGCGATGGAGATCGACGTCGACTGCGAGTCCATGAGCGCCGCCCGCTTCGTCACCCACCTGCGCTATCTATTCGTGAGATTGGCCTCTGACAAGCAAATACACGACGGCCAAACCACCTTGTACGCCGCCGTACAGCAGGCCCACGGGAAAGAATTTCACTGCGCCCAGCGCATCCGCTACCTGCTGGAAACCAGCGGCGCGAAGATCACCGGCGACGAAGTTCTGTACCTAACGCTGCACGTGGCCCGGCTGGCTGCGGACGTATCGAGGTGAGATTGTTTGGCCCGTCATCTCGCGCTTTCCCGCCCGTCATCCTGCGCGTCAAACCCGTCATTCTGCACACTCTCCTCGTCATCCTGCGCGTAGTCGCAGGATCTCTTAGCAAGGTTTCGGTCAACTTAAGTTAGATCCTGCGACTGCGCTTCGCTTGCGCAGGATGACGAGGGTGGGATAACGGGGCTACCGATAAGAAACCGGCACCAAGCCGCGCTCGCTTGCCAGCTCGCGGAACTTGTCCATCTCGCCCTCGCTTGGCGTCGCGAAGCCGCTGGGCACCGGCCTGCCCAGCGCCTCGTACTTGCCAAAGCCGAGGGTGTGATAAGGCAAGAACTCGAGCTTCGCGCCCGGGGTGATTTCGGCGAGGGTATCTAGCAGGCGGCAAATCGTGGCGACTTCGGCATTTAGGCCGATGATCGTCGGTATGCGAACCACGTAGTCAATCCCAGATTCGGCCACGTCTCGCAGGTTTTCCAGTACCAAAGCCAGCGGTCTGCCCGTCCAGCGCAGGTGCTCGTCGGGATCGGGGTGCTTGAAGTCGATGAAGATCAGATCCATCAGCTGCAGCACGTCTGCCGCTTCGGGATATGAAAAAGTCCCGCAGGTTTCCAGCGCCAGCGAAACCCCAGCGTCGTACAGGCGCGAGCTTAAAGTGCGCAGGAACGGAAGCTGGAACGTCGGCTCCCCGCCGGAGAATGTCACCCCGCCGCCGGAGCCGCGCAGGAACGGAAGCTGACGGATTACCTGGCTCAGGACGTCGTTAGCGCTCATGAGCGTGGTCATCGGGTTCCTCAGCGAGCCGCCCTCAGGGTTGGCGCACCACGGGCAGCGCATGGCGCAACCGGCCAAGAAAACCGTGGTTCGGATGCCCTCGCCGTCGTTGACGGAGAAGTTCTGGATGTTCATCACCCAGCCCTCATCCGAACGCCGCATGTTCATGTATCAGAACTCGGCGTGTTCGGTGCGCGCGATGATGGCGTCTTGCATGGATTTTGAGAGATTGACGAACTGGGTCGAGTACCCGGCCACGCGCACCAGCAGATCGCGGTAGCGCTCCGGTTCGGCCTGCGCCTTACGCAAGGTTGCCGAGGAGATTGTGTTGAACTGCACGTGGAAGGCCCCCAGTGCGAAGAAGGTTTGGATCATCGCCCCGAGGTTCGCCTGGCCGCGCTTGGTAGAAACCAGCTCGTGGTTGAGCCGCAGGTTCAGCAGCGTTCCGCCCGAGTGGATCTCTTGGTTGACCTTGGCCGCCGAGCGCATCGCGGCCAGCGGCGTCGAGCAATCCGTGCCCGCATACGGGGAGACGCCCTCGCTGGAGGGCTCGGCATTTCGCCTCCCGCAAGGGGTTGCGCCGAGTACGCGGCCCATGGGCAGGTAGTTGGAGATGCCCATGAACGCGGTGTTGAACTCCTTGCCGAACACGTCGCGGTACTGGTGTACCTCGCGGTAGTACCAGTTGGCGATCTCGATGGCGAGCGAATCGACGTAGTCGTCGTCGTTGCCGTACTTGGGCGCGGCAAGAGCGGCCTGCCGCAGCGGCTCGAAGCCCACCCAGTTGGCCTGCAGTGCCTCGGCCAGCTCGCCCATGGTGACTAGCTCATCATCGAACACCAGCTTGCGGAGCGCGGCCAGCGAATTGGCGACGACCGCCAGCCCGATACCCGTGATCACCGGCCCGACGTTGTACTTCGCCCCGCCCTGGCTGAGATCTACCCCGGTAGACAGGCACTGTTCTATGCAGGCCGAGAGGAAGGGCCGGGGAACCAGCTCCTGGTGCAGTTTCTGGGCCACCAGCGTCGCCGTGATCGAGTGGTGGACGAGGTTGGAGAACTGACGGTAGAACGCGGCCTTCACCTCATCGAAAGTGGTAAACGAGCTAGCCGGACGCTCGGGCAGGCCCATCAGCTCGCCCGTCATCAGCGAGTGTCCGCGGTTCAGCGCGTACTCCAGCGCCGAGCCGAAGTTCACGTTCACCGCGGCCGTCCACTCGCCCGTCTTCCGAAAGTGCGGGACGACGCAGCCGCAGTTGTTCCAATCCTTGGCGTCCTGCGGCTCGTACCCGGCGTTCAGCAGCATCTGATAGCCGACAGCGTCGTTGTGAATGGCCGGAAAACCCGTGCCCTTGGAAACCAGCTCGGTGACGGCCCCCAGGAACTCGGGCGGGCAGTCCTGGTGTACGCGCACGGACAGCCCCGGCTGGTGGGTCTTGACCTCCTCGGTGGCCCTCAGCGCCAGATAGGTGACCGGATTGGTGGCGTCCAGCCCCTCGCGGGTCTTGCCCCCGACCGTCAGGTTCTGGAACTGGTTGTAGCCGGCGAAGTAGTCGGCGGTGTTCGCCGAGATCGTCCACACCCACTCGGAGAGCTTCAGCCACAGGCACTCGATCAGCTCAAGCGCCTGTTCCTCGGTGAGCCGCCCGGCCTCGACATCGGCAGCGTAGTAGGGGTACATGTACTGGTCGAAGCGCCCGGGGTTCAGCGCCAGCGGGTTCTCGGACAAGATGCCGCCGAGCTGGGTGAACCACACGAATTGCGCCGCCTCGTGGAAGCTGGCAGGCGGGTTCTCGGGAACGTTGCGGCAGTTCCGGGCGATCACTCTCAACTCTTCCCGACGCCCAGCGTCAGTTTCTGCAGCGGCCAAGCGCTCGGCCTCATCGGCGTAGCGGTTCGCCAAGCGCATTATTCCGTCGGCGGCCAGGATCACAGAGCGGTAGAAATCGGCCTTCTCCAGGCTCTCCTTGTCGGTGTCTGGCAGGGCCGCCAGCTTGGCGCGCGCTTCGGCAGCCACCCCGCCGAAGCCCTTGGCAAAGAGCACGTCCTGGTAGTCGGGCGTGATTTCGCCGACGGCTTGGCGCCACTTGGAATCGTTGTCCACGATCCCGGTGTCCACCGCGATCTTCGCCGTCTCGGCGGGTACGCGGGCGAGGAAGGCCTCTTCGAGGGATTGGCCCTTCCAGTAGGGGAAAATGTGTTCGCGGACGAACCGGCGCTGGTCGTCGCTCATGATGTAGGGGTCTTGGGGCCGGGTGTCGAAGTGATCCATCTCGCGGTCCACCCACAGCCACGAATACTCAGGGGTGAGAATGCCGCACTTCCTGAACTCGCCCACCGCGCCGACGATCAGCTCGCCGGAGAAGATGGAAACGGGCAGCAGATCGCAGCAATCGTAGAATGCCTGCGCCCGCCTAATCGCGATCGGCTTTCCCTCGGTGCGCTGGTGCGACTGCGTCCAGATCAGCGCACGCTGATACGAGATACAAGGCTTGGCATCTATGTAGTTTTGGCGGATTTTCTCGACACGAGCCGTCAACATGGTTCCCCTCCCGCTGGCAGTGCGATTCTACCGAAAGGGGGTGAAAAGTGATTACCGGGCGACGAGCGTGAGCAGCGAAACTTCAGGCGGGCAGGCGAACCTGAACGGCGTGAACGGGTTCTGCCCAAATCCCGCCGAGACGTTCAGGTACGCCTCCTTGCCGTCTGCCTGCCACTTGGACAGGCCCTTGGCTTGGGAGATCGGCAGATCGCAGTTGGTGGTCAGCGCCCCGAATCCCGGCACGCACACCTGGCCGCCGTGCGTGTGCCCGCACAGGATCAGGTCGCAGCCGTCCTCAACCGCGGCGTCCAAGACCCGGCGGTAGGGGGCATGGGTGACGCCGATGAGCGCCTTCACCCCGCGCTTGCGCTTCCCGGCGACCGCAGCCCAATCGTCGTGATCGATGTGGGCGTCATCGGTGCCGCGGAATTCCAGCTTGGTACCGCGAATGGTGAACGTCTCATCGGCGTTCGTCAGGTTCTTCCACTTACCGGTAGACAGTGCCTCATCGAGCAGGTGGGTGGGGATCGAGCCGTCGGGCTCCTTGGACTTGCGCTCGTGCGAGACCAGGTACTTCAGCGGGTTGCGCGAGGAGGCCTTCTCGTAATCGGACGAACCGAACACGAACACGCCGGGGATGTCGAGCAGCCTGCCGAGGGCATACCGCAGCGGTTCGATGGCCTCGCCGTGGGCCAACATATCGCCCGTGCAGACCACAAAATCGGGTTCTAATCCGCAAAGCGAGCGGATGAACCGCAGCCGATCCCGGTTCGACGCCAAGAGGTGTGAATCCGAAATCTGCAAGACCCGAATCGGGGTGGCGCCCACCGGCAGGATCGGCACCCGCTCGCGCCTCACCTTGTAAAGATGCGGTTCGACGAACGTCCCGTAGGCCAGGCAGGCCCCGGCGACCATGGCCAGACGGCCAGCTACCTTCTTCGCGGACATTTGGCTCCTACGGTTGGGCCGGGGGATTGGCGTTGGGATCGGCTGGCGGCTGGGCGGCCGCAACAGCATCGGCCTCTTCCTTCTTCTTCTTTTCTTCCTCTTCCTTCTTCTTGGGGTCTGGCCCCTTGGAGACGGTGACGGTCACAGTCGAGAAGCGCGGAGCGTGCCCGGTCGGAGACTGCGAAACGATGGTGCCGACGGGGGCCTTGTCGTCGTACGTACCCCCGGCGTTGACGTCCATAGAGAACTGAGCCTTGGTCAGCGTCGAACGGCAGGCGTCGACGGTCATGCCCAAGCAAGACGGAATCGACAGCGAGTTCTTACCGTTGCCGTTCATCATCTCCGACGACGGCTCGGGGAAGTGCTTGTAGTCGCCGCCGGTGACGGCCTTCAGTGTGGAGCGGAACACCGGGGCGAGCAGCGCGCCCGTCGACGCGGTAGAGCTGCCCGGCACCGTCCAGTGTGAGTGCTGCAAGGTGGCGTAGGAGAGCAGCGCGCGGCCGCGGGCGGCCCAGATGCTGCGGAAACGCTTGTTGGTGTCGATGGAAACCATCGCCGCGCCGACCAGCTGCGGGGTGAAGCCCATCTGCCAGAAGGACTGGTTGTTCGGCACGGTACCGGTCTTACCGGCGATCTCGATGCCCGGCGTGTACAGCATCGACGAAGTACCGCTGGTTACCGAACCTCTTAGCAGCCGCGCCACACCGGCGGCCAGATCCTTGGAGATCACCCGCTTGCAGTTGGCGCTCGGCGGCTCGATGTTGGAGCCGGTGATCGTCGAGGTGATGGAATCCACGATGATCGTGTCGCAGTGAATGCCGCCGGAGGCGATGGTCGCGTAGGACTCCATCAGCGAGATCGGGGTGGCGTTCACAGCACCCAGGATGAACGACGGGAACGAGCCGTTTTCCTCCACCAGGTCGGCCCCGTTGGCCAACTCCAGGCCGAGCTTCTTGGCCATCTGCACCGTCTTGCACACGCCCACCGATTCGATGAGCTGCGCGAAGTAGGTGTTCACCGAGGAGGAGACGCCGCGGTACATGTCAATCGTGCCGTAGCCGGGGTTGCGAACCTCCCAGTCGCCCATCAGCTTGAACGGGCCGTCGCAGTTTTCGAAGGTCTTGCCCTTGAAGTTGATATTGGATTTGGCGTCGAAGCGCACGTTGGCACCGTAGCCCTCATTCAGGGCGGCGGCGACGCCGAACATCTTGAACGTCGAACCGCCGTTGAAGCCCTCGGCCCCGCCGTGCGCGGCGTCGACGAAGTAGTTGTAGAAGGTTTCGCCCTTCCATTTGTCCTTGACTTTGCCCTTGGAATCGAGCTTGCAGGCGCCCGTCACCTTATCGAGCTTGCAGTTCATGCCCATCTTGTTGCGGCTCTGGGCTAGCGCGATCACCCGGCCCGTGCCCGGCTCCAAGAAACCGATCAGTCCGATGGCCTCGTCCTCGGGATCCATCTTGGAATCGATGCGCTTCTGGGCGGCGTCCTGAGAGGCCGGATCGAACGACGTGACGATCTCAAGACCGCCGCGATAGAGGGTGTTCTTGCGGGCCTGCTCGGTGTTGCCCAGGGCCGTACCGTTCTTGATCAGCGAGGATTCGACGTACTGGCACAAGAACGGGTACTTGGAGTTGATGCAGCCGTTCTTCGTCTTCTTCATCTTCGACGGATCGAACGGCACTTGCTTGTACTGCTGCGCCTCTTCCTTGGTAATCATGCCGACGTCCGGGTCGGCCAAGCGGTCGAGCACGTTATTGCGCCGCTCGATGGAGGCGCCGGGGAACAGCTCGGGATCGAACTTGTAGGGATTTTGCACCAGGCCCGCGATCATCGCCGCCTGCGGAACGTCCAGCTCGGAGGCGTGCACCCCGAACCAGCGCTGGGCCGCGGCCTCGACGCCGTAGGCACCGCCGCCGTAGTAGGAGATGTTGAGGTACTGCTCCAGGATCTCGTCCTTGGTCATCGTCTTTTCAAGGGCAATCGCGTAGCGCAGCTCCTGAATCTTGCGGCCGATCGAGTGCTCGGTAGCCTTGCGCATTTCGTCCTCGTCGCCGGTGGCCTGGGCGTTGGCAACCCGGATGGAACGCACCAACTGCTGGGTGATCGTCGAACCGCCCTGGGTGGTGCCGCCCGAAGAAGAGACGAGCGCGCGTAGCGTTCCGGTGAGGTCGAGAGCCCCGTGCTGGTAGAAGCGGTGATCCTCGATGCCGACCTGCGCCTTCTTCATGGCATCGGAGATCTCGGCGAGCGTCTTGTATTCGCGGTTCTCGTCGTAGAAGGTGGCGAACACCTCGCCGTCCTTGGTCTTAACAACGGACTTTTCGGCCTTCGACCAGGACTCCATGTTGATAGGAAGCTCCGTGACGAACGCGGCCAGCCCCGAAGACACCGAGGCGGTGAGCGAAACGACCGGCACGATCGTGCCCGCGCAGATCAACCCCGCGAGTACTGAAAGCCCTAGGATCATGAGGAGTGAATAAAGACGTTTCCCAAGATGCACGCGTTCCAGGGTAGCCGATGAAACTTAATGGCGTCCTTCTGCGGCTCTCAGGAACGGGGCGGGTAACTCCTCGTCATCCTGCGCGTCCCCCTCGTCATCCTGCGCACTGAACTCCTCGTCATCCTGCGTACACTCAACCCCTCGTCATCCTGTGCACTGAACTCCTCGTCACCCTGCGTACTCAACCCCTCGTCATCCTGCGCGTAGTCGCAGGATCTCCCCCGCAAGATCTCTACGGCACCCC
>JAISTE010000007.1 GCA_031272825.1 Propionibacteriaceae bacterium | reverse complement strand
TAGTCCGAAGATAAGGAACGATCAATGGCACAACATCGTGCGACGCGTATCCTGAGCGCATTCGCGGGGCTGACCCTGCTGATCGGCGCAAGCCAGGCCGCCACCACCGCAGTTGCGGACGGCAACACAGAACGCGTAGACAAAGTCTCCAGCCTCGAAGATAACCACCCCTACGGATGGCGCATCTACGGCAACAGCTACGGGGCGCCCGTCTCTTCCCTCGGCGAGCGCGCCATCACCAAGAATCGTTCCAACCTCGAGAAGGTGTACTTCTGCCGCGACTACCACGCGGAGGCTCCGGCAGCGGGCAAGTACCCGTCGATCAAGCCGACGTACTACATCGGCTATCCGAACACCGAGTGGGGCGGCACCGAGACCCGCAAGGACGGTAACGAGACCGGCGCCATGAACGCCATCCAGAAGAAGGAGGGCGCGGCCCTGGGCTGGGCCATGTGGGAGCTGGCCTCCGTCGCCACCGCCGATACTTCCGAGAAGGCCGATGTCTACCACGACGCCCACGCCACGGTCGGCGGCCTGACCCACGGCTCCTCACTGGAGGCCCGCAACCCCGACAACGTCTCCTACACGAAGAACTCGCTCTTCGGCTGGACGTATACCGACGGCGACATCGTGAACTTCTGGGGCTCGGAGTCTGGCTCCTGGATCTCCCACGTCGGCACCAGCGATCAGATCGAGATCGTGCGGGCTTCGGTGCTGAAGTACGCCAAGCTGGCCGCCGCCCAATCCGGCCCGTACACCATCCCCGCAACGCTGACGAAGGTGTCGAAGTACGACAACACGAAGCTCAAGCTCGACTACCGCATCCTCTCCGCGGCCGGCAACGATCTGCTCGTCAATCAGTCGTTCACTACGAAGAACGGCACCTTGACCAACGTCGAGGCCTACGATCCGCGCATTACGGCGACGATCTCCGGCCCGGCCTACTTCGACAACGCCTCACAATCCACGACGGCCACCGTCGAGTATGCATACGACGGCAAGGACCAAAGTGCTGACGACTTCCCCGCCATCGTGGTGACCGGCGAGGGCAAGGTGTCGGTTTCGCTGTCGGTTGTCGATATGCCGCCGATTTCCGTTTCCTCGGATTACCCCGGCAAGTACGAATCGGAATCGCAAAAATCTCAGGACGTCGCCATCTGGCCGGGTGCCTCTATGCTCTCCGGCAGCGCCGAGATCACCATCACCGACGGCACGCTGCAGACCACCGCCTCCGATCAGGCCGACGGCGACAAGACCGTCAGCGGCGAAGACAAGCAAACCGTCGTCGACACCGTGCACTACGAAAACCTGGAGCCCAAGACCGACTACGTCCTCGTGGGCACGTTGTATGACACCGTCACCGGCAAGCCTGTTCCTGGATTGGAGAAGGTGAGCAAGACCGTCACCTCTGATGAGGACGGTACGGGTGATTGGCAGATGGTGTTCGGCCCGTTCGACGCTTCGGCTTTGGGCGGTCACAAGCTGGTGGTTTTCGAGAACCTCCTCGAGCCTGGCGTTACCGGCAAGGTCGTGATCTCTCACGAGAACCCGGATGACGAAGGCCAAACCGTCAAGGTGAAAGAGCCGATCATCCCGACCGAGCCGGTCGTCGAAGGGCCTACCGAGTCGGCGAAGGTCGCCGAGCCGACCCCTTCCGTCGATAGCCCTGAAGAAGAGGTTCTGCCCTTCACCGGCTCCGACGGGATGCCCTGGCTGGCCCTCATGGGCGCCGGCCTGACCCTCGCGGGCGTGGGCCTGCGCAAGGTTCGCAAACACTAACTCACATAACCCCAAAGGGCCGTCACCGAATGGTGGCGGCCCTACTTGTTGCTTCTGAGGAGGGGAGTTGACCCGCTAGATGGGCAACTCCCCGGAGCCCCTACTTCTTGTTCAGTTTCGCCCACTCATCGCGCAAACCAACCGTCCGATGGAACAGCATCGGCTCGGCAGGATCCAGTGCGAAGTAACCCAGGCGCTCGAATTGGACCACTTCGCCGGGGGCGGTATCGCCCAGGGCGGGCTCGACCTTGCACTCGACCAGCTCTTCTAACGAGTTGGGGTTGAGGTCGTCGATGGGGTTGCCGGTTGCCTCCCCCGGAACCTCGGCGGTGAACAGCCGGTCGTAGAGCCGCACGCGGGCGTCCAGCGCGAACTGCTCGGAGACCCAGTGCATGGTGGATTTCACCTTGCGGCCGTCGGGGGCGTTGCCGCCCTTGGAGGCCGGGTCGTAGGAGCAGCGCACCTCGATAATCTCGCCCTCCGGGTTCTTGACTACGTCCGTCGCCGTGACCAGGTAGGCGCCGCGCAGGCGCACCTCGCGGCCGATGGATAGCCGGAAGAACTTCGGCGGCGGAACCTCAGCGAAGTCGTCGCGTTCGATGAACAGGACGCCGGAGAAGGGAACCATGCGGGTGCCGTCGCCGGGGTTCTCTGGATTGTTCGCCACCTCGAAATACTCGACGACCGGGGCCCCGTTCTCGTCGACCGGCCAGTTATCGATCACCACCCGCAGCGGCCTGATAACGGCCATGCGACGCTGCGCGGTGCGGTTGAGGTCGGTCCGCACGAAGGATTCGAGCTCCTCGATCGAGTGGCGCGAGTTCGTCTTGTTTACGCCGATGAACTGGCAGAAGCTGCGGATCGCCGAGGCCGGATAGCCACGGCGGCGCAGCGCGCGCAGGGTAGGCATCCGAGGATCATCCCAACCCGAAACGTGCCCCTCCTCGATCAGCTGGCGCAGCCGACGCTTGGACGTCACAGTATAGGTCAGCTCCAGGCGGGCAAATTCGTACTGTTCTGGCTTCTCAAAGGGCAGTGCCAGGTGCTGAAGGTACCAGTCGTAGAGCGCGTGGTGGGTAACGAATTCGAGCGTGCACATCGAATGCGTGACGCCCTCGATGGCGTCGGATTGTCCATGTGCCCAGTCGTAGGTGGGGTAGATGCACCACTTGTCGCCGGTGCGGAAGTGGTGCCCGCGGCGGATGCGGTACATCACCGGGTCGCGCAGCTGCATGTTCTCCGACTGCATGTCGATCTTCGCCCGCAGCACGCGCGTGCCGTCGGGGAACTCTCCGTCGCGCATCCGACGGAACAACTCCAGGTTCTCCTCAACGGTGCGGTTCCTGAACGGCGATTCGACGCCCTCCTTGCCGTAGCCGCCGCGCTGGGCCGAGATGGTTTCCACGTCCTGGTCGTCGACGTAGGCCAGGCCTTTCAAGATCAGCTCCTCGGCCCACAGGTACAGCTGGTCGAAGTAGTCGGAAGCGTGGAAAATGTTCGCCGGTTCGAAGCCGAGCCAGCGGATGTCTTCCAGGATAGATTCGGCGTACTCGGATTCTTCGGTGTCCGGGTTGGTGTCGTCGAAGCGGACGTTACAGATGCCGCCGAACTGCTGTGCTATGCCGAAGTCTGCGGTGATGGCCTTCGCGTGGCCGATGTGCAGATAGCCGTTGGGCTCCGGTGGGAACCTGGTCTGCACTCGCCCTGAGTAGGTTCCGTTCTCGTTGTCGCGGCGCACCGCGTCCGCGATGAAGTCATTGGCGGAGGTCTCATTCACAAGGACGGATTTTACTCTATGCCCTGCCTCTCCCACGGCCCGGCCACCGGGTACATGCGCTCGAAGAACTCGTGCAGGGCGTCGTCGCGTTTTTTGCCGTCCTTGAAGCCCGAAACGTCGGCGGTGTTGACGCAGATCGTGTCGACGGCCCGCTGCCGCAACCGCACCCGCAGCTGGTGGATGGCGTCGGGCACGGTGAGGTCGAACGTCCAGGTTTTAGCATCCCCGGTGACGGCCCTGCCAGTGCAATAGGCGTAGTAGGGGGCCATTGAGGAGGTGATGGCGATGTCCTGGGGCGAGCGCAACTTGGAGGCGGCGATGCGCGCGATCGTGTCGGGGATGCGCTCCTCGAGCTCGCGCATCACGGACTTGAGCTGGCCGTAGGGGGCGTGGCGCAGCTTGTTGGAGTACATCTTGCCGGTCAGCTCGTAGACGATCTTTCGGGCGTTCTTTGACCCGGCCGTCGCACCGATGTCGTCGGCCAGGACGGGCTCGGGGTCAATGACGGCCCTTGAGAATGCCAGTTTGATCTTGCCGTTGCCGGTGAAGAAGACCTCCGGTTCGACGGGACGGCCGAACAGAAAATCGTCGTTCAGGTACAGATACTGCTCAGAAAGGCCGGGGATGTTCTGGAGCTGGGCCTCGATGGCGTGCGAGTTGAACACGGGCAGCACCGAAGGGTCGGCGAAGAACTCGGGGAAGTCCATCCAGGTGATGAAATCGTCGTCGGTGTTGAGCCAAGCGGGCGGTTTGCAGTCGGAGACGACGTACACGTGCCGCACCCAGGAGGCGAACATCTTGATCGAACGCAGGGAGTATTTGAGCTCGTCATGCTCCACATAGCGGCCCGTTTGGTTGGCGTCGGGCGTGAACGGCACCCCCATGACGGCGGCTTTCTTGGCCTGCCATTCCGGATCGCCGCCGTCGACCCACGAGTAGACGATGTCGATCGGCTCAGTGACCTTGAAAAAAGCCGACGGGAAACGGTGGGTCGCCTGCGCGGCCTTCCACTGTTCGTTGGTCAGGGTTTCGGC
Source organism: Propionibacteriaceae bacterium (assembly GCA_031272825.1). Taxonomy (GTDB): domain Bacteria; phylum Actinomycetota; class Actinomycetes; order Propionibacteriales; family Propionibacteriaceae; genus Propionicimonas. Next base: position 2,823 of record JAISTE010000007.1, on the reverse strand, counting down.
GGTTTCATTGACGACGGGAGAAGTCCAGTTTTCCGCTTGGGTCCAAAAGTCCAGGCGCACGCCCATCGACATGTCGGTGATCGGGGTGCGGTCTGGGGCGATCAGGTATTCGGTGAGGACTAGCGAGTCTCCGGCGGGCCGGTGCTTGGCCGGCTTGGCGGCCTTGGGAAGCCCGTTTTCTAGCTCGACGAAGTAGAGGGGACGGGCCGATTTGGCGATGATCTCCAGGGCTTTGGGCCGGGAATCCGCGGGGACGGCGATGATCGGTTGTTTGGCGTCGAAGATGATGTGGTCGATGTTTGCGCTTGTCAGCGTCTGGGAGACGGTGTTGGCGAGTTCTCGGACCCATTGCCAGTAGTCGAAGGATGTGACCTGTTTGCGCGGGCCGGGCCGGTGGGCTTCGATGAGGCGGCTGAGGTCGTCGATGCGGTCGATTAGCCACAGGTAGGCCATGTGAACGAAGCCTTGCTGGTAGAGCCAGGCGATGAAGGGGATGGACAAAAGCTTCTTACGCATTGGCTGCTCCTTCGTGCGCGCTGGGGATGGGGAAGCGTTCGGCCAGCACCTGCTCGATCCGTTCGATGGGGCCCTCAAGGTAGAGCCAGTCGAAGTCGCGGGTGCGCAGGGCGGCGTCGATCTCGGGATCGTCGATGTTGATGCGTAAGGATCGAACATCAGAATCGACGGCCTTGCCTTGGGTGTATTCATCGATGTGGGCTTGGTCGGTGCCCGGGAACTCGTGCGGCAGGCAGTGGGCGTGGACGCCCGCGGCGATTCGGTGCCCGCTCTTTATTTGGCGGGAGGAGTAGAGCTCGTTCGCGCTGGTTGCGAACAGTGCGATGCCGCTGCCCTCGAAGAAGGAGGCGGGGACGGTTCGGCGGGTGAAGACCGCGCGATCGTCCAGGTAGATGTAGTGATCGGTTAGCTGGGCGGGATTGAGCAGGTCTAGCCCCGACGCCCAGCTTGGGGCGCTATCTGTTATCCACAGGCGGTTGAGCCAGGGCGCGTAGGCGTTGATCGATCTGAGCTGGTACTTGAGTAGCGGCCCGGGGTTGAGGATGGCGTCGATGGGATCGTCCAGGTCGCGGGCGAGCGGAAACTTGGTGAACGGCGGCCGGTGGTCGGTATCGAGCTGGGCTGACTCCCACTCTTCAAGCGGGATGTAGGTGCAGAACCAGTTGCGCTCGGAGGCCACCCGGGAGTGCCGGGGGAAGAGCCCGCCGTCGTTGCGGTGGGTGTTCTTGCCCGCCACTTTCCAATACTCGACGAACACCAGCCCGGAGGCGTCGATCTTGGGTTGGAGGGCGGCCAGTTCTTGTTTTGCGGCGGCGGCGTCGGGTGCCGAGATGACGAAGACGTGGCGGCCGCGCCGGCTCAGGTGCGCGTACTCGACGGTGAGGGCGGCCTGGATTTGGGCGACCAGCTCGGCGGACTCCTGATAGGGCAGCGCGGGTAGGTTGGCTGCGCGCACGAGCTTGGTCGGCAGATGGTAAGGCTTGAGCATCTCGCTCCTTTCCAGGGTTAGTCTATGAGCACCGGGCTCTGGGGCGCTTGCAGCCGGGGTAGCGGAGTCCTCAATTCACAGAATTATCCACAGCTTTGTCCACACCCTGGGGAAACTTACACGCGTGTGATTACGCTTGTGGAGTGTGCTTTACCAGTAGGAACCGTCCCTATTGGTAAAGCCCGACCGTCTTGGATTCGCTCACGCAGCAACCTTAAGAACCGTCTTGCCCACTACGCCCGGGGGTTGCAAGGGGGTCGTCCCCCCGCGCAATTGGTGCTGTCCAGCATGGTTTGGTAGATCCGCTCGGCGTTGTTGTGGTCGCGGTGGGCGAAGAAGTGTTCTACTCGCGCTTGGTAGCCCTCCGGTTGGGGGAAGCGGTCTTTGGCGGCGGTGAGGAGCGCGGTTTTCAGGGCGTTGGACGTCGCCAACACCGGGCCGAAGCCGTCGCGCTCGTAGTCGAAAACGGGGCTCTTGGCGTAGTGTTCGGGCAGTTCCGGCGGTTGGAAGTAGAACAGTGGTTTGCCGGTGTAGGCGAAGTCGAAGCCGATGCCCGAATAGTCCGTGACCATGGCATCGGCCGTGCTCATCAGCTCGATGTAGTCGGCGGCGCGGCCTGGGATGATGTCGACACCCGGGTAGGGGCCGAAGTGATCCATGGACTCGCTCATCACCGGGTGAAGCAGGAATTTCACCGAGTAGCCGAGGCTCATCAGCGAACCCAGCCACTTTCCGTCGCTGAGAAGCTCGTTGTAGATGCCGTAATACTCGCTGGAATAGAAGTCCGGGTACTCGTGGCGGCGCCCATGGCCGGTAACCGTGTCGCGGCGCCAGGTGGGGGCGATGAGGACGAACCCAGCGCGGTCCGGGCGCAGGGCGTCGAAGCGCGGGTGGCCGGTGAGCTTGAGCTGGTGCTCGGCGAACTGGTAGCGCTCGGCCAGCAGGTTTCGGCGCTCGAAATCGGAGGCGAGAAACACGAGCTCGGCGTTATCCGAGGTTCGGGCCACGTTCGTCAGCGCTGGGATGACCAGCCCGTGGAAAGCGGTGACCGTGCGCGCCGAAACCAGGTTGGCCAGGTACTCCCAGCTGCGGCGGCTCAGCCCCAGGTATTCCCAGCGCGGATGGTGGGTCAAGAAAACGTACTCGGCCCTGAGAATGGCCTCGATGGCCGCCCGGGATTTGGGCCGCAGGAGTTTGTCCTTGTAGCCGTCGGCAACCAGCTGCCGGTACGTCGCCGTCTTGCGGCGCACCAGGTACAGGTGCTCAATGCCGTCGTCTTTGGTACACGCATGGCGGAACTGGCATTCCCCGTTGTCGCC
>JAISTE010000151.1 GCA_031272825.1 Propionibacteriaceae bacterium | reverse complement strand
GCTGGCCGCCAAGCTCAAGAACGACAAAGCCATCATCATGATGTTCGACGAGTACTGCATGGGCATGTACAACGCGCTCATCGACGACGAACTGCTGAACCCGACCGGCCTGTACAAGGAGCGCGTCTCCCAGTCGGCGCTGGTCGCCGAGATGCGCAAGGTCACCGACGCGGAGGCCGACGCCGTGCGCAAGTGGCTCGACGACAAGGGCATGAAGTTCCTGGTCGACAACGAGGGCGACTGGAAGGAATGCCTGACCGACGAGCAGCTCCACGAGCAGATGAAGATGTACGTCGCCGCCGTGCGCATGGCCGACGACTTCGGCGCGGACGTGGTCGGCATCCAGTACCAGCAAGGTCTGAAGGACATGGTTCCGGCCTCCGATCTGGTCGAGGGCCTACTAAACAACGTCGACCGCCCGCCGGTGATGAGCCGCGACGGCTCCCACGAGCTGTACCCGGGCGTCGCGATTCCGTGCGCTAACGAGGTAGACCAGGGCGTGGCCGTCGACGCATATGTGACGAACCGCGTGTGGGACGCCATGGGTCTGGACCCGGCCACCACCCTCCACGACGTCCGTTGGGGCGACGACTGGGAGGGCCAGTTCGTGTGGGTGCTGGAGATTTCCGGCTCGGTGCCCGCCTCCCACCTGGGCGGCTACGACAAGGCCTACTCGATGCGTCAGTCCTACTACTTCTTCCCGCTCGGCGGCGGCACCCTCTCCGGTGTGTCCAAGCCCGGCGAGATCGTGTGGAGCCGCGTATTCATCATGGACGGCAAACTCCACTGCGACCTCGGGCGCGGCACCTGCATCGAGATGCCGCAAGAAGAAGTGCAGCGCAGGCTGGACGCCACCAACCCGGAGTGGCCGATCATGAACGCCGTGCTCCATGGCGTCGACCGCGACCACCTGATGGCCCGCCACAAGGCCAACCACCTGAACGTGGCGTACGCCCCCGACGCCGAGACGGCCGACAAGGCCCTGACCGCCAAGGCCGCCATGTTCGAGGCCATGGGCATCGAAGTGCACTTGTGCGGAGAGGTTAACCTCTGAGGGTTGTTCTGACGCGCTGAAGGCCGGGTTTCCCCCGGCCTTCAGTGTTTAAGGCTTTGCCAAAAGGAACCGTCCCTATTGGTAAACCCGCAGCGCGTCCAGGTACCTGTCCGTCGTCTCTTTGGAGTGCGCACCGACGGTGAGCAGCGCGTACACCGCCGTGTCGAAGATCGACGCCCGCGTTACGGTTTCCAGCGCGGCATCCACATTGCCTTCGCTCGGAATCGCCGGGCCCCGGGCCTGGCGATAGGCGCCCACGAAGCTCTCCCAATGGGCGTCGTCCAGCCTTCCCACCTTGTGCAGGGCCGACGGCCTGGCGAAATCCCATACCGGATCCCCGGTTCCCAGGTCGTCGGGGTCGAGCAGCCGCCACGCGCGGTTGAGCAGCGGGTGGCCGAGCTGACCTAAGTGGAACGATCCGTGAACGGGCCGGTTGGCCCGCGGCTTGCGCAGGGCCGAATACAGTTCCTTGCCGAGCTTGGCCAGCCATGGCTCGGAGCTCACCGCCTTTGCTGCCTTCACCGCGCGCTCGAACCGGGCCATACCCCCATGCACGGGGAGTTTGGGCAGGCGCTTGGGATCGGCCGAGTGCAGCTTGGCGAGCAGTGCCCCGGCGTCGGCCCAGGGAGGATTTTCGACGGTCGAAACCAAGGTAGCCCGCGGCCACATGGTTCCCAGCCGCTCGCCGGGGGCCAGCAAAAGCCTGGGTTCCAGCGGCAGCAGCCACACACGCTCAAGCTCGACGCTCTCGATAGCCGAAAGCCGCGCGGCCAACTCGGCCCGGCGCGTGCCCTTCTCGTGGATCTTGACCACGGTTGAGCCGCAGACGAACACCTGCGAGGATTCGGGCCGCTTCGGCCTGGTGGCAACACCTGGAATGTGCAGCGGATGTACCGCCGTGTTTGGGCCGACGCGCGGATCTTGGGCTGCCGCAGTCTTGCGCACCCAGTCGATCAGCTCCGCGTCGGCATTCACAGCAACCTCAATCCGCCATTCTGCACGTCCACAACCCCGTCATCCTGCGACGGCGCTGCGCTTGCGCAGGATGACGAACAAAAGATGCGCTGTATGGCGAAAAAAGGAATCTCACTCCTTTACGTACTTGCTTACCAGGTTCTGCGGCAGCAGCTCGTAGCCGTGGAACTCGCGGGTGAACGTGCCTGAACCCTGGGCCAGGCCGCGCAGATCGATGGCATAGCGGGTGAGCTCGGATTGCGGAACCAGCGCCTTGATGATGGTCTTGTTGCCCTGCGAATCGGTGCCCAGCAGCTGCCCGCGGCGGCCCGAAAGGTCGGTCATGACCGCACCCATGTACTGATCCCCGACGGTCACAGTCACCAAATCCAGCGGCTCCAGCAGCGCCATCACCTTGGGGTTGGCCGCCTCCTTCAGTGCCAGCGAACCGGCCATCTGGAAGGCCATATCGGACGAATCCACCGAGTGTGCCTTGCCGTCGTCCAGAGTCACGCGAATGTCCACCACCGGATACCCGGCCAGGACGCCCTTCTCCAGCTGGGCCCGCACGCCCTTTTCGACCGACGGGATGAACTGGCGGGGAACCGCGCCGCCCACCACCTTGTCGACGAACTCGAAGCCAGCGCCGCGATCCAGCGGCTCGACCTTGATGTGGCAAACCGCGTACTGGCCGTGGCCGCCGGATTGCTTCACGTGGCGGCCCAGGGCCTCCGACGGGCCGATGAACGTTTCTTTCAGCGGGATGCGCAGCTCTTCTTGCTCGACGCGCACGCCGTAGCGATCCACCAGACGCCCGAGCAGCAGGTCTGCGTGCGCCTGGCCCGTCACCCACAGCACCAGCTGATCCCCCGAGGAACGGTCGACGCGGGCCGTGTTGTCCTCGGTGGCAAGCCTGGCGAGAGCGCCGGAGAGCTTGTCCTCGTCGTTGCGGGTGGCGGCCTTGATGGCCAGCGGCAGCAGCGGGTCAGGCAGCGACCAGCGGCCCACCACCAGCGGCTTCGCCTGCGAGGTGATCGTGTCGCCCGTCTCGGCGGTGTTCAGCTTCGGCAGCATGACGACCTCACCCGCGATCGCCTGCTGGCGCGGCTTGAGCTCGACGCCGGCTGCAACCTGGATGGAGGAAATCTTCTCCACGTCCGAGTGATCCTCGTGCTGGGAACCGGCCGGATACTTGCCCACAACCTGCACGTTGTCGTCGACCTTGATCGTGCCCGAGAAGATGCGCACCATGGAGAGCTTGCCCGCGAACGGGTCGGTCGTGGTGCGGATGACTTGCGCCACCAGCGGGGCGTCGGCAGAAGTTTCGGGAACCTCGACGGGATCACCCGCCAGGTTGTCGACGTCCGGGTTCGGATGCAGGGTCGGGGTCGGGAAGCCCAGCTCCATCAGCCGCAGCAGCTCCTCAACGCCGACGCCCGTGGCCGCCGAAACCGGAATCACCGGGAACAGGTTGGCAGTGGCTACCGCCTTCATCAGCTCCTTGTGCAGGTAGGCCGAATCCAGCTCCTCGCCGCCCAGGTACCGATCCATCAGCTCGTCGTTTTCGGTTTCCTGGATGATCCCCTCGATGAGCGGCCCGCGCCAGGTGTTCACTTGGTCGTCCTCGGCCGAAACCGGGTGGTCGACGGGTGCACCGGAGGAATAGTCGTGCTCCAGCAAGGACAACAGCCCGATGTTGCCCTGCAAGGTGTCGGGGTCGGACATCGTGGGGACGTGGGAGGGAAGGACGCCCTCACCGAACGATGTCTGGATCGAAGACACGGATTGGTCGAAGTCCGAATGCCCGGAATCGAGCTTGGTAAGGGCGATCACGCGCGGAAGGCCCGCCTGCGTGCACTCGTCCCACAGCGCTTGGGCTGCGCCGTCCACGCCGTCGGCGGCGGAAAGGACGAAGATCGCCGCGTCAGCTGCGCGGATGCCCGCCCGCAGCTCGCCGACGAAGTCAGTGTGTCCGGGGGCGTCTAGCATGTTGACCAAGGTGCCGCCGTTGACGAACGACGCCAGATACAGCTGGGCCTGGCGTTCGGCGTCGAGCTTCTCACCTCTGTAGCCCTCGACTCGGGCCTTCAGCAACTGCTCAAACAACGATGTCTTACCTGAACCCGCATTTCCGATCAACACCACGTTGCGGACGTCATCGGGTTGTTCTACTTTGAAACTGCTCGCGCTCGGCTTTGAACTCATGCCCATAACCTAGTCACTTCGTCTCAGTTCCGGCAATCCGAACCACCGAAATGTTCAGCTTTTGACCGTCGCGGGAGCAACGGGTAAAGTTGACCGACGTTGCGCTGAGCTTTGGCCCGCGCGAGACCACCTAGATAAAGAAAAGGTAACGACCGTATGTCAACCTACAGCCCGAAGCCTGGCGAGGTTTCCAGGAATTGGCTTGTCATCGACGCTGAGGACGTCGTCCTTGGGCGTCTCGCCTCCACCGCCGCCAATCTGTTGCGCGGCAAGCACAAGGCCCAGTTCGCTCCCCATGTCGACACCGGCGACTTTGTTGTCGTCGTGAACGCCTCCAAGATTGCGCTGACGGGCAAGAAGGCCACCGACAAGATCATCTACCGGCACTCCGGGCGTCCGGGCGGCCTGAAGGCCATCCCGGTCGGCGAGCTTCTCGCCACCGACCCGCGCAAGGCCGTCGAGCATGCGGTGTGGGGCATGATGCCGAAGAACAAGCTCTCCCGCGCCCAGCTCAAGAAGCTCAAGGTCTATGCCGGCCCTGAGCACCCGCACACTGCGCAGAAGCCGCAGCCCTTCCAGATCAAGAACGCCTAGGGGTTAGCCAAGTGACTGAAACCGTTGAAAACGTTGAAGAGAACGAGGCTCCGGCCCCGTTCGTAGAGGGCGACCGCGAGATCGCCTACCGCGCCGAAGAGGGCGAAGCCAAGCAGGTTCCCGGCGGTCGTCCGGCCATCATCCAGCCCGCTATGGCTACCGGTCGCCGCAAGGAGGCTGTTGCCCGCGTGCGCATCAAGCCCGGTACCGGCCTGTTCACCGTCAATGGCCGCACCCTGGAGGACTACTTCCCGAACAAGCTCGACCAGCAGACCGTCAAGGAGCCTTTCGTGACCGCTGCGGTTGAGGGCCTGTACGACGTCGTCGCGACGATCGAGGGCGGCGGCACCACCGGCCAGGCCGGTGCGCTGCGCCTGGGCATCGCCCGTTGCTTGAACGACGCCGACCGCGAGGCTTCCCGTCCGGCACTGAAGAAGGCCGGGCTGCTGACCCGCGACCCGCGCGCCAAGGAGCGCAAGAAGGCCGGCCTCAAGAAGGCCCGCAAAGCGCCTCAGTACTCCAAGCGCTGATTTTCAGCTTCATCAGGCCAGCCGCTCGGCTGGCCTGATTTGTTTAACGACCCCATCACCCAACCTCGTCATCCTGCGCGCAGTCGCAGGATCTCTGTCTTGTGGTTGTGAGAATGCGGGTTGAGCGGCCCGCATCTCACCCCCTTCCGCATCTCAGCTAGGCTTACCCCGTGAGTTTCGCCGCTTCTTCCCCGTTGTCCGCCGAGTTCCGGGCCGCCGTCACCGGCGTGCTGACGGGATTCTTGGAAGCCCAGCGCTCCAAGCTCACCGCGATCTCGCCCGAGCTGGACGTCCTGGTCGAGCTAGCCCTGGACTATTCGAGCGGGGGGAAACGTTTCCGTCCGGCGGGTTGCTTCTGGGCCTTCCAAGGTTCGACGGACGAACTCCCGGATTGGCTGCTGCCCGCGTCCTCCGCGCTCGATTTGCTGCACGTCTCGGCGCTGGTTCACGATGACCTGATGGATTGCTCTGCCACGCGCAGGGGTTTGCCGTCGGCCCACATTCGGTTGGCGGAGCTGCACCGCGAGCGCGGCTTAGCCGGGGATGCCGAGCGCTTCGGCGGCTCCGGGGCGGTGCTGCTGGGCAATCTGCTGTGGAACTGGGGCGACGAGCTGCTGCGGGCCTCAGGCGCCCCGGACGAGGCCTTAGATCGGGCACAACCGTACTTGGCGGCCCTCAGAACCGAGGTGAACGCGGGGCAGTACTTGGACGTCCTGGCTGGCGGTACCGACGTGCTCTCCCACTCCCCCGCCGAGCTTCTGTCCCTGGTTGAGACGGTAGTTGAGTTCAAGACGAGCATGTACACGGTGACCAGGCCCCTGCAGATCGGGGCGGCGCTGGCCGCAAATCCGCAGCCCGAAAGCCTGGCCGCCTACGGTCGTCCGCTGGGAAGGGCGTTCCAGTACCGCGACGACATCCTCGGAGTTTTCGGCGATCCGGAAGTGACCGGCAAACCAGCCGGAGACGACCTGCGCGAGGGCAAGATCACGGCCCTCATCGCCCACACCGTCGCGCTAACCGACGAGGCAGGCCGAAAGCTCCTAGCCGACAACCTGGGCGATCCTGAGCTAAGCGCAGAAGCGGTCGCCGGGCTGCAGACCCTAATCCGCGATTGCGGCGCGCTGGAGCGCGTCGAAGAATCCATCCAATCGGACTACCAGGCCACGCTGGGCGCGCTGGACACCCTGCCGCTGAACGATACGGGCAAAGAGGCGCTGGGCGTCCTGGCGAGGGCAGCGGTAGAACGGGAAAGCTGAGAGCGGCGGCCCCTCTGCTTACGTTTTCACGAACCCAGACGCAGCCCGATGCCGGACGCGCGCAGAACAGATCCCGGATTTTGGTGTAAATCTGCACGCCGAGATCCCCAATTTTTGTGCAAATTTCTCGTCTACTTACCCCGATTTTCGTGTAAAAACCGCTTGTTGGATCCCCGATTTTTATGCATATTTGCTAGTCATGAGGCGTAAGGCATATGAAGCCCTATCAGCGTGGTCGGCACGTGGAGCAAAGAGGCCGTTGCTGGTCTTGGGTGCACGCCAAGTTGGAAAGAGCTACCTAGTTGAACGCTTTCTAAACGCTGAGTTCAAGCACCACATAACCCTGAACCTAATGGATCGAAAGGACGTGGTGGCGCTCTTCAGCGAGCCCATCCCCGCTAGGAAAAAGCTCGAAAACTTAGAGGTTCTGCTTGGAGAGAGCATCGACTTCTCCAACACTGCACTCTTCTTTGACGAAGTGCAGGAATCTGAGGATCTGATTGAATCGTTGAAGTACTTTTCTGAATCGGACACCCCGTACAAGATCATCTGCGCTGGATCCTTACTCGGCGTGAAGCTCAGTAGATTCACCCGGTCGTTCCCAGTAGGCAAGGTTGAATTCCTCCAGATGCATCCCCTCGACTTCGAGGAGTATCTCGATGCCTGCGGCGAAGAAAAGCTAGCAGCTTCTATTCGAGAATCGCTGGCAGGCAACGCGCCCCTCCCCGTGCCGCTGCACCAACGGGCCCTCGACCTGTTCAAGAACCATCTGTGCTGCGGAGGTATGCCTGATGCAGTGGTAAGCCTCATCAACGCCCAGAACCGTCTGGCTGGCGTGGATAAGGACATTCTTACAGCAATCACCGCCTCATATCTTGTTGACATGACCAAACATGTGAAGAATGGGTTCGAGAGCGCGCGGATTGAGAGTGTCTACCGATCGGTTCCCGCTCAACTGGCGAACAGCAGCCACAAGTTCCAGTTGGGCAGGGTACGCAAGGGAGCCCGGAGCAGGGAATACTATTCAGCGCTTGAGTGGCTGATCTCTTCAGGGATGGTGTACGAATGTCAAGAGGTTTCTACCCCAAAGATGCCATTGCGGGGATACGTAGACGCCTCTGTGTTCAAACTGTTCTTAAATGACACCGGTCTGCTCATCTCGACCCTGGAGATTCCGTTCGCCGCCGTCGTGTTCGAAGAAGAATTCCCGTACAGGGGCGTGCTGTGCGAGAACTACGTCGCAACCCAGTTCAAGGCTGCCGGTCTTAACCTGTACTACTGGAGAAACGCAAGCAACTCAGAGGTGGATTTTCTGGTCTCACACGGAGTTGAAGTCTGGCCCGTCGAGGTGAAAGCTGGCACCTCGGTGCACTCCCCCAGCCTGAACTTCTACCGATCGAAATTCCACCCGGAATGCTCAATCCGCATCAGCGCAAAGAACTTCGGCGTCAGCGACACGGTTCGCTCGGTTCCGCTCTATGCGACGACAGCACTAGCCGAAGAGCTGATAGCCCAGGTCTGAAGCGAACTCACCAAAATCTGCACCAAAGTGACATCGGATGCTGCACCAGAACGACATTGAATGTCACTTTGGCGCAGATTTTGGTGAGTTAAACACGTTGGGCGGGCCAAAGCCCGCCCAACAAAACCTAAGGCATTTTGCGCCAGAATCTGAAGATCATGGCGTCAGACGCTCCCGCGTCTTACGCCAGAATCTGGAGATCATGGCGTCAGACGCTAACGCCTCCTACGCCAAGGATCTAGAAAGATCGTGGCGTACAACGCTCCCGCGTCTTACGCCAGAATCTGAAGATCATGGCGTCAGACGCTAACGCGTCTTACGCCAAGGATCCCATGGGATCCCACAAGGGGAGCTTGATGGGGTCGGTGGTCAGGGCCGCACGCAGTTCGTCCGTCAGCGAGGAGGCCGGGACGACGACCTCGAAGACGTGCTCGTCGAACCAGGACTCGTTCATCGTGTCGAAGCCCGTGTCGGAGCGGTCGTCGCCCCAGGAGTTCTCGACGCGGAAGCGGCGGATCTCACCAGCGTCCGTGATGTCGACGCCCGTGAACAGCATGGCGTGCGTAAGGGAGGACTCGCCGTACTCCATCTGCTCGGCCTTGGTCATGCCCAGGTCGATGCCGTAGGCACCCTCGTAGTCGAACAGCTTGGCGTCCCACAGGCCGGCCTTGCGCTCGAACTGCTTGGAGACGTCGCAGCCGAACCACACGGCGTGGCCGTCGACGATGCGGGTCTTCACCAGCTCCTTGAGCACGGCGGGCTCGGCGTTCAGGTAGCGGATCGGCTGGCCGCCCACCACGTTGCCGAGGTATTCGACCGTCAGCACCCGACCATACTCGTGGCGAGGATCGTTGACGACGCAAACCTGCTCGTCGACGTCGATGCGGATGTACTTGTTCGCGAACTCCAGCGGGCTGAAGGTGCCGAGGCGATGGAACTGCTTGTCCTTGTCGCGGTACTGCACGCAGAACTCGGTCGGCGGGGTACCCAGGTGGATGACGAGCACGCGGTAAACCTGCTTCATCAGCTCCAGGCGGGCCTCCTCGGCCTTGCCCTCGGCAGCCGCCTTGCGCAGGTCGCGGGCGCCGCGGCGCAGCAGCGTGGACAGCGTGCGGTTCATGCAGCCGGTGTTAGAGGAAGACTCGGTCTCCGGCATGGCGTACTTCGGGGCGATGCCGTACTTCTTGATCAGGGCAGCGACCATGTCCCACTGGCCGCCGTCACCGATCGGATCGGCGAGCAGGCGGGCGATCGTGCGGTCGTCGAGGTCGCGATCGGCCGTCTCGATGATGGCGTTAGCGAACCAGTTAGCCTTCTCCAGCTTGTCGTAGAAGTGCAGGAAGGACTGGGAGAGCTCGAAGTCGGGGGCCGCACCCAGCTCGGGGATCAGGTAAGACTTGAGCAGATTGCAGGTGGCGAACAGCCAGCAGCGGCCAGAGTGCTTCTGGTTGTTGACGCTCCAGGTGTCGAGCTGGTTGCTCATCGAGGGGTCGATGGTGGTGACGATGTTGCGGTCGAGCGCAACCTGGTCGATAGAGTTGTTGGCCACCGCGTTCGCCGCAAGACGCGCAACCGGGTCCTCGGCGAAATCGGCAGCGAAAGTGTTTATGTCATTGAGCTGCAGTGAGCCGTCTGTCATTTTCTTTGCTCCCAATTTGATTGTTTTCCAACCGAGCAGCCTACTCCCAACCACGGCTCCGACCCTCATCACATAGACACCGCGACCTAATGAAAAAGTACTAGCCAGGTGGGGGTTGAAGTCCGTACAGGTTGCGACGGCGAACCCATTTCAGCAGTGCCGGTTCGCGTAAGCGCGGGATCTGCCGAATCGCGAGGAAAGATGCTGCGACTGCGCGCAGCATGACGAGGTGCGGTACTGCAGCGCACTGACAGGGACGGGTACTGCAGACAGGGAAGCAGAACACACATGCCGTCCCAACTGGTTGTTGGTGGGCGGGTCAAGAGCTCAGAAGTCCGGGTGACCGTCCTTATCGACGTCCCAATCGGCGCTCTTCCACAGGTCGGTGTTCATCAACCCGATATTGGGGGCGACGAACACCGGGTCGAGGCCCTGCTTCTTCTGCCGGGTGTAGTCGTCGAGCACCTTGAAGGCGATGCCGCCGAGCAGCAATATCGCGAAGATATTGATGATCGTCATGATCGCCATGAAGAAGTCGGCGATCGACCAGGCCAGATCGAAGGACAAGATGGCACCGATGAACACGGCGACCACGACCGTCGTACGGAAAATCCGCAGGCTGGACGCGTGGCCCTTGATGAAGAACATGTTCGACTCGGTGTAGTAGTAGTTGCCGATGATCGAGGAGAAGGCGAACAGGAAGATCGAGACGGTGATGATCACCACCCCGGCCTCGCCGAAGTCCATGGACACCGCCTCTTGGACGAGCGGCATCCCGGTCAGTCCGCCGTTGGTGGCCTTGTTGTAGTCGACGCCCGAGCACAGGATGATGAAGGCCGTCGTCGAGCAGATGATGATCGTGTCGATGAAGACCGAAAGCATCTGGACCAAACCTTGCTTAGCCGGGTGCGAGGTGTGAGCGGCGGCGGCGGCGTTCGGGGCCGAGCCCATGCCGGCCTCATTGGAGAACAGGCCGCGCTTGATGCCGTACATGACGGCCGACCCTAAGAACCCGCCGAAGATCGCCTGCCAATCGAAAGCGGCGGTGAAGATGGCCGCGAAGGCCTGCGGAATCTCGGGAATGTTCAGGCAGATGATCGCCAGGCCGAGCACGATGTAGATGATCGCCATGATCGGCACGATCACCGAAGTGACGAAGGTGATCATCTTCTGGCCATTCAAGATCGTCCAGCCGACGAGGGCGGCCAAAACCAGGCCGACGACGATATGCATGGTGAGGTTCGTCTCGCCCTCAATGGGGCCGGGGAAGTAGCGGTCTAGCGCACCGACGATGTTGTTCGCCTGCAGCGCGTTGAAGCCATAGGCGTAGCAGGCGATCAGGGCAAGCGAGAACACGATGCCAAGCCAGCGCTGCTTGAGCGCGCGCTCAATGTAGTAGGAGGGGCCGCCGCGGAATCCCGAGCCGTCCTTGACCTTGTAAACCTGGGCGAGTGTGGATTCGACGAACGCCGACGCCGAGCCGAGGGTGGCGATCAGCCACATCCAGAAGACCGCACCCGGACCGCCGGAGACGATGGCCGTCGTCACACCCGAAATATTGCCGACGCCCACGCGCGAGGCCGTCGAGACCATCAGCGCCTGGAACGGAGAGACCTGCTCCTTGTCCGGGGACGGTTCCATGATCGTCTTCACACCGGAGAAGAAGTAGCGGAACTGAACGAACTTCGTCCTGATCGTGAAGTAGATGCCCGCAAGCACAAGCAAAAAGACCAACAGGTAGCCGTAGACCGGATCGTTGATGTAGTTGACCAGGAAGGAGTTGATGGCGTCAAACTTGTCGTTGAGCCACTGCGAGAAGTCCATGGAATCTCCGTTTCATCACGGGGCATTTTGGGTCAGACTATTTTGACGTAGGCGTAGTTGTCAATAGTTCCCCCTTGTCAGGACTGTCAGGGCTGGTTAGCGATGAGAGCTAGCGAACAGGGGAAGCAACGTTTGTATCAGCAATGTTGGCTACACCTAGTTGAGCAGCCGGGCTGAAAGACCGCATGTGCTCAGTGCAGCCGCTCTCCCAAACTCCCCCGCTTGCTACGATGGCCCGGAGTTAGGAGCGCGCATGGATTTCACTGTGTTGTTGCCCGTTTACCGCGGCGACTCACCCGAGTTCTTCCGTGAGGCGTACCGTTCGGTCACCGAGCAGACGCTGCCGCCCACCGAGGTGCTGATCGTGCGCGACGGCCCGGTTCCTGCCTCCATTGAGGCCCTGCTTACCGAGTTTGAGGGCGGATCGACGCGGGTGTTGCGTTTGCCCCAAAACGTCGGGTTGGCAAGGGCGTTGAACGCAGGTTTGGCCCAAGTCTCCACTTCCGTGGTTGCCCGTGCCGATGCCGACGACGTCTGCACGCCTGACCGCTTCGAGCGCCAGCTCCCGCTCATCGAGGCTGGCGCTGACATCGTCGGCGCGTCCATCGACGAGTTCGAGACCGACCCTTCGAAGCCGTCTAGGGTGCGGCTGGCCGAGACCGACCCGGCGAAGATCGCAGCCGGGGCGCGGTTCGAGTCCCCTTTCCACCACCCGGCCGTGATGTTCAGGGTGAAACCGGTGTTGGCCGTCGGCGGGTATGAGGATCAATCCCTGCTGGAGGACTACCTGCTGTGGGCCAAGCTGATCTTGGCCGGGGCGAAGGTGGGCAATGTGCGCGAGGTGCTGGTTCACTACCGCGTGGGCTCGGGTTCCTATGGCCGACGCGGTGGGCTGGGAATCTTCCGCTCTGAGCTGGCGCTGCAAGTGAAGTTCTTGAGGATAGGCTTCACCACCCCCGTTCAGTTCCTCAGAAATGTGGCGATCCGGGGCGGGTACCGGCTGGTTCCCGAGCCGATCAGGAAGCTGGCTTATGTGCGTCGATCTGCGCATAAGAACGCCGCCGCAGGGGACACAGTTGAGGGGCCTGCCCCGGATCACAGTCCGGGGGCGGGGGATGCTGAGCTGTCTATCCTGCGCAAGAAAACGGCTTTTACAGCGGGGGATGCTGAGCCCACAACGATGAGACACGAGCAGGGAACGTTGGCCAACCAATCTGAGGTACCGACCCGCCGCCCGCTCCAGCACGCGATCGAGACGGTGCTGCTTCAACCGGCCCGCCTGGCCAACTGGCTGCTGCCCAAGCGCGACCGGATCGTCATCTACTCCAACCTGGGTTTTCGTGACAACGAGCGGGTTCTGTTTGAGTACCTGGTCGAGCACGGGGAGCAACGGGAGATCGTCGTGGCGACGAACGAGTGGAAGAAGTACCGGGCTTTATGGGGAGGGACGGTAAAGTTCGTCGAGCCGCACCTGGGCGTGTGGTACTTCCTGACCTCGCGGTACTTCTTCTACTCGTTCGGCAAATACCCGATCCCGCCGCACCGCCAACGCGTAGTGAACCTGTGGCACGGAATGCCGCTGAAGACGATCGGGAACCTGGAAAAGCCCGGCACCATCACCGAGCAGTACTTCACGAATGTGCTTGCCACTTCGGATTTCTTCGCGGGCATCATGGCCCGGGCGTTCAACTGTCCGCGAGAAGACGTGCTGGTCACTGGCCTGCCGCGCTGCGACGAGCTTTTCCGCCCGCTTGTCCCGCCCGCCTTCGCCGGGCATCAGCGTCTGGTGTGCTGGCTGCCGACCTTCCGCCGCTCGGAATCGCGCGGGCTTATCGACTCCACCGGCGACGTCGAGCTGCCGTTACTGCAAAACCCCCGGCAACTGGCCGAGCTCAACGAGGCTTTGGCTAGCGCAGACACCATGCTGCTGGTCAAGTTCCACCCGCTGCAGACCCTCACCCGCACCTGGGAGGATCTCAGCCACATCCGCTTCATCAACCAATCAACCCTCGACGAGAACGGCACCACGCTCTACCGGCTGCTCGGCGGCTGCGACGCCCTAATCACCGACTACTCATCCGTCTTCATCGACTACCTGCTGCTGAACCGCCCAATCGCGTTCGCCTTCGACGACCTGGATCAGTACCGTTCCGGGCGCGGCTTCGTGTTCGACAATCCGCTGGAGTACATGCCCGGCCCCCACATTTCCCAGTTCTCCCAGCTGACCGATTTCCTGGTGGGCCGCGAAACCAATACCTACGCCGACGACCGCGCCCGGGTAAACCAAGTGTTCAACAAATACACCGACGGGAATTGCGCGCGCCTAGTGAGGGCCGTCGGGCTCTAGCGAATGCTGGGTTTACCAAAAGGAACCGTCCCTATTGGTAAAGCCTCACACTTCCCCGCGGGCCATGCGCATGAACTCGGAGTCGAAGTCGATTTCCTGTTGGGCTGCCGAGCCGAAAGCGTGCTGGTAGGCGTTCCAGCCCTCGCCGCGCACCGCCTCGCGGTAGCCCGAGCCCATCAGCGTCAGCAGTTCGAAGGCCGCACGCTTCAGCCGCTTGCTGAAATCTGGGTCGCCCCAATCATTGCCCGTCGCGTAGACGGCCGTGGGCGCGGCCAGCGCGCGCATAAAGGCGAATAGCGAACGCATCTCAGTGTCGACGACCAGCGCATGTCTCGCCGAACCCCCGGTCGCCGCCAACAACACCGGAGTACCGACCAAGACGTCGGGATCGAGCACGTGCATAAACGACGAAAACGGCCCGGCCACCCCGGCCTTGTAGACCGGCGTACCGGCAATCAGCCCGTCGGCGCTCGCCAGATCCCTCTCGGCAGCCTTGAGCTTCTCCGACTTGAGATTCTTCGCCAGCGCCGCGCTGACGTCGTCTAGCAGGTCGCCGATCTGGATCGCCGAAACCTCTAACTCGATAGAGCGCTCGTCGGCGAGCTTCATCAAAGCCCGGGAAAGCTCGCGGACAAGCCGCGTGGTCGTCGATTCCTCCGACATCCCGCCGGAGAGCAATAGCAGTTTCATGCTTCTTTTCCAGTCGTCATCCGGCGCGTAGTCGCAGGATCTCTCTTGACTCGGTGCAACAACTCGCCCGTCATCCTGCGACTACGCGCAGGATGACGGGGTAGGGAAGGATCCGATAACGGGGTAGGGAAGGATCTGGTGAAGAGGTGGGGAAGGATCTGGTGACGAGGTAAGGAAAGATCCGACGACAGAGATCCCGCCCGGAACAAACCCCAGCCGATACCACCCTCAGAACCTCGGGTACTGAATCGGCGTTACCTCTTCTGAATCCTCGTATGGGCTGGTGCCGGTCACGTTGTCGCCGCGGTTCGCACGCGGGCGCGGGGCGCGCGGCGGCTCGTCGCCGTACTTGGCCTTGACCAAGGATTCGTGCGTCGGCGCCTCGGGCACATCTTCCCCTCGACCGGACGCCATCTCCTTGCGCAGCACCGGAATAACCTCGGAGCCAAGCAGTTCGAGCTGATCCAGCACCGTGCCGAGCGGCAGGCCGCCGTGGTCGGTCAAGAACAGCAGACGCTGGTAGTCGCCGAAGTTCTCGCGGAAGGTCATGGTCTTGTCGATGACCTCCTGGGCCGAGCCGACCGTCAGCGGCGTGGAATCCTCGGTCTCCTCCATGGACGGCCCGCCGCCGTAGATCGGCGAGTTGTCGAAGTAGGGCCGATATTCGGCCTTGGCCTGCTGGGAGGTCTTGCCGATATAAGCCTGCGCCCCGACGCCCACGATCGCCTGCCGCGCTGTGCCGTGCCCGTAGTGCTCATAGCGCTGACGGTAGAAGCTCACGAGCTGAATGAAGTGCTCCTTGGGCCAGAAGATGTTGTTGGCGAAGAAGCCGTCGCCGTAGTAGGCAGCCTGCTCAGCGATCTCGGGGGTGCGGATCGAGCCGTGCCAGACGAACGGGGGCACGTCGTCGAGCGGGCGCGGCGTAGAGGTGAATCCCTGCAGCGGCGTGCGGTACTTGCCTTCCCAATCCACGACGTCGTTGCGCCACAGCTTGTACAGCAAGTTGTAGTGCTCCAGCCCAAGCGGCAGGGACTTGCGGATGTCCTGGCCGAACCACGGATAGACGGGCGCAGTATTTCCCCTTCCCAACATAAGGTCGACGCGGCCATCGGCCAGGTGCTGCAGCATCGCGTACTCCTCGGCGATGCGAACCGGATCGTTGGTGGTGATCAGGGTCGTGGCCGTCGAAAGCATGATCTTGGAAGTGACTGCGGCGATGTTGGCCAGCAGGGTTGTGGGCGTCGAGGAGAAGAAGGGCGGGTTGTGGTGCTCGCCGATGGCAAAGACGTCCATGCCCACCTCCTCGGCCTTCTTCGCGATTGCGACGACGGCCTTGATACGTTCGTGTTCGCTTGGGGTTTGACCGGAAACTGGGTCGCGCGTGATGTCAGAGACGGAAAACATGCCGATCTGCATGTTGCTCCTTTCGGAAGTAGGCGAGCGTCAACCATAGGCCCCGACCCGGGATATTTCAAGCCTAAAGTATTAGCCCTCTAGTCTCGTCGACGCCCAGCGTCAGTCACGCCTTAGAGCGAGCAGCGGAAATACGGCAGCTTCTTCGCGGCTTCCATATCGGCAAGCCATACCGTCTTTTGCGTGCCGCGCAAGGTGGCGGCATCGGAGGCTGGTTCTGCTAAGAACGCCTCGGCGAGAGTATCGGCGTGGTCTTCGCCCAGGGCCAGCATCCAAACCTCGGCGGACGTGGCGAGCTTCTCCAGCGTAAGGATGATGCGGTCTGGTTCGCCGTTCTCGCCCGGAAGCGCGGCTGCGGTTGCCTGCGCGCGGTGCTTCACCTCGCTGGGAATGCCTAGCAGCGAACCGTCCGGGCCGGGCTCCAGCAGCACGATGTCGAACTGCGCGCTCTCCAGTTCCTTGGCGTAGTTCTCAGCGGCGATGGAAGCGTCTGCGGAGGCCTCGGAGGCGGGCATCGGATGGATGAGCGCCGGATCAAGCAGCAGCTTGTCGGCGATCTGCGCCAGGAAAGAGGTGGCCAAGCGGCGCGAATCGCCCGTCGGCAAGTAGTAGTCTTCGGCCCACCACAAGGAGATATGCCGGTTGTGCTGACCCATCGCCTCGGTGATGGACAGGCACTGCATGAACACATCGGAGAGCAGCTGCCCTCCCGAAATGCACAGCTGCGGGATTCTCCCCTCGGCGGTGATCGCCTCCAGGTGGGAGACCAGACGACCCGCCGCGCGCTCGACGAGATCAGCCCTGCTGATGTGCCGAACGAGTTGCATCGTCCTCCCTTATTAGAAAACCTACCCAAGCCTAGCCCATGAATGGGCTTTGACAAGCTCGAAAGTCACTGGTCGTAGGGACATCACCGCAGAGTTAGCGGCTTGAACACAGCGCGAATGGGTTTCAAGAGACGGGGTACGGGCGGGCCGCTACTCAAGCCGTGATGTTCCACTTTGGTTTGGGGACATTGCGGTTCTTTCTTCCTGACGTTCGCAGCCCAGTTTCTGTATCGGGTGCGGGGGCTGCGGGGTGCGGAGAACACTGGATGACAGGGTTCGGGTTCCCCCGTTCGGGCGAGCGGCGAAAACCCGGGACGACTGACATAGAGACGGCTTGTGGTTGCCGCCTGATCGCGCGGCTCGGCAGGGACTTCGGCAAGATGCTCAAGCCCAGGGCAGGCAGGCTCGGCAGTTTCGGCAGCGAAAAATGCGGCAACACCGGCTTGGGAAACCTGGGTAGTTGAACTCCAGTGCCGCCGTCGCGCAGATACACCGCCAACAGCCCGAGCGCGCCCAGCACCGCGACCAGCAGCCCTTCTGGCGATTGCATGGTGAGAGCCACGTTCCCCAGCCAGGGGATGTGCCACAGGTATAGGCCCACTTCGGCGGCCTGGTACGGCTGCGGGTCGACGTCATCGTTGGCGTCCCCCTTGAGGGTCAGCACCCAAATACCGTTGTCGTCTTGGGTTTTCGATACCAGCCGGTGGGTCACCAACCCGTGAGCTTCGGTTCTGGCCACGGTCACTATCTGCCCAGGAACGACGTCCTGAACCGCGGCCATCTTGGAGAAGACCACGGAGCCGGTTGGTACCGTCGGCTCCATGGAACCGGAGATGACGACCAACGGCCGGATTCCGAGCATCCAAGTGACGCCAAACGCCAGCACGCAGACAACCCCCAGCGCGGCGGCCAGCGAGAGCACCGCCGAGCGAACAAACGGCCAGATCGGGGCCGGATTCCGATCTGGCGCTTGCGCCCGCCGAGGCCCACCTCTCACGCCCACCGGATGTCACCCAGCAGGTTCCGGCCGTTCCACAGAACCTCGCGTTTGGCGTCTACCCAAGGGCTGGTGCTCGGGGCAGGAAGGCCGATGGCTCCGGCCCGGTTCATTCCCTGGCCCCAGAATCGGCCGTCCCGGCCCCGCCAGATGAAGAACTCCTGGCCGGCACCGATGAAGTCGACCGAATCGTCGATATGTACCGGGGTCGGCGGCAGGAAACCGCCGTCGGCCTGGCCGTTTCCGTAGCCCCAAAGCGAGCCGTCGGCTTTGAGGAATATCGCCCCGTGGTAGCCGTAGGAGAAGTCCACCACGCCCGTCAGCTGCGGGGAAGGAGCGACGCCCGAGCCCGCGTGGCCGCCGTTCGGCCCGGCATTGTTCGACCAGGTGAGCACGCTCCCGTCTGAGAGCAAGGCCCCGCCGAGGTTCCGGCCGCCGTCGATGGCCACGATATAGGGCGCGCCTGCCGCTACGTGCTTGCGCATCCAGGGCCGCAGGGCGTCCAGAAACTGCGGCGTCGCCGTGGTCGGGGTACCCGGCGGGGTCGCGGCGGTGGGAGTGTTTTGCCCCCAGTAGTAGACGTCACCGTTTTCCAAGATGGCGAAGAAATCGGATTCCGCGCCCTTGATATAGACCGGTTTGTTGCCCGGCTTCGACGGATCGGGCAGGCCCACAAGCTGAGACGCCCCCTGATCCACGTTTCCCGAGTAGACGGGGTTGTTGCGCGGATCGGGCCCCCACGTCCACAGGGTTCCGTCTTCACGCACGGCGGCCCCGGCTCCGTCGTTGGTGGTGAGCAGCACCACGTCGGATAGCAGCGGGCCGGTGCCGTTCCACTTGGATTTCACCCGCAGCCGCTGGGGGTTGTGCGACGGCGCGAGCGAGCCGTCGGTGCCGTTGCGCGCCACCGTGTTGCCCCAGCCCCACACGTGCCCGTCGGCATCCAGCGCGTTGACGTCGTAGACCATCCCGGAAACCTTCCGGATGCTCCCGGCGGGCAGCGGCACCTTGATCGGGCCGGTTTTCGCCCCCTCGCCCGGCGCTCCCCCGCCCAGATGCTGGTAGGTTCCGCCCCACACGTACACGTTTCCGTCCGCGCTGAGCCCCACCCCGGTGTTGATCAGACGTCCGCCGTTGGAAATCCCGTTGGTTCTCACCGGGTTCGACGGAAAAACTGGCGGCGGGTTGAACGGCGGCGTTTCGCTGGGGGTCGGGATCGTCGGCCCGCCTGACCATACGCGTTCCAGATGCGCGGTCTTGGAATAGACCTGGTCGGTGTAGCTGGCCGCGGTCAGCACCGCGCTCAAACCGGTGGCGCAGCCAACGGCGGCCACCATGGCTACTGCGAAAGTTCTGTTCATCTCATTGCTCTCAAACTATTTCTGTCATTTCTGTTTGGTCGACGTTTCCCGCTCGTCCTTGCGGTTCGCCCTCATTCGGCTGGGCGCCCCGGATCATCTCTTCGTTCTTCTCAGCACCGATCCCAACCAGAGCAGCGCGGCAAAGGCCAGCGCCAGTACCCCGACGGCCAGCGCAAATCCCGCGTTTGCGTTCAGCTCTCGGCCGCCTGTCCACACCGACGCCCCAGAACCGGCTCCCGGTACGCCTGCGACCCGTGCGCTCGCATCTACCGCCACGAATTTCAGGCTCAGTTCACCCGATGCTCCCTGGTAGCGGTCGTCGGCTGCGGCTGGCAGGGAGACCGTCGCGGTGAATTCCCGCCGCTCGCCCGGGGCTAGATCGGCTAGTACCAGTTTTCCGATCGCGTCTAGCCGTGCGTCCGAGACGAGTACCCGCCCACTCGTTGTTGCCATCGCGGATTCTCCGTTTTCATCATCCAACGCACAATCTCGGGATGTTTCCTCACAGCTCGGCAAGATGCTGCGACTACGCGCAGCATGACGAGGTGAGGTTGGGGCACTCGCGCTGGTCGTCTCGCCAACGCCACCCTCATGCGCGCTATCAAGCCCAGCTTCGGAGATGGTGAGTGTCAGGGGCGTCGGCCCGTTTACTAACAGCCCACCCGAGCCAGATACCGACAGCGAGATGGGCAGAATCCGCGAGGTTCGGTTGCGAACGCTCATCTTCCAGCTTTGGCTGTGCCCGGGGGCCGGTACCGGAACGACGACCACCGCCGGGTTGGCCTCGATCAGCGAGTCCGCGCAGGCCCAAGAAACATCTCCTAACAACCCGATAGCTGCGGCAACAACACACAACCCCACTTTCACAAGCCCTTTCATCTGCTCATTCCCTCCACTTTCAATCCCACGGCGGTTCCGCGCCGATCCGCTGCCGACTTGGCGGCATCTGCGGGATCTAGCAGCACGGCGACCCGCACGTTGTGTTCCTCCCCGGGTTCGACGTCGGCCATAGCCACTCCCGAGCGGTTGATCTCAGCGGCGGTCAGGCCCACCGCTACCGAACGCCCGTCGATGTCGATGAAGAACCGCAGACGTCCGAACAGATCACCCGGCTCCGGGTCGGGATCCCACAGCCTCACGCTCAGATCGCCGGGCAAACCGGGTTTCTTGTTCACCACCTTGGCGGAGAACACCGCTGGCATGAACGGGTCGAGCACGTCCGGGCTAGCCTGAACGGGCACCGCCGATCTGGCTTTCTCGGCCTCGTGCAAGCCGCCCAAAGAGATCGCTAGGTCGAAGCGCTGGCCGGAGCCGAACGCCACGTTCAGCCCGGCGCGGTCGGTGAGCGCCGCCCACGTTGCCCCGACCGAGAGGCCGAGCAGCAGCCCGCAGACCGCCACGAGTAGCGCCAGCGCTCGGTTGAAGCTGGGTTTGCGCAAACCTCCGTGAATCGTGGTGTCGGATCTCAACAAATCCCTAATCACTGCGACACCCCCTCGAAGCGAAACAGCACATCCGTCCTCGCATCCATCCAGCGGTTATCCAGCTCTTCGGGCAACCCGAGTGTGACGTCGAAAACGCGGTACTCCCCCGGCCCCAGCTCGAACGGTTCGCCCACCGTTCCAACAGCAGTGCCGGGCGTGTGGTCAACCAAAGTGCGCCCGTCGGATTTGACGGTGAAATCCAGCTGATCGAACAGCTCTACGAACCGCCCCGCCGGGTTCACCGCTGCTCCTTTCGGATCGCCGTCTGCTACCTTCATCGAAATCCTCCCCGCCAGCTTCGACGCGTTCTTCACCGCGATCCGGAACTGTGCCGCCCCTCCCGGGGCGAGCGAGCTTCCGGGCAGTGAGAATGGAATGGCGTCGCCTTGTTCCCACTCGGTCGGGTCGGGGATCCAGCCGGGAGCCCCCGACCCGCTGACGACGATGTCGAAGGTGTTGGCGGAGCCGTCCAGCCTCACGGTGATGCCTGCGGTATCGCTCAGCATCGCCGCGGTGGGCAGCGCCGAAATCCCCAGCGCCAATCCGAGCCCGAACACGCCCCGCCAAACCTTCTTCATCATCTCCCCTACCTAACGCTTACTTATCGGACTGGGCGTCGAAGTGGGCCTGCACGTACGAAACCAGGCCGTTGAACTTGTTGTCGTCGTCCTGGGTGGGCTGCTTGGGCAGCTTCACGCTGACCTTCAGCACGTGAGATTCACCGGCGGCCAAAGTGCCCAAAGACAGGTTCTTCACCTGGTCTTGCTTGACGTCCGTAACCAGCGCCGTGTTGTTGTCCAGTTGGACGGTGTACTGCAAGGTGTCGCGCATCAGCCGGTCGGATGCGTGGCCCGGGCGATCTAGCAGCGAGAATTTCATGACCGCCTTCAGGGACGGGGATTCGTTGCGGAAGGGGATCTCGACGGAGACCGTATCGCCGGGGATGATCGTGTCAGCCCCGGGGATGTTGATCGAAGCGCCGTCCACAGTATCGGCTTCCTGCCAGGTGCCGGGCTGCGGGTTGCCGTTGGCATCCGTGCCGACCACCTGAATGTTGAATCTGTTGTTCGCGCCGATGCCCGAGCCGTCCGTCCCGTTGCCAAAGTTCACATTGGCGAAGTCGGTGAAGAAGGCGGCGGTCCAAAGCGCGACGGCAGCCACCAGCGTGCCGGCCGCGAGCGCGAGCCTGAGGCTCCCTCGTTTTTGCATTTGTTACCTTTCGTCGTGGGAGCCGGGCTCCCGATTTCGCCGAAAGGCTATGAACACCGCTCACCGCCCACCCAGCTTGTTGGGCCGAAAGTGAGTACTCCCCTACGCCGACGCCAAACTTCCGTTACCCCGAACGTGCGCTTACCGGCGGGCAAGACTGAGGCATACCTAAGCGACGCTGCCCAGTACCCCCGGCTCTTGCCCGCCGTTTAAACCCCAAAAGGCCGCCCGAGGGCGGCCCTTTGGTAAGACCGGTGTCAGTAGATCACTTCACCGTTGAGCTTGCGCTTGTGCAGATCGTCGACTGCCTCTTGCAGAATCTGCTTTGCCTCTTCGGGCGTACGCCGCTCCTGGACGTACATCAAGTGCGTCTTGTACGGGGTGTTTTTCGGCGGGGGCGGCGGGTTGTCCTGATCCAGGTTCGCCGGCAGCCCGCACTTGGGGCATTCCCACATTTCCGGGATTTGCGCGTCGGCTGCGAAAGCCGGGCGCGTCTCGTGCCCATTGGCACAGTAGTAGGAGACGTAGAGCCTGGGTGCGGCCTCGCCGCGCTCAGCTTCTCCCATCGGGCCCGCACCTACGCGCGAGCCTCGGATTGCGCTTCCACCTGACATTTTCCTCCTTCTCCTTTTCGGATTATAACGAGAGCGTCAAGCTACTCGGACGGGGTTTCCGAAGCGTCGGAAGGAGTCTCTTCGGCGGGCGTCGAAGCCGCGTCGGAGGCTTCTGTTCCATCGCTGGCTTCCGGGGACTCGCTGGCTTCCTCGGTGCCGGCCGTCTCGGTCGCGGTGGCCGCCGGGGTTTCCTCCACGCCCAGCTCGCCGAGCGTCGGGGCGAAGCGGTAGATGGCCAGCAGGCCCAGGATGCAGGCGAGCCAGATGACCGCCACCGTGATGGTCAGCTTGTCCAGGTTGCGTTCGGCAACGGATTTGCCGCCCATGGACGTCGACATGCCGCCGCCGAATAGGTCGGACAGGCCGCCGCCGCGCCCTTTGTGCAGCAAGATGAACAGCGCCAGCGCGATGCTGCACAAGATCAGCACGATCGACAGCGTCAAAATCGGCCACGTAATCATGGGAGCGAGAGTCACGGTTGCAATCCTAACTTAGTCACAAGCACCTTAGTTTAGCGCGCTTCTACATCGTCGTTCAGCGCGAGGCCAGGCGTAGCCGCAGAATCTCTACCGTTGCCGGATACCGGCTTGGGTGGAGATCCTGCGACTTCGCGCTAGATGACGAGGTATTACTTCGCGCTAGATGACGAGGTATTACTTCGCACTAGATGGCGAGTTCCACTACGCCTTGTAGAACAGCACGATGCGGGCGAATTCCTCGGCGTCGAGCGAGGCACCGCCGACGAGCGCGCCGTCGACGTCAGGCTCGGCCATGATCTCGACAACGTTGGAGGACTTCACCGAGCCGCCGTACTGAATGCGGACGCCCTCGGCAGCTTCCTCGCCGAACTCGCCCTTGACGTACTCGCGGATGGCTCCGCAGACCTCTTGGGCGTCGGCCGGGGTGGCCACCTCGCCGGTACCGATGGCCCAGACGGGCTCGTAGGCGATGACCAGGGAGCTGACCTGCTCGGGGGTAAGCCCGGCGAGAACGCCCTTGGTCTGAGCCAGCACGTGCTCGATCTGACGGCCTTCCTTGCGCACGGCGAGAACCTCACCGACGCAGATGATCGGGGTCATGCCGTACTCGATGACCTTCTTGGCCTTGGCGTTGATCAGCTCGTCGCTCTCGCCGTGGTATTCGCGGCGCTCGGAGTGGCCGACGACGACGTACTTGCAGTTGAGCTTGGCAAGCATCGGGGCCGACACCTCGCCGGTGTAGGCGCCCTTGTCGTACTTGGAGACGTCCTGGGCACCAAAGGCGATGTTGATCTTGTCGCCTTCGATGAGGGTCTGCACGGATCGGATGTCGGTGAAAGGCACGATGACCGCCGCCTCCGACTTCTCGGGCTCGTACTGGCCGTCGATTAACGCCCAGCTGAGCTTCTGAACCAGACCGGTCGCTTCGATGTGGTTCTCATTCATCTTCCAGTTACCCGCAATGAGCGGTGTGCGTGCCATTTCAGTTTCCTTCCAGAACGGCCAGACCGGGGAGCACCTTGCCCTCCAGGTATTCCAGCGACGCGCCGCCGCCGGTAGAGATGTGCCCGAAGGCGTTGTCGGGGAAGCCGAGCGTGCGCACGGCCGCTGCGGAGTCGCCGCCGCCGACCACGGAGAACGCGGCGGAATCGGCGAGCGCCTGGGCGATGGCCTTGGTACCGGCTGCGAAATCGGCGTTCTCGAACACGCCCATCGGGCCATTCCAGAACACGGTCTTGGCACCCATGATGGCTTCGGCGTAGCGCTTGGAGGTTTCGGGGCCAATGTCGAGGCCCATCTCGTCGGCGGGAATGGCGGTGGCGGGCTCGATGTGGGCGTTCTTACCGTCGCCGAATTCCTTGGTGACCTTGATATCCGACGGAAGCAGGATCGTCTTGCCCGCGGCCTTAGCCTCTTCGAGGTAGGCCTTGCAGTCGCCGATCTTCTCTTCGTCCAGCAGCGAGGTGCCAACCTCGTAGCCCTCGGACTTGAGGAAGGTGTAGGCCATGCCGCCGCCGATGATGAGGGTGTCGGCGATCTTGAGCAGGTTGCCGATGACGCCGAGCTTGTCGGCGACCTTGGCCCCGCCGAGCACAACCACGTAAGGGCGCTCCGGGGTTTCGGTCAGGCGCTTGAGCACCTGTACTTCCTTCTCCACCAGGTAGCCGGGGGCGGAAGGCAGCAATTTGGCGATGTCGTAGACGGAGGCCTGCTTGCGGTGGACAACACCGAAGCCGTCGGAGACGAAGACATCGCCGAACTCGGCGTACTTCTTGGCCAGTTCCTCGCGCTCGGCGTCGACCTTGGAGGTTTCGCCGGGCTCGAAGCGCACGTTCTCCAATAGCACGATGTCGCCATCTTCCATGGCGGCCACGGTGTCGTGAGCTCCTTCGCCGACGGTGTCGGCGGCCAGAACCACCTTGGAGTCGACGAGCTCGCCGAGACGCTTGGCGGCGGGAAGCAGCGAGAACTTGGGATCGGGCTGGCCCTTCGGACGACCGAGGTGGGCCATGACAACCACCTTGGCCCCCTGGCCGGTGAGGTAGTTGAGGGTGGGGAGGGCGGCCTTGATGCGGCCGTCGTCGGTGATGTTTTGCTCGTCATCGAGCGGGACGTTGAAATCGCAGCGGATCAGGACTTTCTTGCCCTTGAGATCGCCGAGGTCAGCGAGGTTCTTCATACAGGGTCTTTCTGTTTGAGTTTTCTTCGGATATTAGTTCGCCCGGCTCTGAATGAGCCGGGCGAATCGATCACATCACTTCAGTGCAGATCAGAGCTTGGAGCCGACGAGCACGGTGAGGTCAACCAGACGGTTGGAGTAGCCCCACTCGTTGTCGTACCAGCCGAGCACCTTGACCTGGTTGCCGCCGATGACCTTGGTGAGCTTGGAGTCGAAGGTGCAGGAGGCCGGGTAGGTCTCGATGTCCTTGGACACGATCTCGTCCTCGGTGTAGATCAGCTTGCCGACCAGCGGGCCCTCTTCGGCGGCCTTCTTGAAGAAGCCGTTGATCTCCTCGACGGAGGTCTCACGCGGGGTCTCGATGGTGAGGTCGGTGACGGAGCCGGTCGGGATCGGAACACGCAGCGCGAAGCCGTCGAGCTTGCCCTTGGTCTCCGGGATAACCAGGCCGATGGCCTTGGCGGCACCGGTGGAGGTCGGGATGATGGAGAGGGCGGCGGCGCGGGCGCGGCGGAGATCCTTGTGCGGGGCGTCCTGCAGGCGCTGGTCAGCGGTGTAAGCGTGGACGGTGGTCATCAGGCCCTTGACGATGCCGATGTTGTCCTCGAGCACCTTGACCATCGGGGCCAGGCAGTTCGTGGTGCAAGAAGCGTTGGAGATGATGTTGTGCTTCTCGGGATCGTAGGTGTCGTCGTTCACGCCCATGACGAAGGTGCCGTCCTCGTTCTTGGCGGGGGCGGAGATGATGACCTTCTTAGCGCCTGCGGCCAGGTGAGCCTTGGCCTTCTCGCCATCGGTGAAGAAACCGGTGGACTCGATCACGACGTCAACACCGAGCTCTTTCCAGGGCAGGTCGGCGGGATCGCGCTCTTCGAGGGCCTTAATGGACTTACCGTTGACGATGATGGAGTCTTCGGTGTAGGAGACTTCGCCCGGGAAGCGACCCACGATTGAGTCGTACTTGAGCAGGTGGGCGAGGGTCTTGTTGTCGGTGAGGTCGTTGACAGCGACAACGTCGATGTCGGCGCCCTGCGCGGTGAGTGCGCGGAAGTAGTTGCGGCCGATACGACCGAAACCGTTAATGCCTACCTTGACGGCCATAGAATGTATCTCCTTAGTAGTTGGAGGTGCCGGATCGGCACCAACGCTCATCCTATCGACTCAGGTTTTGTTAAGCTAACCGGCCCCATAGGCGTGAACTTCGCCTCCCGTCAAGTCGGCTGCTAGGCACGTCAACACAAAGGCTCAAGTCCACCTCAACCCAGCCTGTACCCGCTCTACGCCTTTCGGGCTAGTATGAAGTGCAATTACCAATGGGGGGTAGTGAATGAAACTGAAACAGGCTGGCGCTCTCGCCATCTCGATCGTCCTTTCGCTGAGCTTTGCCGCCTTTTCACCGCTCTCCAAGGCCCAAGCTGCGGCCACTACCCCGTTCGCCGCCAGATTCTCGGCCAATGCCAACGGTGCGATAGTTTCTATCGGCAACACCACAACCACTTGCAGCGACAACATGGTCTACCAGAACTACTACGGACAGGTGTACACGGTAAACACCCCGGGAAGCTGCGCCGCTGCGAAGGCCGGGGGCAACTACAACGACAACGACTTCGTGATGGGCAACTGGGACAACGACTCGGATTCGTCCACCTTCAATTCCTCGGCCTCTTATCTGAACCTTCCCGCCGGTGCGACGGTGCTGTGGGCGGGCCTGTATTGGGGTGCGCGGCTTGATGCCGGATACTTCGGTGACTCGGCTGCTACCGCTTCGGGCGGACAAAACCGCTGGCAGATGAGCTTCAAGGCCCCGAACATGGGCTCCTACCAGACGATCTATTCTTCCGTGGAGTTCGGCCCCAACTCGTCGATGTCTAACGCCTATCAGGAGTTCTATGACATCACCTCTATCGTCCAGGCCGGGGGCAACGGCTATTACTGGGGTGCGAATGTGGCCGCCGCCACCGGCTCCGACCGCTACTCGGGCTGGACCATGACCGTCGCCTATACCGCGCCGGGGATGCCGCTAAGAAACCTAACCGTGTTCGACGGCTTCAACGCCGAGACCGGTTCGCCGATTTCCATCACGGTGTCGGGCTTCAAGGCCCCGGCCGCGGGCAGCGTCGACGCCCAGCTTTCGATGCTCGCCTGGGAAGGCGACCTGGCCTCCACCGGCGACTACACCACCTTGAACTCCACCCAGCTCGCCTCGGCCGCCTCGCCCGGCTCGAACTTCTTCGACTCGGTAGCCTCCTACAACGGCCAGGTGGTTCCCGACTGCGGCTCCACCAACCCGCCGACATCCTCAGGGGCGGCCACGTCGGCCGCCTTTGCCTGCAACTCGCCGGGGGTAATGAACCTGCTGGGCGTCGACATCAAG
>JAISTE010000100.1 GCA_031272825.1 Propionibacteriaceae bacterium | reverse complement strand
GTTTCCACCGTCGACGGCGTTGAATCCGGAGTACCGCCGGGGAGGACGTCCGCAGCCGGGGTTCCCTCGGTACCAGCGGTACTGCCGGTACCAGCAGATTCAGCGCTCGGTTCGGGTGATGGATTGTTGACTGTGTCCGTCTTCTTTAGGGCTTTCTTCACCAGCTTGCGCATGACGTCGAAGTCGGGTGTCGTGGTGTTGAACCCGTCCTTGGCGTGGTCGAACTTATACGAGCTCAGCTTGGTGCC
The DNA here is from genome assembly GCA_031272825.1 of Propionibacteriaceae bacterium. GTDB lineage: Bacteria > Actinomycetota > Actinomycetes > Propionibacteriales > Propionibacteriaceae > Propionicimonas. The sequence continues at coordinate 7,182 of JAISTE010000100.1, read as the reverse complement.
GCGTATCTTCATCGCGAGCGTGGTCAGGGGCTGCAGCATGTCGGGCGGGATGTCCGTCAGCAGCATGTCTTCGAGCGTTTCGGCCAGCGACTGATATTTCAGCAGCAGCGTCTCGGACGTGACCTGCCTGGCGACGGCGTTGATCATGCACATCTGCCGGGCCATACGAGACGCGTTGGAGTTGTGCTCCGCGAAATTGATGTCGGGATACTTGGTGGAAGGGCAGTTGTATCTTCCGCGGGCGTACCACAGGGCATTCGCGCCGCTGAGGTGTTGGTCTGGTCCGGGTTCCAGAATGCCGAAGGGGCTTACGTTGATCCTTCTTCCGTTGAGGTCTGTGTCGCACACGCCGCCCTTAGGAATGGTGTAGTTGATGTTCACCGTAATCCCGCCCAGGGCGTCGATGATCTTCTTGAAACCGTCGATGTTCACCATTACGAAGTAGGAAATCTCCAGCCCGGTCGCCTCCCCGATGGAGAGCTTCATCGCATCCGAGGGGAGCGTGTCGGGGTTGCCGAGGATGTCTTTGGGCACCAGTCTGGGCAGGTTCGTCCACATGGCGTTGAGCATGTATGCGGAGTTGTCGTCCTTAACTCCCCAGAAACCTTTCTCGCCAAAGTACTTGTACAGCGGCGAATCTTTGGGGAAGGGCATGTGCCCAACATTGCGCGGGATGGAGATCAGCGTCGTCGCCCCGGTTTGGGTATCAATGGAGACGACGATATTGGTATCGACGCGGACGTCCGCGAAGGGCTCGTCGCCTACATTTTCATCGGCGCCGAGCACCAGGATGTTCACCCTATCGATGCCCTCCCAGGTGTCGTCGGCGGGCGGATCGGGCAAGGTCACTGCGCGCCCGCCCTGCTTACATTCGAGCAGCGCCTCGGCCAGCCCGCCGCTGCCCGCACCGGCGAGCTTGCAGATCGAACTCGCCGCCGTATAAGAAACTGAGGTGGCGTACGCCATCGGTGCGGCGACGGCCAGCGAGAGAAACCCCACGAGCGCGGCCCCCGCGGCACGCTGGCTCACGCTCGGGCGCGGCGGGCGCAGGGCCAGGTGCGTGGTTGCGACGACCACCACCCACGCCAAGCCGAGCGCTGTAGCCCCAATGGCGATACCGAGCAGAACATTGGGATCGAGCGCCAGCCGGATGAGCAGCGAGCGGTTGACGATGGCGAGGGTAACCAGCGAGCCGACGGCAAGCGCAAACACCCCCAGGATGACCCCGCCGAGCACCTTGCGCCCGGCCCGGATGTAGCCGACGCCGGGGATGAGCGTGCCCAGCACAGTCCATCCGATAGCAGTGCGCATAGATTTCGCGGGAGCAAGCGCCCGATGCGCCGCTCCCGTCTTTGATTGCTTTTCCTCGGTAAGACCCCGGCGCGGAGCCTTGCCGGTACGCGATTTGTCCTGACCCATAGCGTTCCCCTGGTTGGTTGACCCAGCCTAACGCAGTTATTGGGCAGTAAACGAACAGTGATGAAAGTCTGGACGCGTTAGGGCTGCTCCGGATCAAGTCCGGGGCCTAGGAACCCTTATCCCTCGCCCTCTCCCGGGTGGTACGCGCAGGCGTTGTCCAGATCGTTGTACTTCGACGACGGGCTGGAGCTAGCGCTCGCCGAAGATTCGCTCACCGTCGGCTCGGGCGCAGGCGAGGATTCGGGAACACTCGCCTCGGAAGGTGCGCTCGCGTCAGTTGCCGGAACGCTTGGCGTGCTCGGCTCCTCCGTAACCCGCTTATTCGCCTTCTCGGTAGCGGAAATGGCCTTCTTTACCAGCTCGCGCATGACGTCGAAATTGGGTGTGGAAGTAGAGAACCCATCTTTGTTGTGTTCGAAGTTGTACGAGTACAGCTTCGTTCCGCGCACTTTCCCGGCCAGGTACATGAGCGGCTGCAGCATGTCCGATGGGACGTCGGTCATGATCATCTGCTCCCCGGCCTCCGCGATGGACTGATACTTCAACAAGAGGTTCTCGGGGGTGATCTGCTTCACCACCGCGTTGATCATGCAGGTCTGCCTGGCCATGCGCGCCTGGTTGGAGTTGTGCTCGAACAGGTTGCCCCACTTAGCGGAGGTGCAGGCGTAGCGGCCGCGGGCGTACCACAGTGCTCGGTTTCCGGTCAGGTGCTGGTCGGGGCCGGGCTTGAGGTAGTAGTTCGGCGGTTGGTTGATGCCCTGGGTGGGCTCGCACTTGCCGCCCATCGGGATCGGGTAGTTGATGTTGACGGTAATACCGCCCAGGGCGTCGATCAAAGCCTTGAACCCGTCCATGTTGATCAGCACGAAGTAGTCGATGGTCAGGCCCGTCGCCTCGCCGACGGAGAGCTTCATGGCGTCCGATGAAAGCGTGTCGGGGTTGCCGAGGATGTCTTTCGGCACCAGCTCGGGCAGGTTCTGCCACATGGCGTTGAGCATGTACTCGCTGTCATCGACGGTGCCGCCGTTGAAGCCGTTCGGGAAGTACTTGTACAGCGGCGAATCCTTGGGGAACGGCATGAACCCGGTCTGGCGGGGGATGGAGATCAAGGTGGTGTCGCCGTTGGCCGTGTCGATAGAAGCGACGATCACGGTGTCGGGGCGGATGGAAAGCTTGGGATCGCGGCCCTCGCCGTTGTCACCGCCCAGCACCAGGACGTTCAGGCGCGGCTTGTCCTTCCAGGTGTCGTCGAGCGGAAGGTTAGGCAGCGTGGCCGAGCCGCCGCTCTTGCAATCCAGCACCGCCTCCGCGATGCCGTTGCCGCCGAAAATCTTGCACACGGCGGTCGCCATGGTGAAGGTGACGTTGGTGGCAATCGCAGCCGGTGCGGCCACCACAAGGGACAACACTCCGACCGTCACCGCGGATGCCGCGCGCTGGGCCGGGGTCGGGAAGGGCGGACGCAGGGAGAGATTGGTGGCGGCGATGCACACCACCCAAAGCAGCCCGATGACGACGATCGCAATCGACGCGCCTAAGAGCACGTCGGCGTCGAGCGCCAGGCGAACCACGAGCTTGGAGTTGAAGGCCGTGAAGGCCGCCGCGCCGACGACCAGCAACAGGAATACCCCGAGGATTACGCCTCCGAGCACTTTACGTCCGGCACGGATAAAGCCGAGGCCGGGGAAGATGGTGCCCAAGATCGTCCAGCCTGTGGTGGAGGCCATGGAACGGTGTTGGGATTCGTCGGCGATGCGCTGCGGGACGACGCCGCTAGGGTGTGCGCTCTCGCCGTCGGCAAAACGCCTGGGCTGCTGTCCCCCCGATTGCGCAGAATTGTCCTGAGTCATACTTTCCTCTTGATAATCGAAGTCAGCTTACCGCAGAGCCCTGTGCATCCCATTTCGAGGGATTTTCGTGTCTTATTGTTCGACGTCACGCGCTGGTCGGGTGAAGAACAAATAAGAGCGAACGCCCCACTAGGCTTTCCCCGTGACCATGTTCATCGCCGCCCACAAGCCCTACACCTTCCCCGACGACGGCGTTTACCAGCCCATCCAAGTTGGCAAGGCCCTGGCCGATACCGATTTGGGCTTCCCGGGCGACGATACCGGCGAGAACATTTCCGCCCTCAACCCCACCTACAACGAGCTGACGGCCGTGTACTGGGCGTGGAAAAATGCGCAGACCGACGCCTATGGCCTGAACCACTACCGGCGTTACTTCGTCGGCGCTTCCGGGCCCGCAACCGGGGCGGAACTGTACTCGTGGCTGGAAGGGGCTGAGGTCGTCGTCGCGAAGAAGCGGCACTACGTGGTGGAGACTGTCGCCGGGCAGTATTCCCACGCCCACCACGCATCCGATCTGGAGGCGGTGCGGCAGGCGCTGGCGGACGTCGCTCCTGCAGATTTGGGGGCGTTCGATCAGGTGATGGCCGGGCGCTCGCTGTCGCTGTACAACATGTTCTGGATGCGGGCCGAACTCTTCGGCGAGTACGCCGAATGGCTGTTCGGCATCCTGCAAGCCGCCGAACCTTCCATCCCTTGGCGAAGCTACGGGCCGCAGCAGCGCCGGGTGATGGGCTACCTCGGCGAGCGGTTGCTGAACGTGTGGCTGCAGGCGAACCCGGCGCTGCGCGTGCGCAGGCAGCGGGTGTTCCAAACCGAGGCCGAACCGCTGGTGCGCAAGGGCGTGAAGATGCTGGGCCGCAAGCTCGGCTTTGGCAAGGTGCGATAGCGCGCCTGGATACGCGCGCGATGTTAGGCTTACCGGCGTGAGCGAGCACCCCGACGAGAGCGAGATTCTGGCCTCGGTGACCTCTGCCATCGACGTCCCCGAACGCTCCTGGGTTGTCAAAGGAGAGATCGGGCTGACGCTGCTCGACATCTTCGTCGTCACCGCCACGGTCTTTACCACCTTCGCTTTCCGCCCGGGCCTGAACGCCGAGCTTTCCGGCGCTCCCAACCTCAGCTACTGGGAGATCGGCCTCATCCTCGACGTCCTGTGGGTGGTCGTCCTCGGGCTTTACGGCTCGCGCTCCCCGCGCATCCTGGGCTCGGGCATCGAGGAATACCAAAAGCTGATCGTGGCGAGCTTCTGGGTGTTCGCCTTCGCCGCCATCTTCTCGTACTGCTTCCGCGTCGAGCTTTCCAGAATGATGTTCCTCACCACGCTCCCGATCGGGATCGTCACCCTCTTGCTGGGACGGTGGGTGGCCCGGAAATACCTTGTAAAACTGCGTTCCATCGGGCGCGCGACCACACCCACTCTCATCATCGGCGACGCCGCCGAGGTGGCCGAGCTGGTACACGACCTCAACCACTGGACGGTCTCTGGGTTCCGTCCGCGTGCGATCTGTGTGACGTCCGGGGCGGCGGCCGAGTATCCGGACTTGGAGGGGCTGCAATCCATCACCGAGGAGCTGGTGATTCCGCTGGTCGGCACGGGCAAGATCGGTGCGCTCATCCTCACTCGCTCCTTCGACCGCGAGCAGGCCAGGAGGTTGTCCTGGCAGCTCGAAGATTCGCCGGTGCTGCTCATCTTCCAGCCTGAAATGCTGGACGTCGCCGGGCCGCGCACACGTGTGAGGGCCATCGAGGGCATGAGTCTGGTGCACGTCGATCTGCCGCGGTATTCGGGCTACAAGTTCGCGGTAAAGCGATTGTTTGACATCGTGTTTTCGTCCGCGGCCTTGATCATTACCTCGCCGCTGTTGTTGGTCGTCGCCATTTTGATCAAAGTCGAGGACGGCGGGCCGGTGATCTTCCGGCAAGAGCGCATCGGGCGGCTGGGCAAACCCTTCACCGTGCATAAATTCCGGACCATGTGCGTCGACGCGGAAGCGAAAGTCGGCGAGCTAATCAAGGAAAACGGCGGGCACGCCCTGCTTTTCAAGCTAGAAGACGACCCGCGCGTCACCCGAATCGGAAAGTTCTTGCGCAAATACTCCATCGACGAGATCCCGCAGTTCTGGACGGTGCTGAAAGGCGCGATGAGCGTGGTCGGCCCGCGCCCGCAGGTGGCCCGAGAGGTCGCCGAATACTCCGATTTTCATTACCGCCGCCTGCTCATGAAACCGGGCATCACCGGCCTGTGGCAGGTAAACGGCCGCTCGGATCTGAGCCCCGAAGACGCCATCCGCCTAGACATGAGTTACGTAGAAAATTGGACCCTGACCGGCGATCTGGTAATCATCTTGAAGACGGTTGCGGTGGTGTTGAAAGGTGAAGGTGCGGCGTAGGGCACTTGAGGCTCGAATCCCGCAATGTTGTTCCCAAATAAGAAAGCCCCGCTGCGCGGGGGCTTCCTCATTTGCGGAGGCAGTGGGATTCGATGCGATTTGCGGTGCAAATCGCTCGGCTCGCTTACACTCGCCGCGTGCATCAGTCGGACGCCCACCAGGCGTCCTCCGGATAGATGCACGCCCTACGGGTTCGAATCCCGCAATTTCTTTGCAAATGAAAAAGCCCCGCTGCGCGGGGACTTCCTCATTTGCGGAGGCAGTGGGATTCGAACCCACGTGAGGATTCAACATCCTCTCCCGCTTAGCAGGCGGGCGCCATAGGCCGACTAGGCGATGCCTCCTTGGCTTGAGCAAGCTTAGCAACTTGGCCCAGCTTGCGAAAACGACACCTGGTTCTTGCCGGGTCGGCAACTGGCGCCAGTCAGTTGGAGGCTGGGGCGGCTTCGCCCAGCGGCTACAATCGTCCCGACGAGTCGGCCGGGCAGCCGCGGCGAAAGCTGAGGAAGGTCCGGACTTCACAGAGCACGGTGGTGGGTAACGCCCACCCGGGGTGACCCGCGGGAAAGTGCCACAGAGAATAGACCGCCGCCGGGAAGCTGGCGGTAAGGGTGAAACGGCGTGTGTAAGAGACCACCGCGTCATTGGTGACAATGACGGCACGGTAAACCCCACCGGAAGCAAGGGCAAGAAGAGGAGCAATCCTCGCGGATGCCGATGCCCGCCCCAATCGGGGAGGGCGGGAGCGCTGCTCGCGCAAGGCATTCGGGTAGCCCGCACGCTTGGTTGCAAGCGGAGGCGGCTGGAAACAGCCGTCACAGATGGATGGCTGCCAGGTGGCGACACCTACAGAATCCGGCCTACAGGCCGGCTCGTCACAACCGCAAATCTGGCGAAACGGGGAGCGTCAGCCCAGAACCGTGCCTAAGCTGGCACTATGAAGAACGCGCAAGATGTCTACGGGCTGCTGCAGGGAAAGCCCTTCTTCCTGGCCACCACCGATCCCGACGGGAACCCGCACGTGCGCCCGTTTGGTGCGATCGCCCTTATCAACGGGGACATCTACCTGTGTTCGTCCTCCCAGAAGGCGGTCTTCGCCCAGCTGTCGTCGTCGCAGCACATCGAAATCGCCTGCATCGTCGAGGGAATGACCTGGCTGCGTCTGACCGCAACCGCCTGGGCGATGAACAAGCCCGAGCTGAAGGAGGCGTTCTTGAAGCAAGAGCCCGGCCTGCGGACGGTCTACGAGGGGAAGATGGACACGTTCCGCGTAATCAAGCTCACCGACGCCACCGCGACGCTCTATGCCGAGTCGGTGCAGCAGGTTTCGTTCGGCTGAGCGTCCACCCAGCACCAGAAGTGGGCCTTGGCGGCCAACTGGGCGCGTGAGTTGCAGCCGCTCTCTTTCATGATCGTCGTCATATAGGTTCTTACGGTCGACGTACTCAGGTGCAGTTTCTCGGCGATCTCCTCGTTGCTCAGGCCATGGCCCACCAGCCCCGCGATCCTCAGCGGGAGGCCTG
>JAISTE010000130.1 GCA_031272825.1 Propionibacteriaceae bacterium | reverse complement strand
TAGTCCGTGCCCCCGCGCGTCACCGACGGGTCGGGATGACAGCCGGGGAGGATCGGATTGGATACGGTGTACAACGCTCGCCTTTCCTAGAGCTCGGGTGTCATGCCGCGCTGTCGACTGACAGCGAGATCGCCGTCCAGGAGACCGCAGGAAGTTCAACCCGCAAGATCCCGTCCGTGCCGAGGTTTGCGCCCGGATTCGGATGGAGGTGGACGCGCTGAGGCTGCTCGACGGTGTTGACGGCGAACACATCGTCGTCGCTCAAAGTCAGTGCTTGAGCCACCTTGTTAGCCGAGAGCTTGGATACATCCACCTCAACCGAAGCTACCGAGCTGGTATCGCGGTTCACCAAGAAAACCCCTCCCTGGCCCGACTCCTCCTCAAAGGTCGCAACAGCATCGACCAGCGGTACCTCCCCATAGGTGTCGTTGACATAGGTTCCGCATTCGATCCTGGGCTCTAACACGACACCGCGCGCCAGTCGACTGGTGGCGGCGAACGGATGGAACGTCGTCTGCCGCCAGGCCGGGCCTTCGGGCTCGGTCATGATCGGCGCGATCGCATTCACCAGTTGAGCCAGGCTCACCGCAGTGACCCGGTCAGCGTGCTTCAGCAAGGTGATCAGCAGGTTGCCGACCACCACCGCATCGGCAACCGTGTAGACGTTCTCCAAGGCATGCGGTGCTACCTCCCAGGTCGTCGGCGGATCGGCCTCCATGTGCTCGTCGACGTACCAAACGTTCCACTCATCGAAAGACAGGTTGATCGTCTTATCGGAGCGGCGCTTGGCCTTGATGTGGTCGGCGGTTCCCGCAACGGTGGCGATGAACTTTTCCATATCTAGCGACGAGGCGAGGAAGGTTCCCAGATCGTCTCCGTGAATCTGGTAGTAGGCGTGGCAGGAGACGTAGTCGACCACGTCGTAGCAGTGCTCCAAGACCACCCGCTCCCACTCGCCGAAGGTGGGCATCTGGGAACCCGACGAACCGCATACGACCAGCTCCAGATCGGGCTCGAACTGCCGCCTAGCTGGCAAGCGAGGGTGGGGGAGAGAGGGGAGAAGAAGGGAACGCAAGAGGAGGAACAAGGCCGCAGATAATAGATCGTGGAGAAGAAGGAATCGACGTAAAGGGTCTGGGGCGGAGCCCCAGCATGGGAACGTAAGTCAAGCAGCGAGTTGATGTAAGGGGTTCGGGGCGGAGCCCTGACATGGGACAAAGCAAGTTGAACTGCAAGATAGGGAACGGGGTCTGGGGCGGAGCCCCAGCATGGGGTGCGGGGCTTGGGCCCCGCAATAGAACTGCGGGCGTCTCACGGCCACTCACGCCCGCGAAGCGGGCCGTGAGTGGGCGTAACTGGGTTTGAACCAGTGACCTCTTCGGTGTGAACGAAGCGCGCTACCACTGCGCTATACGCCCTCGGCCTTGAGAACTTTAGCGCAAAGTTCTCGAAGTTTCATCTTGAGGCGCGGCTCAGGCGTCGATCTTGATCTCTACCGTGGCTTCGGCGGTCGGCTCTCCGTCGGTGTCCAGGAGGTTCTTGTACAAGGTGGCGGTGGCCGTCCCGGAGCCGGTAAGTTCGATGGCGAAATCGAGGATTTGCGGGGCTCCGGGCATGGTGCGTCCGACGCTTTCAGTCGTCGGCTCGGCGATGGTGAGCAGGTCTGAATCCGATTCGAGCGAATAGGAGACCGGGATGCCGCCGTTGGTGAGCACGTAGTAGTGGACGGTCGCGCCCTTGGTACCCGTGATGGACGCCAACTTGTCCGCAGAGCCGTCGATTACGGCCTGGCGGTAGGCCGCCTCGTCGAGGCTGTTGCCTCCCTCGGTTAGGTATTGGGCCGCAGACGAGCCGCCGCCCGCACAACCGGCGAAGACTGCGGCGAACGCCAGGCACAAAACTTTGCGCATTAGAACCTCCCGCGCAGATAGGACTTCGAATACGGCAAATTGTCTCTCGGCACTCCAAGCTCGGCCCCTGTGCGCAGCGGCCAGTGCGGATCGCGCAGGGCCGCCCGGCCCACGGAAACGGCATCGGCCAAGCCCTCGTCCAGTATCGATTGGGCTTGTCGAGCCTCGGTAATGCGGCCCACTGCGCTGACCGGCAACCCGGCCTTTCGCACTGCTGCGGCCAGCGGAATCTGATAGTCGACGTCCTTGGGGATGGGTGCGAGCACGTTTCCGCCCGAGGACACGTCAATCATGTCTACCCCGCGATCCTTGAGCAGCCGGGCCAGCTCTACGCTCTCCTCGACGGTCCAGCCCCCATCCACCCATTCGGTTGCGGACAGGCGCACGAGCAGCGGTTTGTTGTCGGGCCAGACCTCGCGAACGTCTTCGGCCACTTCGAGCAGCAGCCGGGTGCGGCCCTCGAACGAGCCGCCGTATTGGTCGGTGCGCTGATTGGAAAGCGGGGAGAGGAACTCGAAAAGCAAATACCCGTGGGCGGCGTGCAGCTGAACGGCGTCTACTCCGGCGGCGTCAGCACGCTTCGCGGCGGCAACGAAGTCGGCTCGGACTTTAGCGATGTCGTCCAAGCTGGCCGCGCGCGGGGCGGCGATGCCGGGGAACGGAATCGGCGAAGGCCCGATGGTCTCCCAGCCACCATCGGATAGCGGGACGGAGCCAGAAGCGGGGACGTCGAAGTCTCGATAGAACGATCCCTTGCGGCCCGCGTGCTGGAGCTGGATTGCGAAGGCTGCGCCCTCTTGGTGGGCGAGTGCCGCGATGCGCTCCCAAGCCCCGGCCTGTTCGTCGTTCCAGATGCCGCAGCACCACGGGGTGATGCGCCCTTCGGGGCTGACGCCCGTGGCTTCAGCAACCACCAGCCCAAAGCCGCCGGCGGCCCGCGAGCCGTAGTGAGCGAGGTGCCAGTCGGTCGGGACGCCGTCTTTGGCCTCGACTCGGTACATGCACATCGGGGGCAGGAAGATGCGGTTGCGGATCGTAAGTCCGCGCAGCGAAATGGGGTCGAACAGAGAAGTCATACCAAAAGCCTAGCCACCCTTGACCCCGGCGATAGCAACTTCCAAGTAGCGAGAGAGTATTATCGCCAGCGATGTTTCAACACTAAAACATCGACGATTAGAAAGGTCTTAGATGACATCCCCCACCACAGAAACGAAGCCCCTCGAAGAACTCTTCGTGGAGGTCGCCCACACCCTGCGCGGCGCCAACACCAAGATGATTGGCGAGTACGGACTCAACCCGACACAAGGCAAAATGTTCCGCCTATTCATGGTCAAGCGAACCTTCCCGGTGAACAAGATCGCCCCCGCCATGAAGCTCGACCAAGACGTCGTTGACGACACCATCAACTACATGGTTTCCCAGGGGTGGCTCACCCGTTCCGAGGCAGACGGCGAGCCCGTCGCCACTATCACCGAAAAGGGTGACAGCACCGTCCACGAAATCGGGCGCCGCCGCCGCCAGACCGGGATAGATTACTTCTCGGTACTTAGCGATAAAGAGCGAAACGAGTTCGCGCAAATCCTGGAGACGCTGCAGGCAAAGAACAACTAGCGTTTGCCGTCCTCCGGGAGCAATCCAAAGGAGGACGGATGAAGGTAAGTTTCATCGGTTTCGGTGCGGTCGGCGCCGGGTACGGTGTCAAATTTCTGGACGTGCCCGGCGTCGAGCTGCGCGTAGTGGCGGCCGGGGTGCGTGCGGAGCGGCTGATGCGCGACGGCGTCGTCGTGGGAGGCGAACGCTTCGAGGTACCCGTGGTTACGCCTGACGAACCGATGGAGCCAGCGGACGTCGTATTCGTGGCCGTGAAGTATTCCGGGCTTGCCCAGGCGATCGAGGACATCCGCGGGCACGTCGGGCAAGGGACGGTAATCGTCTCGCTCATGAACGGAGTCACATCGGAACAGACTCTGGCTCAGGCCTTCCCGCAGGCCAGAGTGCTCTATGCGTTCACCGTGCAGATCGATACCAACAGGGTGGACAACCGGGTCGAGTACACGACCCTGGGCCGGATCGTCTTCGGCGAAGCGCTCAACGAGGCGCCCTACTCCGACGCCGTGAGGCTCGTCGACGAGCTGCTTGCGGGCGTCGGCATCGAGGGCGAA
>JAISTE010000110.1 GCA_031272825.1 Propionibacteriaceae bacterium | reverse complement strand
CAATCCGCGCATCCTGCTGCTCGACGAACACACCGCGGCACTAGACCCGCAGCGCGCCGAGCTGGTCACCAATCTGACCGAAAAGGTCGTGGGGGAACAGGGCCTGACCGCCCTGATGGTGACGCACAACATGGCTCAGGCGCTGCGCGTCGGCAACCGGCTGGTGATGATGCACGAGGGCCGCATAATCATGCAGCTCGACGCCCAACAAAAGAAAGCGGCAACCGTCCAAGACCTGCTGGACGAGTTCAAGCACAAGAAGGGCCAGCTGGCCGACCGCACGCTGCTGGCCGGCTGACTTTACCAAAAGGAACCGTCCCCAACGGTAAGACCCGACCGTCTTGGATTCGCTCGCGCAACATCTTCAAACGTCGGTGTGCCCACTTCGCTCGGGGGTTGCGAGGCGGTCGTCCCCCTGCACGGCAAGCGTTTTCCAATTAGGGATTACCGCGCTGAGTAGGAGCAGCACGGCGGCAGGCATGTACAGCAAACCCACTGATAGGCCTCCTAGCATGGCGCCTGCGAGCAGGGCCGCTCCGCACACGAGGGTTATGGCCGTGTTGAGTGGCCGCTTGGGGATCAGGCCCGTCAAGATGGGGAATACGGCGAGCAGGAAGGACACTGCGACGATTCTCTCGAATGCCGTGTTCTGCTCGGTTCGTGTGACCGTGCCTTTCAGCACCATCGACCAGGCCAACACATCAGCTATGGCCACCAGGGCCAATACGACGACTTGGGTTACCAGCCGCCCGTTAGTTCGTACCTGCATGGGGGTCTCCTTTCAGGCATTTCCAGCATAACTCCTGTCCGGCGCGGGCAGAAGTACTTGGCTTTACCAATAGGAACCGTCCCCAACGGTAAAGTCAGGCGCGTGGACAAGGGCGAACTGCGCAGGCGGCTTCGGGCTCGCCGCGCCGAGCGGTGGGTGCTGGAGCACGCTGCGGCGGATCGCGCGCGGTTGGAGCGATTGCTTGAGCTAACGGACGGTGCCAGCAGTGTGGCCGTCTATCTTTCGGTCGAACCCGAGCCCGATACTTTGCAGTTCATCTCTTCCTTGCCGACGGGCGTGCGCGTGCTCGTCCCGTATCTTTCGGCTTCCCCCGATTGGGCGGAGTATTCGGGGCCGGACTCTTTGAAGCCCGGGCCGCACGGGATACCGCAGCCGGACGGTCGGCGGCTGGGGGTGGAAGCGCTCGCGGACGCAGATGTGATCGTCCTTCCGGGCCTGGCGGCGACCCGGGGCGGAACCCGGCTGGGACAGGGGGGCGGCTGGTACGACCGTGCGCTCGTCGGAACTAAAGGCAAGCGGGTACTGTTGCTCAACCACGACGAGATTGTGGATCAGCTTCCGTCGGAGCCCTGGGATCTGCCCGTGGACGTGATCGTCACAGAGAAAGAGACGATCCAGGCCCGGGACTTTCTCGATGGATCTCACTCGCTCCTAGCCGCTGCAAAGAGTTCCCGCGCACTGCGACTTCGCGCGGCATGACCTCGCTTCGCTCGCGCGCGGGATGACGAGTTAGGGAATAATTACACCCCGGAAACTGTTGCGGGGAGTACCACCCCCAGCGCAGGAGTAGAATCTTCGCTGGTCTAAAACTCAGGAGATGACATGCCGACATATCAGTACAAGTGCCGTCAGTGCGGCTCGGATCTGGAAGTCGTGCAGAAATTCACCGACGACCCGCTCACCGTCTGCCCGGAATGCTCGGGCGAGCTGCGCAAGGTCTACTCCGCGGTCGGCGTGGTGTTCAAGGGCTCGGGTTTCTACGTGACCGACTCCAAGTCGTCCTCCAAGGCCAACTTGATCTCCCACGAACCCAAGTCCGAGGGCAAGGCCGAAACCAAGTCTGAATCCAAGCCGGAGGCCAAGAGCGAACCGGCGGCGTCCGTCCCCGAACGCAAGGCCGCCTAGCGGCAACAGGAAGCCAACCCCTGTAACCACACTGAAACACTTTTCGTAGCAGACTATTCCCCATGGATAAGCAGACTGAATTCGTTCTGCGCGTCATGGAAGAGCGCGATGTGAGGTTCGTGCGCCTGTGGTTCGCCGACGTCCTGGGTTCCTTGAAATCCGTAGCCATCGCCCCCGCGGAGATGGAGGGCGCGTTTTCCGAGGGCATCGGCTTCGACGGCTCGGCCATCCAAGGCTTCGCCCGCGTCTACGAATCCGACATGATCGCCCACCCAGATCCCTCAACCTTCCAGCTGCTGCCCTGGCGCGGCGAGACGCAGGGCACGGCCCGCATGTTCTGCGACATCTCTTTGCCCGACGGCTCCCCCTCCTTCGCCGACCCGCGCTACGTGCTCAAGCGCGCGCTGCGGAAGGCCTCCGACCTGGGGTTCACGTTCTACATCCACCCGGAGATCGAGTTCTACCTGTTCAAAGAGCCGGTCGAGCCGGGCAAGCCCCCGGTTCCCGCCGACCAATCCGGCTACTTCGACCACACCACCCGCTCGGCCGGTGCCGACTTCCGCCGCGAGGCCATCACCATGTTGGAGCGCATGGGCATCTCCGTGGAGTTCAGCCATCACGAGGCCGGGCCCGGCCAGCAGGAGATCGACCTGCGTTACGCCGACGCCCTCACCATGGCCGACAACATCATGACGTTCAAGGTGGTGCTTAAGGAGGTGGCCGTGGGCCGCGGGCTGTTCGCTTCCTTCATGCCCAAGCCGCTCACCGGTCAGCCGGGCAACGGGATGCACACCCACATGTCCTTGTTCGAGGGCGACACCAACGCCTTCTACGACGCCTCCGCCGAATACCACCTGTCCAAGGTGGCAAGGCACTTCATTGCGGGACTGCTGCGTCACGCGGCCGAGATTTCGGCGCTGACGAACCCGTGGGTGAACTCCTACAAGCGCCTGGTGACCGGCGGCGAGGCCCCCTCCTACATTTCCTGGGGGCAGAACAACCGCTCGGCGCTCGTGCGCGTGCCCACCTACAAGCCCAATAAGTCCGGCTCGGCGCGCATCGAGCTGCGTTCGATCGACTCGGCCTGCAACCCATATCTCGCCTATGCCGTCATCTTGGCGGCCGGTCTTGCCGGAATCGAGAACGAGTACGAGCTTCCCGAGGGTGCCGAGGACGACGTCTGGGCCCTGACGGACAAGCAGCGTCAGGCTCTCGGGATCAAGCCTTTGCCCAAGTCGCTGGGCAATGCGTTGGACGCCCTGGAGGAATCCCAGCTAGTGGCCGACACCCTGGGCGAGCAGGTCTTCGACTTCTTCTTGCGCAACAAGAAGGCCGAATACGAGGCCTATCGCCAGGACGTCAGCGAGTGGGAGTTGAACCGGTTCCTGTTCTCGCTGTGACAAGGAGATCCTATTCGTCGCTGCGCTCCTTGAGACCGGGGCGGGGACTCCGTCCCGCTGCGGTCTGCGACTTCGCGCTAGATGACGAGGAGATAGCAGGTGACAACGGATAGTTACCCCGGACAAACGGAGACTAGCGCCGCAGTTCCCCGGGCTTGAGCTCGATTAACAGCGCCGCAACGTCGCCGACCGGGCCGCGCTTCTCGGCTTTCTTCAGAAAGGCCAGTTCGGCCTGGGCCAGATCGACCTCCGCCTGTTCGACGCTCGTGCCCCTGAGCTCCGCCATCTCTTCAGTCGATAGGCCGTCCCAGTAGCGCAGCTGCAGCACGTACGTGTGCTTTTGGCGCAGTGCGCGCAGGGCGTCGCCGTAGGGGTCGGACTTATCCTTCTTGCCGACCATCGGGCCTTGAAAAATCTGCATAAACGATTTGGAAGACGCGGCGTCGCGGTATGTCTGCGCTACGACGTCATCCAAGGCTTTGTAGAGATCTTTCAGCGTTGGGGCGGATGTGCGTGCGGAGACCAGTTCGAACACGCGGTCGGCGCGCTCGGCGGGCTCGGCCATCTGGAAGGCGCGCCACTCGAACCCGGCCTCGACCAGGGAGCGGTAGTCGGTTTCGAAGCTCATCGTTCCGGCACCCAACATACGGCCTTGCGGCCCGGCACGATCTCCTGGCCGGGAGGAACCACGACGATGACGTCGACCTCGCGCAGCTCAATCGCACCGGCGTCCTCCCCGAGATTGAGCAGCTGCAGGCCGTCCTTGAGGGAGGCGAGCAGGAACTGCGGGACGTCTGGGTCAAACGGGAGTTTCTCGTCGGGTACCTGGTTGATGACCTCGCGCTCCAACGGGTCGAGCCCGGCGAGCTTGAGCAGCAAGGGTACGGCGAACACTTCGAAGGAAACGTACGAGGAGGCGGCCTGCGGCGGCAGCACCAGCAGCGGCACCTTTTCCTCTCCCACTACGGCGAACAGCTGCGGCCCGGCGGGTCTGATGGCCACCTGCGCGTAGTCGACCTCGCCGGTGGCGGCCAGGGCTGCGCGCAGGGAATCGGTCGCCTCGCCGATGAGCAGGATCAGGTCGGAGCTGATCGCCTGCGCCTTGATCGAGCGGGCGATCTCTTGCTCGTCCTCGTCCAGGATCGGCATCGGGAAGGCCTGGCAGCCGTACGCTTCCACGGCCGTCGCATATAGGGCGGTGGTGTAGTCGTAGCGCTGACGCAGCCGGGTGAGGGGAGCGCCGGGGGCCACGAGATCGTTGCCGATAGAGCCGACGGCCACGCGCGGTTTCGGCAGCGCCAACACCTTGTCAATCCCGACTTCGGAAAGGGCGGCGATCACTTTCGGCGTGAGCTCGGAGCCCTTGACGGCCAGCAGCGAACCGTCGGAAACCCGCGTGCCGCGCTCGCGGACGTTCGAGCGCACGGGGATCTCGGCCTCGAAGCTCGCTCCGTCGCCGAGCTCGGTCGCATCCGCATAGGGAACCACGGCGTCGGCACCGGAAGGAATCGGCGCACCGGCGCTGACCCGGAAGGTCGCGCCCACCGGCAGCGGCTCGGGAAGGGTGTTCGCGCCCACGACCTCGCCCATTACCGGCATCGCTATCGGACGCTGCGGGCTGGCCCCCACAAGGTTGGACGCCCTGACGGCCCAGCCGTCGACCGTCGCAGCTGAGAACAGGGGAAGATCGATGTCGCTGGCCAGCGTTTCGCAAAGAGTGAGCCCGCGCGCCTCGAACAGCCCGATGCCAAAGGGCTTGGCCTGTTCGACGTGAGAGAGTAAGAAATCGCGGTGAGCCACGACCGTACGGGCTGTCGGCTCAGCCGCCACCACCTGCCCAACGCTCGCTTCCGGGGCTTTATTGCGTCCAAATTTCGCCATGAACATACCATATTGCGTGAGCATTCAATCCGTGCGCATCGACTCGCTGCCTGGGCGGGCGCTGCGGGCCGATCTACGCCGGTTCATCATCCCGCACGTCCTCACTTTGGCATCCCCGGATTTCCCTCACCTGGTCATCCCTTGGTTTACCTCACCTCGTCATTCCTTGGTTTACCTCACCTCGTCATCCCTTGGTTTACCTCACCCGGTTGGGAATGGCATGGCAACAGGCGGCGCCTGTTGCGCCGTCCGGCGGACATTCACCGTTTGGCGCACAGCCGCTGCACATACTCTGCTACCCTACGATTTGATCGATTCAATCGAGGAGCGCTATGGCGTCAAAACGTTCAGTGTCCATGAGGGACGTCGCCGCGCTCGCGGGAGTGTCGATCGGTACCGTTTCAAACGTTCTGAACAATCCCGACGTAGTCTCCCCGGCCACCTGCGAGAAGGTCACCGCCGCGATCGAAAAGCTCGGGTGGGTGCGCAACGAATCGGCCAGGCAGCTGCGCGCGGGCCGGTCCAATGCCGTCGGGATTATTGTGATGGACGTCCAAAACCCCTTCTTTACCGACCTCATTCGGGGTGCCGAGAAGTACTGCTACGACCACGGGTTGAGCGTATATATCGGCAACTCCGACCAGATTCCCGAGCGCGAGGCCTCCTTGCTGGATCGTTTCGAGTCCTCCCGCGTTCGCGGGGTGGTGCTCGCCCCCATCGCGCCGCAGACAGACGCCGCCGAGCGGCTGCGGCGTCTCGGCATTCCGGTGGTGCTCGTCGACAGGGCCAATAACGCGGGCTTTTGCACGGTAGGCATGGACGATATTGAGGGCGGGCGCGTGGCCGTCAAACATCTGCTTGATCTCGGGCATCGCCGCATCGCGTACGTGGGCGGGCCTTCGACCCTGTCCCAGGTCGCCAACCGCCGCCGCGGCGCGGAAATCGCCCTTGACTCCGTGCCTGACGCCGAGCCGCTGCTCACCGTCTCCACTCCGACTCTGGACATCGCCAGCGGAGTGACGGCTGCCCAAGAGCTGGCCGCGCTGCCCGACGTTGAGCGTCCCACCGCGGTGTTTGGCGCCAACGACATGGTCGCAATCGGCATGTTACAAGGGTTTTTCTCCTGCGGGCTGCGCGTTCCCGAGGACGTCAACATCATCGGCTACGACGACATTGAGTTCGCCGCGGCTGCGGCCGTCCCGCTTTCGTCGATCCGCCAGCCCCGCCACGGCATCGGCCGCACGGGCGCGCAGCTGCTGGTCGAAGAGATCGACGCCGCCGACGGCAAGTGCGAGCACACCCACCAAACGGTTCTGCTCTCCCCGGAGTTGGTCTCCAGAAGATCGACGTCCGCGGTTGCGTAGTGGATGGTGGGGTTAATCTCGAAGAGGCTAACCATGCCACGTAGCGTCGACGGGGAAGAAACAGATCCCGCAAACGCCGTCCTACGGGCGCCAAGGGTGAGCGGCAATTATGGATACCCCACGCCCCCGCCCCGAATATAACGTTTCAATAACATCCAACGCGCATTCTTGACGATTGTGGAACACTCAGGATAGATTTACTTGAAACGATGAAACGTTTCAATGCGACAAGGAGGCCGCGTGAGCCAAGCACCTACGCTCCAGTTGCGTGATGTCTCGAAGCACTTCGGGCAGGTCACAGCACTCGCCAGCGGGTCGATCGAGTTGTACCCAGGCTCCATCCACGCGCTGATCGGCGAAAACGGGGCCGGAAAATCTACGCTGGTCAAGATCATCGCGGGGTTGTACCACCGCGACTCCGGCGAGTTCCTGTTCGAGGGCAAGCCCGTCGATTTCAAGTCCACCGCCGAATCCAAGGCCGCCGGGATCGCGGTCATCTACCAAGAGCCGACGCTCTTCCCCGACCTGTCCGTCACCGAGAACGTCTTCATGGGCCGCCAGCCCGTCAACCGCTTCTTCCGCATCAACCGCTCGGCCATGCGGGCCGAAGTGGTGCAGCTGATGGAGCGCCTGGGCGTCGGCCTTGACCCCGACCGCCCCACCCGCGGCCTTTCCATCGCAGACCAGCAGATCATCGAAATCGCCAAGGCCATCTCTCTCGACGCCAAAGTCCTGATCATGGACGAACCCACCGCCGCACTATCGGGGGTGGAGGTCGAGCGGCTGTTTGCCGTAGCCAGGCAGCTGCGGGACGAGGGCCGGGCGCTCATGTTCATCTCCCACCGCTTCAACGAGGTCTTCTCGCTGTGCGACACCGTCACCGTGATGCGCGACGGAAACTACGTCTCCACCGTGGCCATCAAAGACACCAACGAACATCAGCTGGTCACCCAGATGGTTGGCCGCGAGGTCACCTCGCTGTTCCCCAAGTTGGACACCGAGGTCGGCGAAACCGTCCTTGAGGTTCACGGCCTGAACTCGCCCGGCGTGTTTGCCGACATCGACCTGCACGTCGACGCCGGTGAGATCGTCGGCCTGTCCGGCCTGGTCGGCGCGGGCCGCTCCGAGGTAGCTCGGGCGATCTTCGGCGTCGATCCCTACACCGACGGCCAAGTTCAGCTCTTAGGAAAGCCGCTCCCCGCGCGCAACCCGGCTGCGGCGATGGCGGCGGGCATCGGGTTCGTGCCGGAGGATCGCCGC
This sequence comes from Propionibacteriaceae bacterium, assembly GCA_031272825.1. Lineage (GTDB taxonomy): Bacteria > Actinomycetota > Actinomycetes > Propionibacteriales > Propionibacteriaceae > Propionicimonas. The sequence goes on along the minus strand of JAISTE010000110.1, from coordinate 9,377 downwards.
CAGCAGGGCCTGGTTATGCAAAACCCGATCGCCACCAACATCACCGACGCCATCCGCGGCTCGCTGGTCAAGCGCGGCGTCATCACCCACAAGGCCGAAAACGCGGCCGCGCAAATCTGGGCCCACAACCTGGAGGTCAAGACGGCCTCACTCGACGCCAAAGCCGAGACACTCTCCGGCGGCAACCAGCAGAAGGTGGTGTTAGCCAAATGGCTCGCGTCGAACCCCAAATTGCTCATCATCGACGAACCCACCCGCGGCATCGACGTCGGCACCAAGTCTGAGGTGCACAGACGCATGTCACAGCTAGCCAAAGAGGGAATGGCCATCTTGATGATCTCCTCCGAGCTGCCCGAGGTGCTCGGCATGGCCGACCGCGTGTACGTCATGCACGAGGGGCGGATCACCGCCGAACTCAGCCGCGACGAGGCCACCCCCGAGTCGGTTATGTACGCGGCGACCCATTCATCTGTTCCCGCCCCCGCCGCCGTGGAAATAGAAGTCACCGAAACCATCGTCGAGACGGGGAAATGACATGGAAAAGCAAAACTTCTTCGTCAGGCTCATCAAGCAGCGCGAGGTCTCAATCCTTATCGTGTTCGTGGCGCTGGTCATCGTCACCACCATGGTGCAGCCGACCTTCTTCTTCTCCTCCGACGGCTGGCGAGCGCTCCTGCTTGACCCCGCGATTTACGTGGTGCTGGCCATCGGTGAGGCCGTCGTCATCATCACCAAGAGCGTGGATCTATCCGTCGGTTCGACGATGGGCCTTTGTGCCTGGGCCGTCGGAACCGCATATCTGAACTGGCACGACATGCCGCCGGCGCTCGCCTTCGCGCTCGGCATCGGATTCGGGGCCTTCCTCGGCTTCGTGAACGGCGCGCTCGTCGGCATCGCAAAGGTGCCCGGCATGGTCATCACGCTGGGCACGATGTATATCTTCCGCGGGATCGACATCCTGTGGGCCGGATCGGCGCGGATCAACCCCAAGGATTTCGGCGACGACTTCAAGAACCTCGGCAACTCCCGGCTTATCCCCGACTGGATCATCGTCGGCGACGTCAAGATGGGTTCGCTGCCGACGCTCACCCTTATCGCGGTCATCGTCCTTGTCATCGCCGCCTGGTATATGCGTAACATCCGCACGGGCCGCGCGCTGTACGCGATCGGCTCGGCACCGCAGGCTGCAGAACTCTACGGCCTGCCGTACCGCAAGCTGTCCTTCCTCGCGTTCGTCATCTGCGGCGCGACGGCGGGAATGGCCGGAACCATGTTCGCGGCCCGCTACGCCACCATCATCTCGACGGCCGGCAACGGCTACGAGATGCAGGCCATCGGTGCGGCCGTCATCGGCGGGGTGGCGATCGTCGGCGGCTCGGGAACGATTCTGGGCGCGGCGGTTGGAGCCTTGCTGCTCACCACTATCAACGCCGCGCTTCCGATCCTTGGCCTGCCGAGCTTGTGGCAGAAAGCCGTGGTCGGCGCGCTGATCATCGGAGCCATCGTGCTGGATCGCGTGTTGGCTTCCCGAAACGAAAGACGGCTCGTGGCAGAAAGGATGGCATCATGAGCGAGCGGGTTTTGGATAAGACGTACTACGCCGACTATGCCAAGCCGCTGTGGCGGCGCACCCTCATCAACCGCGAATCGGCCATCGTGGTGCTGCTCTTCGCGGTCATCATCACGGCCTGCACCACCGTCCCGAACTTCGCAGAGACGATCACCATCTACCACATCTTGCAGAACTACTTCACGGCGCTGATGCTGGCGCTGCCGATGTGCCTGGTGATGATCACCGGCGACATCGACATCTCCGTCGGCTCCATGGTGGGCCTGTCTTGCTCCCTCACCGGCGTCGTCTATAACGCGGGCGGACCGCTTGAGGTCGGGATGCTGTGCGGTATCGCCGTCGGGCTGCTCGGCGGCCTTGTCAACGGGCTGTTGGTGACGCGTATCGGGCTTCCGGCGCTGGCCGTCACCCTGGGTACGATGGCGCTATTCCGCGGCCTGGCCGTCGGCATGTTGGGTACGACGACCGTCACCAAGTTCCCCGAAAACTGGACGATGATCCCGCAGCTGGAGATCACCGGTACCGGAATCCCGGTCGTCATGATCTTCTACGTGCTGCTGGCCGGGGTCTTCGTCTGGCTGCTGCACTTCACCACCTTCGGGCGCGGCATCTACGCCATTGGCCTCAACGCGCAAGCCGCAACCTTCTCCGGGGTGAACTCAGGCCGCACCCGCACCATTGCGTTCGTCCTGGCTGGAGGGCTCGCCGGGCTTGGCGGCGTCTACTGGACGCTGCTGCGCGGCGTCGCCCGCGGAGATACCGGCGACGGCCTGGAACTCCAGGTTATTGCGGCAATCGTCTTGGGTGGCGTCTCCGTGTTCGGCGGCGTCGGCACCATCTGGGGCTCCATCGCGGGCGTGCTGCTCATCGGCACGCTGGCCAACGCCCTGCAAGTTGTCGGCATCACCGCCGACATCATCAAGATCATCACTGGTGGCCTACTGATCGCGGCCGTGCTGGCCGGGTCGTTGATCACTTGGATAAATAACCGGCGTGCCAAGCTGGACCGCCTTTCAACCGACGGGGATTAGTCCCCACTACCAATCAGGGAGCAATCCCCGAACCAATAAAGAGAGAGGAACTCGAATGAAGTTCACAAAACCTGCAATCGCCCTTGTGGCGGGCGCACTGTTGTTGGCCGGTTGCTCGACGCCGTCGACACCGACCAATAGCGCAGCCGGAAGCGAATCCGCCAGCTCAGGCGGCGAGGGCACCGCGCTGACCATCACCATGTTGCCGAAGAACCTGGGCAACCCGTACTTCGATCAGTCGACCGCCGGCGCCGAGGCCGCAGCGGCCGAGATCGGTGCCACAGTCACGCAGGTCGGCCCGACCACCGAAGGCGTCGCCGACTCCCAGGTCGAGTTCATCCAGGCAGCCACGCAGCAGAAGGTCTCTGCAATCGAGCTTTCCGCTAACGACGCCGACGCACTGTGCGATTCCGTCAAGGCCGCCCAGGCTGAAGGCATCAAGGTCGTCACTTTCGACTCCGACACCAACTGCCGCGACCTGTTCATCAACCAGGTTTCCGTCGACGGCGTCGCCACGTCGCTGTACGAGATGATCGACGATCAGACTGGCGGATCCGGCGAGATCGCCATCCTGTCGGCCGGTGCGAACGCCACCAACCAGAACGCCTGGATTGAGGCGCTCAAGGTCAAGCTGGAAGCCTCGCCCGACATCAAGCTCGACGACGTCGTCTACGGCGACGACGCCGACCAGAAGTCCTTCGACGAGACCAAGGCCCTGCTGGCCAAGTACCCGAAGCTCAAGGTCATCGTCGCCCCGACAACCGTGGGTATCACGGCCGCCGCGCGCTACGTCTCCGAGTCCGACTTCAAGGGCAAGGTTCTCGTTACCGGTCTGGGCACGCCCGGCTCCATGAAGCCGTACATCGAAGACGGTACGTCGAAAGAGTTCGCGCTGTGGAATCCTGAGGATCTCGGCTACCTGACCACCTACGCGGTCAAGGCCCTGGTCGACGGTACCATCACCGGCGCCGAAGGCGACACCTTCGAAGCTGGCCGCCTGGGCTCCTACACCGTTGGCGCTGACGGCGAAGTTCCGCTGGGCGCCGCCTTCAAGTTCAACGCTGAGAACATCGGCGACTTCAACTGGGGATAAGCCCTAGTTGGGAAACAAGCCCGGCAGGTTCGCCCGCCGGGCACCAACCACCAAACCCATCAACCCCCGTACTAAGGAGTGCGATATGAAATTCAGTGAAATCACCGGTCTGCTAGAGAAGCAAGCGATCGAAGTACCCTCATGGGCATACGGCAACTCGGGCACCCGATTCAAGGTGTTCGGCTCGCCCGGCACTCCGCGTTCAGTCGAAGAGAAGATCGCCGACGCCGCGCAAGTGAACAAGTTCACGGGGCTCGCCCCTTCTGTTGCCCTGCACATCCCGTGGGATATGGTCGACGACTTTGGAGCCCTGCGCCGCTACGCCGAGGATCAAGGGGTAAAGCTCGGCACGATTAACTCCAATACCTTCCAAGACGACGTCTACAAGCTCGGATCCTTGACGCACACCGATCCGGCGGTTCGCCGCAAGGCCATCGACCACCACTTCCAGTGCATCGAGATCATGAACGCCACAGGCTCGCGCGATCTCAAGATCTGGCTGGCCGACGGCACCAACTACCCAGGCCAAGGGGACATCCGCTCCAGGCAAGAATGGCTGGCCGAGGGCCTGGCCGAGATCTACGCCCGGCTCTCAGGCGATCAGCGGCTCGTGCTGGAGTACAAGTTCTTCGAGCCCGCGTTCTACCACACCGACGTGTGCGACTGGGGTACCTCGTACACCCACTGCGCCGCCCTGGGCGAGCGCGCGATGGTGTGCCTGGACACCGGCCACCACGCCCCGGGGACGAATATCGAGTTCATCGTCGCCCAGCTGCTGCGGCTCGGCAAGCTTGGTTCGTTCGACTTCAACTCGCGTTTCTACGCCGACGACGACCTCATCGTGGGCGCCGCCGACCCGTACCAGCTCTACCGCATCTTGGTCGAGGTCGTGCGCGGCGGCGGCTATGGCAACCCCGATGTCGCCTTCATGCTCGACCAGTGTCACAACATCGAGAAGAAGATCCCCGGCCAGATTCGCTCGGTTCTGAACGTCCAAGAGGCGACGGCCAAGGCACTTTTGCTCGACCGCGAGGCTCTCACCGCGGCCCAGGAGGCCGGCGATGTGCTGGGCGCCAACACCATCTTCATGGACGCGTACTACACCGACGTGCGCGCTGATTTGGCCGAATGGAGAGAATCGCGCGGCCTGCCGGGCGATCCGATGGCCGCCTACCTCGCCTCGGGCTACCAAGAGAGAATCGAGGCTGAGCGCGTCGGCGGCACCCAGCTGAGCTGGGGGTCGTAAGACATTCCTACCTCGTCATCCTGCGCAGACTCTACCTCGTCATCCTGCGCGGAACTCCACCTCGTCATCCTGCGCGGAACGTAGTGGAGTCGCAGGATCTCGGCACGAGAAGAGAGATCCTGCGACTTACGCGCGGGATGACGATGCGGGATGACGATGCGGGATGACGAGTTGTGTACGAGGACACAGCGAAAGGCTGGCGGTACAGGGAGCCGCCAGCCTTTCGCTTTAGTGTTTAGACGAGCTTGCGGTCCGAGGCCCAGCGGGTCAGCTGGTAGCGGTTGGACAGCTGCAGCTTGCGCAACACCGAGGAGACGTGGGTTTCGACCGTCTTAATAGAGATGAACAGCTCCTTGGCGATCTCCTTGTACTGGTAGCCGCGGGCGATCAGCCGCAGTACCTCGCGCTCGCGCTGGGACAGACGATCGAGATCCTCGTCGATGGAGGCGACCTCGATGGAACCGGAGAAAGCGTCCAGCACGAACCCGGCCAGGCGCGGGGAGAACACCGCATCCCCCTCGGCGACGCGGCCAATGGCGTCGATCAAATCCTTGGCGGAGATCGTCTTGGTGACGTAACCCCTAGCCCCGGCACGAATCACACCGATGACGTCCTCGGCGGCGTCGGAGATGGAAAGCGCCAGGAAGCGCACCTCGGGAAGCGTCGGCAGAATCTGCTTCACAACCTCGGCCCCGCCGCCGCCGGGCAGATGGACGTCCAGCAGCACCACGTCCGGGACGGTTTCCTTGATCGCGGCCACGGCGGTGGCGACGTCCTCGCCCTCGCCCACGATGTCGACGGCATCACCTAAGTCGGCCTTCACGCCGGTGCGGAACATGGAGTGATCGTCGACGACCACCACCCGATACTTGTAGTCCGCCGGCTTGTCCTGGGCCGCATTCTCGCTTGTGTTCTCGCTCATTTGGACAACTCCAATCTCACTTCCGTGCCCTCGCCGGGCGCGGTCTTTATTATCGCCCGCCCGCCGCAGCGGGCCATGCGCTCCATGATCGACTCGCGCACGCCCATGCGGTCGGAGTCGATGTGGGCCAGGTCGAACCCGGCCCCCCGGTCGCGGACGAAGACCTCTACGAGGTTTCCGTCCACCTCCAAGAAAATGTCGATGTGTTCTTCGCCCGAGTGCTTCGCCGCATTCTGCGCGGCCTCGCGCGCGGCGGCCACCATGTCTTCCAGCCGCTCGTCCATCTCGGTATCGCCCACGTTCACCACCTCGACCTCTTGGCCGTAGCGTTCTTCGACGTCCGCCGCGACCTCGTTGAGCGCCTCCAGCAGCGAATCCTTGGAATCCAGCTCGCCGTACAGGTAGTTGCGCAGCTCGCGCTCTTGCTTGCGGGCCAGCTGCAGCACCTGCCGCTCGTCGCCCGCCGAGCGCTGGATGAGGGCCAGGGTCTGCAGCACGGAATCGTGCAGGTGGGCGGCCATATCGGCCCGGGTATCGGCGATCTCCTTATCGACGCGGGCCCTCGCCAACTCGCGGCGGTTGCGCACGAAAAACGGGAGAACGGCGGCACCCAACACCAGCACCAGCCACACGGCCCACAGGATCAGGCGTTGGACGTCATCGATACGCGTGCGGGGGTAGAGGTAGCGGTGGAGGCCGTCGGTCCAAATCCCCGACAGCGCGAGCAGCACGACGCCGAGCAGCACCAGCAGCAGCGACGTCCAGTGCGAGATGAACGGTTGGATGAAGCGCCGCGCCCCGCTTACCCCGGTTTTGCGGGCGCTCGCGTGATCCGCGACCCACCAGATCAGGCCCATGCCCAGGAACAAAAGCGCCGATTGCGCCAGCTCGTCAAGAGGGTTGCCGAGGAACAGTTGCAGCAGCCAGATCACGCCGATGTAGAGGATCGCGAAGGCGAAGATTTGGGCGTAATCCGAGGACGTGAGCTGTGGCAGGTTCGAGGCCTTCGCCCGCTGCCCCGAGCGGGTTGCCGTATCCAGCGCAGCCGAGCGGCGCTTGTATTCGGGCGGGATGCAGATCCAGAAGAAAAAATAGACGACTATGCCGACGTCCGTCGTTCCGAGCAGCAGCATGAACACCAGTCGCACGGCTAGCACCGGCAAGTTGAACTGACGGGCCAAGGCAGCGCAAACACCGCCGATCCAGGCTTTCTCAAGGGGCCTGGTCGTGCGCTTTGATTCTTTGGCTTGGGCTTCGACCGTCATCACCGCACATCTTTCTACAAATCTACGCTCAGATAAAGCACCCCGAGCGCTCAACCAGGGAGCGTTCAGGGTCGAACCCCATAGCGGCGGAACGGGGGATAGTGGCAAGTTTGTACCCGTGAACAACCAGACCCAGATCTACCGGCCCAGAGAGGGCGCAGTCGTCGGAGGTGTGTGCCAGGGGTTAGCAAACCGCCTCAACGTCGACGTTAGCTTGCTGCGCATCATCGCGGTTGCGGCAGTCATCTTCACCAGCGGCGGCGCGCTGCTGGCTTACATCATCGCCTGGGCGGTCCTACCCCGTGAGGGCGGGCGAACCAACAATGCCGCGAACCTGGTGCTGGCCGGAATCCTGATCGTGCTCGCCGGATGCATCTTCTTCGGGTTCTTGAGCAGTGACCGGATCGGGTTGTTGTTCGTAGCGATCGTCGCAGTCGCAGGGCTGCTGGTGTGGCGCAAGTCCCGAAACCGCAAGGTTGTTCAGGGCGAGGCCACACCCTTCCAGCGCGCCGCCCAATCGTGGGCGTCGCGGCTGGAGGCGGTTCGGATGGCCGCAGCGAACGGTGAGGGTACCCCGGCGTACGCGCCGCCGTCCGTCGAGCTGGAAACGCCGGTCTACGAGGGCAAGGTGGTGCGCAAGCACTGGCGCGGCTGGATGTTCGCCACCGGGCTGTGCATCCTGTTCGCCGGCTGCCTGACGGCACTCTCGATCGCGCGCGGATACCCGGTTCCCACGGTGATCTGGGCTGCGGCCTTCCTCGGGGCCTTCGGTGTGACGTTGGTAATCTCGTGCTGGAAGGGGCGGCCCAAGCTCATGATCACCACGACCGTACTGCTCGCACTGGTCACGGGGATCATGACGGTCAATTACACGCGCGCAAACCTGGGGTACATGTGGCCGGCACCGTTTGTAAGCATTAACGACAACTACGACTACTACGCAGATGACGGTGACAACACATACACGTCGTTCGTTACCAGTGAAGAACTGTTGGATTATACGCAGGACTACGGCTCCGCTTCGTGGGACTTCGGCACCTTGGAGGAGCAATCCTCACCCAAGGAGATCAACCTGGAACTGGGCTCGGGCAACGCCGAACTCTTGCTGCCGATCGGCAACCCGTACGTGGTGAACTGGACGATCGGCACCGGTTCGGTGCAAATGGTCCATGACGAGGCAGTTGAGATGGGCTACAGCTGCAAGATCAACCCGAACCTGACTACGTCGTCGAGCGGGAAGAGCGCTGGATATGACTTCAGCGGCACGCTCTCTACCACCGAGTCGCTGTGCCTGTCGGGGAGTACTGGCAGCTATACGTCGTCTGAAGGCGATGAGGACGTCTCCGCTGGTTCCGAGCCCACGCCCGCATCGGAAGCTGAGATGCAAGCCGAGGGGAAGCTCGCTGCTAACACAGTTCCGATTACAATCAACGTCAAACTCGGTGACGGGACTCTCACGATTACGGAGTACGAATGAAACACGACATCACCTCGCTGATCGTTGGGCTGCTGGCCAGCTTCATGGCCCTCGGCGTCGCGTTCACGCTGGTAGTTCGTCCCAGCTTTGGGGTATTCGAGTTCTTCGCGCCCTTCGTGTTGATCGCGATTGCCATCGTCGCGCTAGTGTTGGCCCTTCGAGGAGGGGAATCAAAGAGATGAAACCGGTGCTATTCCTATCGTTGCTGGCCGTGCTGGCAGTCATCGCCGTGAAGATGCTCAACATGAGCGTCGCAGACTTCGAGGGTGCGGTTACCGACCCATGGGAAATTGAGGGGGACTAAATGAAGAACGAACTAGTGCGCTCCAGCTCCGACCGCTTCATAGGGGGAGTCTGCGGAGGGCTGGCGCAGGCCTTCGGGATCGAATCGTGGATCGTGAGGGTGATCTTCGTCGCCCTTGCGCTCTTCGGCTTCTCCGGGGTCGGCATCTACGTCATCGTGTGGCTGATCCTGCCGCGAGACGACACCCGCGAGCGCGGCATCGAAGAGTTCAGCGACTGGCTGAAGCGGATTTTCAATAACTGAACTCCGCCAGTTGCACCTGTCGCTGTCGGCATCTTGAGTTTCTTGACTCGAGTAGTCAGGCGCGTTCGTCGTCATCATGCTGCGCGTCTAACTTTCTCCTCCTGCGCTTGAGATGACCCCGTGATTCGGTCCAGCTGGTTTGAGAGTTGTCGGGTTTCTATTTCTTGGGTTTGAGGTTAGCAGCGTATTCGGCTGGTGTCTGGTATCCCAAGGACGAGTGCCGCCG
>JAISTE010000073.1 GCA_031272825.1 Propionibacteriaceae bacterium | reverse complement strand
GGGAGCGACGCTGGCGGCCGCCTCATACAACATCCCTCGGGTGGTGTTGGGCACCAAACGCAAGTACACCGCCGAGATCGCGGCGCTCAGGGCCGAGATCGCGGCGCAGGGGGCGGGCGTCGAGATTTTCGAGATGGATTCGTTCTACCCCGCCGGGGATGAGCAGGTGTTGATCTACGAGATCACCGGCAAGACGGTTCCTCCCGGTGGAATCCCCATCGCGCTCGGCATCGTGGTGGTGAACGTCACCACCTTGCTCAACATCTACCGCGCTTCCCTCGGTGAGCCTGTGACAAGGCGATATGTGACGGTCAACGGCGAGGTCGCCCATCCCTGTGTGGTCGACGCTCCGGTCGGCTCCTCCCCCGAGGATCTGATTGAGGCCGCCGGCGGGGCTCGGATTCGCGAATACTCGCTGGTGCGCGGCGGGCCGATGATGGGCCGTCAGTACCCGGGCGGCACCTCTGGGCTGGGCTTTGGTAAGGCCGACGGCGGGCTGTTAGTTCTACCGTCGGACAATCGGATCTTCACCATCAAGAATCAGCCGATCGAGCACGTGATCTTGCAGGCGCGCTCTACGTGCATCCAGTGCACGCTGTGTACCGAGCTGTGCCCGCGCTACCTGATCGGGCATCAGATGCGGCCGCACCGGGTGATGCGCTCGGTAGCGCTCGGCCCGGGAAATACGGCCAACGCTGAGGGGGCGATGGACGCGCTTCTGTGCTCCGAATGCGGGATCTGCGAGCTGTTTTCCTGCCCGATGGGCCTGTCGCCGAGGCGGATGAACGTCTACATGAAGGGGCTGCTGCGCCCGGCGGGGGCGAGCCCCAACCAGGACGTCTACCCCTCGCACACCCGCAGCCGCGAGTACCGGCGCATCGCGCAATCGCGGTTTATCGAGCGGCTGGGATTGGGCCGCTACGACAATCACGTATCCGATCTGGTGCGGCTTGACCCCGAGCAGGTGAAGATTCCGCTCAAACACGGCGTCGGGCGTCCTTCCGAGCCGTGCGTTTCGGTAGGAGACGCGGTGGCCGTCGGAGATGTGATCGCGGCGGTGGAGCAAAGCGAGGTCGGCTGCCTGGTACACGCCTCCATCGACGGGCGTATCAGCAGCATTGACCCCGAGTACATCACCATCAGGAGGGTGAAATGAGCACTTCCATCGGGCTGATCGAGATGACCTCCATCGCCCGCGGCATCGAAACCTCGGACGCCATGTTGAAGGCCGGGCGTGTTGAGCTGGATTTCGCCAAGCCGGTTTGCCCGGGCAAGTTCATCGTGATGGTGCACGGCGAGGTCGGGGCGGTGCAGGCCTCGGTGAAGGCCGGGCTGGAGACGGGCAAGGGCGTCGTCGTGAATCAGCTGGTGATTGCCCGCGTACACCCGGCGGTGCTGCCTGCGGTCAACTCGGCGCTGGATGTGCCCGACAAGGTGGCTGCGCTCGGGGTCGTGGAGTATTTCGACATCGCCTCTGCCATCGTCGGCGCCGATGCCGCGGCCAAGGCGGCCAAGATTTCTTTGATCGAGGTGCGCCTGGGCGTCGGGATCGGCGGGAAGTCATTCCTGAAGCTCACCGGACAGGTCTCCGACGTGCGCTCGGCGGTCAAGGAGTGCGTGGAGCTGGCCAAGGATCGCGGCACGGTCGTCTCGACGTGCGTGATCCCCTCCCCCAACCCGGAGTTGTTCCAGGAGATGCTGTGAACTTTGCCGATCTCACCCCTGCACGAGCGGCCTGCTATGCCCGCGAGCGCGGATTGTTCGCGCCCGGGGCCAGCCTGCACGTGCACGAGATCGGCTTTTCCGAGGGCGAGGGCTTCGTAAACCACCTCTACAAGGTCTGGGACGATTCGGGCAAGGCCCTGATTATTAAGCAGGCCAAGCCGTACTTGAGCTACTGGGGGCCGCGCGAGTTCGTGCCGGTATCGGTATCGCGTTCTTTGATTGAGGCCAACGCGATAATCCTGCGCACCTCCATCACACCAGATGCCATTTTGCCGGTGGTGCTGGTTGATTCTGAGAACAACTTGTTCGTGCAGGAGTGCTGGCAGCGTCCTTCGGTGCGCACCTGGTGGCGGCAAGGGGTCTGGCTGCCCGAATTCCCCGCGCAGATCGGCAAGTACGTGGCCCGCAACGCGTTCTACACCTCCGAGATCTTTCTAGACATCGACGCCCACCGCCAGCTTGCCGGTGCGTTTATGAACTCGTCGATGCGCTCGCTGATGGAGGGCATCTTGTTCTCCTTCGAGGATTTGCACCCGGTGGAGGGCATGTTCGATTCGATCGAGGACTTCCGGCCCGCGCTGTTTGCCGATTCTTCCTTGTGCTGTGAGTTGCTCGCCCTGCGCGATGTCTACACCAAGCGGACCGAGTGCCTGGTGCACGGCGATCTGCACACCTCCAACATCATGTACGAGGATTCGCGCATGGTGGTGTTCGACATGGAATACGCCCACATGGGCGCCTATTCCACCGACCTGGGCTACCTGCTGGGGAACTTCATTTCGCCCTACCTAGCGATGCCCTACCGCCGCGATCTTCCCAAGGATCAGCGCGTTGACTTTGGGCGTCGGGTGCTGGCGGCGATGTCGACGGTCGTGGACACGTTCCTGGAAGAGTTCCGTTCCCTGTGGGAAGCCCACGCCAAGCCGATGTATCGGTCTGCGCCGGAGTATTTCCCGTATGTGTTCTCCGATCTAGTGCCGAACGTTGTTGGTTTGGCGGGTGTGCAGCTGCTGGGCCGCGTGGTAAACCCGGGAGCCGACCAGGACTACGACCCGATCCGCGACCCGGAAGAACACGAGGAGCTACGCCACCTGACCCTGGCCGTCGGCATGGCGCTGGTAAAGGGCCACCGGGAGCTGCGCACGATGAAGGAAGCGTGCGCGCTGATCGAGTCTGTTGCGAGCGGTTTTCACGCCGCAAAGGCGCGGAAGGCGCGGGTACTGCCCTGACCTCATCATCGGACAACTAGACTGCTTCTTTAGCCCTCATCTTTTCCGCTCCAGAATGCGGCCTCGGCTTCGCTGGGTTCGCCAGTGCCTACCGAGACCAACTCATCCGCTCCGGGTTCTCCATCGGCTTCCCCGGCTTTTCCATCCGACTGCCCGGGTTCGTCATCCACCAGGGCGCGCGAGGGCAGCGGCGAAGAATCCCCGTCCGTTTCCCCATCGGCGTCCGGGTCTTTGTTCTCTTCCCCGCCCTCGTGCTGGTAGGCCTTGAGCAGCCGCTCACCCTCGGCCTTGGACAGGTTCTTGATCACCGTGCCGTCGGGCAGGTGCAGCGTCACCTTCTTGGGTGCCAGGAAGGTAATGGCCAGCATGATGAGCACGATCGCCCCAGCCAGCACCGGGTTGGCCTGCACCCAGATGCACGCATACCCCAGCCAGGGGATGTTGAACCGGTAGAGCCCCACGGAATCGACCAAGTAAGTGTCCGGGTCGACGTCGTAGTTGGCGTCGCCCTTTAGCGTCAGCTTGTATTGCCCGGCCTCCGGTTCGATGGAGACGACGCGGTGGGTGACCAAGGACGTCGAGCCTGGGCGCGGAACCATCACGACATCGCCGACTTTGACGTCGGCGGCAGAGACGTTGTTGGTGAAGATCATCGAACCCACCGGGATTTCCGGCGCCATGGAGCCGGTCAGCACATAGCTGGGGGTGAGCTGGAAGAACAAGCACATCCCCATCAGCAGCATCGCCACCGTGCCCAGCGCGCAGATGATGCCCGTCACCACATTTCTGACAATACGCATGTCACGTCCCTTTCCACCCTCATCACATGTCACCCCAGTGGACGACCCCAGGCTAGGCGAACCCCGTAGTGATCGTGAGGTCGCTCACCAAACTTTGAGTACCTGGTAAAGAAGACCTAAAGCGGCCTCGGTCGTCGGACTGAGTACGCGGAGCAGGGAAAATGAGTACTTACAGGGGATAGCCGGTACGTGGTGTAAGCACTTCGGAAGTACGCGCGTGGAAGCCTCGGTTAGAAATTGATGATGGCCTGGGCAGCAGCCAACCGCCGCAGCTCAGAGCAACGGTGCCACCGTCGATGCAAATCTCGGCACGCTCGAGCGCGCAAGCAAATTGAGGAACTCCCGGATCGTCACTGGAGGATTCTCGTAGGCTCCGGGAACCTCATCCACGGCGTCCAATACCGCGACCGGGTACAGGTCAAGCTGATCCAACAGAAAGTCGTCTGGATGAACGGCCTGGATCCCGTACGGCTCAAGCGCCGCGGTTGGGAAGTGCTTGATGTTGAACGTCACGACTATCGAAGCCCCGCCGCGGATCGCCGCCGCCAGGACATGCCGATCCTTTTCGTCGCATCCCATCTTCGGAATGAGGTCTTCATATCCCTCAACCATTGCGTCCGGGAAGGCACTGGCCATGAAACGCAGGCGTCGATCCACAGCCTCGGGTTCTATGCCAGCGTCCACCAGGTTTCGGCGCAGCTCCTCGAAGACGTCCGCCGACCACAACGGCCTGTATGTCTCTTTCTCGGCGAGGGTGAGCAGAAGGTCAGCTAGACCCGCCCCGTAAATAGCACAGGTGTCGAAGAAGACAGGGAAAGCCATGGCTACTCCTCATCGACACCCGGCATGAGGGTGAGGGCGAGCATCCCCGAAGTTTGGTTGTTGCGGGCCTCCTGGGAAAGAACAGTGCGCCGACGCGCGCGCTCACGTTCCTGGTATTCAAGCAAATCATCCAAGGTAACCCTGCGGTGGCGTCCCACCTTTTCGAACGGGATGTCACCGCGCTCAAGAAGCTTCACCAGCGTGGGCCGAGAGATACCCAGGAAGTCGGCGGCACCCTGAGTAGTGAGTTTGGTAGCCCTGGGGACGACCGTCACACCATTTCCTGCAGCCAACGTGGCTCCCACAAACCTGAGAACCTCAAACAACGTGGGCGGCAGCTCGTAGGTCTGCCCCGAGGCCGACATCAGCACAGTCTTCCCGGTCTTGGCCATCTCCTGTTCAAGCTGAGCAAAGAGCTCACCGGCCTTGGCTATGTCAGCTTCGCTCGGCACGTACGTCTTGTCATGACTCCTGATCGCAGTGTTCGGCATAGCATCTCCTTTCCAACACCCAGAATAATCGAAATATTCGCAAACCTCGAGTGTTTTCAATCTCTCGCCTCATCAAGCTGGCCATTCGATCGAAAGCCGTTGGCAACCTGCGCCACACGGTGCAAGGATGGACATCGGAGCAAAGGAGCGATATGTACCTGCCGCAGGAAAACTTGATCTGGATTGCACAAGGCGACGGGCGGATCACGATGATCCCGAAGATGGCCAACCGCCACGGGCTCATCACCGGGGCGACCGGAACGGGCAAGACCGTCACGCTCAAGGTGTTGGCCGAGGCGTTTTCTGATATGGGCGTTCCCGTGTTTCTGGCCGATATAAAGGGTGACGTCTCAGGGATGGCGCTACCGGGGCAGCCGAACGAGAACGTGGACAAGCGCGTGGCCGAGTTCGGCATCCAGGGCTGGTCGTATTCGGCCTATCCGGTGCGTTTTTGGGATGTGCTGGGCACCAACGGGGTACCGATCCGCACCACCGTCTCCGATATGGGCCCGGACTTGCTCTCGCGTTTACTCGAACTGAGCGACGTCCAAGAAGAAGTCCTCGCCATCGTGTTCAAGATCGCCGACGACCGCGGCTGGCTCCTCACCGACACTAAAGATCTCAAAGCGATGCTCACGTGGGTTTCCCAGCACGCCTCCGAGCTGGCGATGCAGTACGGGGCGATGACCGCCGCCACGCTGGCGACCATCCAGCGCAACGTCGTCACGTTGGAGGCCGCAGGAGGCGATAAGTTCTTCGGCGAACCTGCCCTGGACATCAGCGATTGGCTAGCCCTCGACGATTACGGGCACGGCGTGGTGAACCTGCTATATGCCGTCGAGCTGGTACAAAACCCCTTGCTGTACTCCACTTTCTTGTTGTGGATGCTCTCGGAACTCTATGAGAAGCTGCCCGAGGCCGGGGATCTGGACAAGCCCAAGATCGTCTTCTTCTTCGACGAGGCTCACCTGCTGTTCAACGATGCCCCGAAGGCGCTGCTCACCAAGATCGAGCAGGTGGCCCGACTGATCCGCTCGAAGGCGGTGGGCATCTACTTCGTCACGCAGTCCCCCGCCGACATCCCCGACACCGTGCTCGCCCAGCTCGGCAACAAGATCCAGCACGCTCTGCGCGCCTACACCCCCGCCGATCAAAAGGCGGTGAAGGCCGCCGCACAGTCGTTCAGGGCTAACCCCGCCTTCGATTCGGCCTCGGTTATCGGCGAGCTCGGCACCGGCGAGGCGCTGCTCTCACTACTAGATGCGACGGGCGCACCCCAGATGGTGCAGCGTGGCAAGATCCTGCCGCCGCGCTCGTACATGGGGGCGGCCTCTGCCGACCTGATCAAGCAGCGCGTGAACGGCTCGCCGTTCCTGGCCAAGTACGGAACACCCGTCGACAACGTCTCGGCATACGAGGTGTTGACCGAACAGGCCCAGGCAGATCAGCAGGCGGCAGCACAGGCAGCCGAGCAGGCCGCCGCCGACAAGCAAGCGGCGGCGCAGGCGAAGGCGGATGCCGCAGCGCAGGCCAAGGCTGAGAAGGAAGCCCAGCGGGCCGCGGAAACCAAGGCTAAAGCTGACGCCAAGGCTGCCGAAAAGCGCAACGCGCAGGTTCAGCGGGTGGTGGTCAACACGGCTAGCTCAATCGGACGCCAGCTGGGCACGCAGCTGATCCGCGGCCTGTTCGGCACGCGCCGGTGATCGTACTAACTGCGCAGGGGGACGACCCCCTGGCAACCCCCGGGCGTAGTGGGCACGCCGATACCCGACGTTGCTGCGCGCGCGAATCCAAGACGGTCGGAGGAAGGCTGGTCGCAAAGAAGAACCTAACTCGTCATCCTGCGCGTAGTCGCAGGATCTATACCGTTCCCATTGGTAAACCTACGTCAGGATCTCCGAGCCGTTTTCCGTTACCACTAGGGTGTGCTCGAACTGGGCGCAGCGGGATTTGTCCAGGGTGACGACCGTCCACTGGTCGTCCCAGGTCTCGGTGCGGTAGTCGCCGAGGGTCAGCATTGGCTCGATGGTGAACGTCATGCCGGGCTCCATCATGTCGTCGAACCGGGCCGAATCGTAGTGAGGAATGATCAGCCCAGAGTGGAAGGCGACGTGGCAGCCGTGACCGGTGTAGTCGCGCACGACGCCGTATCCGAAGCGGTTGGCGTAGGCCTCGATGACGTGCCCGATAACGTTCACCCGGCGGCCCGGCTTCACGGCCTTAATGCCGCGGAACATGGCCTTCTTGGTGCGCTCCATGAGCAGCTGAGAGGCCTCGTCGAGGGTGCCGCAGGCGTAGGTGGCGCAGGTATCGCCGTGGACGCCGTCGTAGTAAGCCGTGACGTCGATCTTCACCAGGTCGCCGTCTTCGAGGGGCCGGGCGTCGGGAATCCCGTGGCAGACGACCTCATTGACCGAAGTGCAGCAGGACTTGGGGAAACCCTGGTATTCGAGCGTCGCGGGGTAGGCGTCGTGGGCGATCAGGTACTCGTGTACGGCGACGTCGATGGCATCGGTGGAAACCCCGGGCGCGATGAGCGCGGCCCCAGCCTCCATGGCCTCGCGGGCAATCTTCCCGGCAATACGCATCTTGGCCGTGATCTCCGGCGGCATGACGTCCGTGCCGTTATAACCCTCCGGTCCGGGCTTGCCGGCATACGGCGGTTTCTTGATAGAAGCAGGCACGTGACGGATAGGAGTTTGGGGGTATGGGACAACTGGATTCACTCGACAGATTATATGCCGCTCGGCAAGTCAGCACTTTCCTTGCAGCTTCAGCATCCTTGCCGCCGATTTTTCTACCAGCGCGGCCAGCGAGCTGTCTTTCTTTGCGGCCTTGAGCAGGCCGTCGCCCATCTTGGTTGCCGCCGCCGGGTCTACGGACATCGCCAGGTCTCCGCCAGCTTTCACTACTGCCACGGCACGCTTGGCCGCGCTTACCGATTGCGCTGCTTTTGCCGCGCCCAGGTCGTCGCTCGAAATCACGCCGTCGTAGCCCCAGTCTCTTAGGATGCCGACGACCGTGGGCGAGTAGACGGCGATGCTGTCGGGATCGATCTTGGTGTAGACCGCCGAGGAAACCATGACCACATCGGCGAATTCGAGCGCGTTCTTGAACGGCTCCAGGCTCGCCGAATCTTCAGTCGTCTTGGAATCTACGACGCGCGCGGTGTAGTCGGTGTTTCCGCTTACATATCCCAGCCCCGGGAAGTGCTTGAGCGTCGCCGCTACTCCCTCCTGGCGCATCCCGGCTGCGAACGAGCGCACCTTCTGCGTGACGACGTCAGGGTCGGTGCCGTAGCCGCGCTTCAGCTCGCCGATGGGTGCGTTGGTGGCCGCGTTTCCGACAGTGTCGGCGACGGGCGCGAGATTGAGCGTGACACCTACGTCGGCCAGGACTTTGCCCCACTCGCGGGCCTGTTCCTGTAGTTCGGCGTCGCTCATTTTGGCTTGCTTCACCGCCGACGGCATGGCCGGGAAACCGCTGCCGTCGAGCCTTTGTACGAGCCCGCCCTCCTGGTCGGTGGAGACGACAATGTCGGGGTTGAGCGCCTTTATCTGCTTGACGAGCTTGGTCACCTGCTTGGCCGATTTCCCGTCTTGCTCCATCAAGATCACCGACCCGAACCTGGCGACGGCCTCAGCCTCGGAGTCGTCGAGAGAGCCGGAAACCCCGGTCATGACCAGCAGATTAGTTTGCTGCTCGACGTCCAAGGCTTGGGCGGCCGTCAAACAAGCGTCTACTGGAGTAGGGGTCGGGCTGGGCGTGGACGTCGGGATAGACGTCGGTTCCGGTTTCGGAGCTAACGACGAATGGTGCGAGGGCTTCGGCTCGGGCTGCACAGCCGCGCAACCTGCCAAGAGCAAAACTAAGAGGAATCCCAAGGCGCGCATGGCGCGAATTGTAACCGCCTGCTGGGAGCCCACTGATCAAAGTCGGGATACCCGATCGTGGTTCAGGGCCCACCCGAGCGCCGAGACGAGAGCCCACGCGCTGCACCCGCCTGCCAAGGCGAAGACACCGACGTCCCAGCACATCGACTCTGGGTTCCACCAGTGGAAACCCGCCACCCACAGCAGGGCCGCAATCACGGCGCACCACAGCGTGCTCTTGCGCATGAAACGCTCAAGCTGCGCATAGCGCTCACGCAGGGCGGTGTTGTCGGTATAGATGGGCGTCGTGCCCGGGGCGGCCTTGAACAGGTGCATCCAGCTTTCGCTCCACACGTGCTGCCAGCCGCCGGCCTCGAAGATTTCCAGATACTCCCCGAAGCCGTCGCAACCGGCCTTTATCGGGTTGAAGTCGAAGGCGAAGTCAGCAAGTTCTGGCTCGGCTTGAACGAAGCGGAACCAGGCCAACGTCACTCCCTCGAAGGCCCATCCCTTGGACGCCATTTCTTGGATCATCACGATGTCTTTGTCGTCTTCGAAGGCCAGGCCATGGCCCATTACATACTTGTGCTTGCCTGATTTTGCGGGCTCAGGCATGGTGTGGGCGGGACGATTGCGACTGTTCATTGTTGTTCCCCTGTGTAGTTGTTGATTGCTTGTTCGCCGTAGTCTGCGAGCTTTCGGCGCTTGTTCACCTCTAGGCGCAGGGCCTCCAGGCCCGATTCTGTGGCCTGATAGACCTTCTTGTTGTCCTCTTCACTGATCAGCGCGATCAGCCCAGCTTCCGCTAGCTTGCGAAGCGTGGTGTACAGGGACGCCGGACCCAGGTTTATCTCCCCGTTCGTCTGGGCTTCTACCTCATGCATGATCTTGTACCCGTGGCGCGGCTCGGTCAGCGCCGCCAGGGTGATGAAGGCAGTGTCGGTTAGCTGGCCGGGTTTGTAATAGTCCTGCTTCGGCATCTGCACCTCCTAACTATGTATCGTTCAACGACATGCTATATCGTTAATCGATAGGTTATGTCGTTGGACGATATATGTCAAGACCGCGGGATGATTTGATTGGGGCGGGGACAGTTGTTGGGCCGCCCCGGATCAAGTCCGGGGACGCTCTAACACGGGAATCAGCCGCCCCTTACTTCCGGTTCCGGGTCGGTTTACCAAAAGGAACCGTCCCCATTGGTAAACCTACTTCGCCTCGTCCACCGTCTCCGGCAGCGGGTTCCGCACGATATTGCGCGCCGCGATGGCCGCCACCACCATGGCGATCAAGATGCCGACGATGCGCACCCAGCCGCCGTCGGAGAGGAAGATCATCGCTTGTGCCACAAGGATCGGGGCGAGGTCGCGCAGCGAGTAGACGATGTATCCGCCGAACGACGGCATGGGCACACCCTTCTCCTCGGCCACGGCCTTGACCATGAAGTTGGGGCCGTTGCCGATGTACGTCATCGCCCCGCAGAAGACGGCCCCAGTCGAGATCGCCGCCAGGTACAGCTCCGGCACCCCCGCCACGGCGTTGCCGAGAGTGAACTGGGTACCCATCTCGAAGAACGTCAGGTAGGTGGGGGCGTTGTCCAGCACCGACGAAAGCACACCGGTGAACGCGAAGAACGTGTACTCGTTCAGCGGCATGGAGTGGGCGTGGGCGCGCAGGAACTCCAGCGCCGGGATCATCGTCAGGAAGATACCGATGAACAGCGCGGCCACCTCCAGGATCGGCGACCAGGTGAACTCGTTGTCGTCGAAGCGAATGGAGCGCTTGGTGGTGTAGAAGGAGGCCAGGGCGGCGAGCAGCTGCACGCCGATCTTGAGGTACTCGTAGTCACCCAGGAATGCGACGGAGGCGATGATGACCAGGAACCACACGATGTTGAGCAGCCCGCGCACGGAGATCGGCTGCTTGTCGTGTTCGTCCCAGAAGACGTGGAAGTCGGTTTCTTTCGCGTACGCGCGCCGATCCAGCCCGTAGTAGGAAAGCAGCAGCATCCCGACCACGAACAGCCACTGCGGCCACAGCGAGAACGTCCAGGTGAACGGCACGCCGCGCATCATGCCGATGTACAGCGGCGGATCGCCCAGCGGGGTGAGCAGGCCGCCGCAGTTGGCGACGATCAGGATCGCGAAGATCACCGTGTGGATCTTGCGCTCGCGCTCCTTGTTGGTGTTGAGCAGCGGGCGGATGAGCAGCATGGCCGCGCCCGTCGTCCCGATGAACGACGCCAACACCCCGCCCGCGGCCAACAGCAGCGTGTTGTTGCGCGGCGTAGCCTTGATGTCTCCGGCCACGAAGATTCCACCCGAGACCACGAACAGCGAGAACAGCAGCGAGATGAACTGCGCATACTCGTTCAGCTCGTGGACGACCAACTCGGGCGAGTACGCCACCCACATCCAAACACCGACGGGAATGCCCAGCACCAGCGCCAGGGCCAGCTTCACCGTGTTCTTTTCCCAGATGTGTTCAGTGACATGCCACAGGGGGAAAATGGCAATCGCTGCCAGCATGACGACGAACGGCACCAATCCCCAGACCGGAACCTCCATGGGATCCTTCTTTCTTACTCAGAAACTTCAGCCTACCGAATGTGCTTCCCATACCGGTTTACGGCCGGTCAGTTTTGGGATTGGTGCCGCCCCCTCACGCCTTCGCCAGATCCAGCGCGACGTCCACGATCATGTCTTCTTGGCCGCCCACCATCTTGCGTCGGCCTAGCTCTAGCAAGATTTCGTGCGTCGGGATGCCGTACTTGGCCGATGCCCGACGGGCGTGGAGCAAGAAGGAGCCGTAAACGCCGGCATATCCCAGCGAGAGAGAATCGCGGTCGACCTGCACCGGCTGCAGCAGCATGGGCCGAATCAGATCGTCGGCGGCGTCCAGCAGCTTGAAGACATCAACCCCGGTATCCCAGCCGA
This sequence comes from Propionibacteriaceae bacterium, assembly GCA_031272825.1. Lineage (GTDB taxonomy): Bacteria > Actinomycetota > Actinomycetes > Propionibacteriales > Propionibacteriaceae > Propionicimonas. The sequence continues at coordinate 15,396 of JAISTE010000073.1, read as the reverse complement.
GCTTGTCGGCCACCGCCACGAAGGCCTCGATCGGCGTGTTTCCGGCACCGGCACCGAGGCCCGCCAGTGAGGCGTCGACCCGATATGCCCCCTCCTTGACGCACGCAACCGAATTAGCGACGGCCAACGACAGGTTCTGGTGCGCGTGCACCCCCATCTCGGTCTCAGGTTGCAGCGCCTCGCGCACGGCCCGGAACTTGGCGGCGTATTCGTCGGTGTTCATGGCCCCCGCCGAGTCCGTCACATAGACGCACTGGGCCCCGTAGGATTCCATCAGCAATGCCTGTTCGACAAGCTTGGATGCGTCGACCATGTGGCTCATCATCAAGAATCCGGTGGTGTTGAAGCCCATCTCGCGGGCGGCGGCGATGTGCTGTGCGGAGATGTCGGCCTCGGTGCAGTGGGTGGCGATGCGCACGTAGCGCGCCCCGCAGTCGTAGGCCCGCTGCAAGTCCGGAATCGTGCCGACCCCGGGCAGCAGCAGCACACAGATAGCCGCGTTCTCAACCACCTCGGCGGCTGCGGCGATCTTCTCGTAGTCCCCGTCGGAGGCAAAGCCGTAGTTGACCGACGAGCCGCCCAGGCCGTCGCCGTGGGTAACTTCGATGGAATCGACCCCAGCCTCATCGAGGGCCTTGGCGACCGCCTGCACCTGCGGCACGGTGAATTGGTGGCGCACGGCGTGGGAGCCGTCGCGCAGTGTGACGTCGGAAATGAAGATGCTCATAGCGGTTCCTTACCTGGAGGCGATTACTTGGGCGGTGCGCAGCGCGGCGCTGGTCATGATGTCGAGGTTCCCCGAATAGGAGGGCAGGTAGTCGCCGGCCCCCTGCACTTCGAGGAAGACCGAAACCTTGAGCCCGGCGAAGTAGCCCAGCCCGGGAACGAGCACCTCGGAATCGATCTGATCGAACTGCACCTCCTGCTTGAGCCGGTAGCCGGGCACGTATTCGGCCACCTCGGCCACGCGCTTCAGGATCGCTTCCCGGATCAGCTCGGGGTCGCCGTCTTGGGTGAGGGCGAACACGGTGTCGCGCATCATGACGGGCGGCTCAGCGGGGTTGAGGATGATGATGGCCTTGCCCTTCTTCGCCTTGCCCACGACTTCGAGGGCGAGCGCGGTGGTCTCGGTGAACTCGTCGATGTTGGCGCGGGTGCCAGGACCAGCCGAGCGCGAGGACATGGAGGCGACGATCTCCGCGTAGTCCACCGTGCAAACCTGCGAGATGGCGTGGACAATGGGGACGGTCGCCTGGCCGCCGCAGGTGACCATGTTCACGTTCTTCTCATCGCCGATTTCTTCTAAGTTCGCGACCGGGATGCACAGCGGCCCAATGGCCGCCGGGGTCAGGTCGATCAGCTGAATGCCGGGTTTGGCCTCGCGCAGCTTTCCGGCGTTGTAGACGTGCGCTTTGGCGCTGGTGGCATCGAAGACGATCTCGATCTCGTCAAAGCCGTCCATCTCGATCAAACCGGCGACCCCGGTATCGATGGCAGGCACGCCCAGCGAGCGGGCCCTAGCCAAACCGTCGGAGGCCGGGTCGATGCCGACCAGCGCCCCCATTTCGAGGATCGTCTGGCTCGGCTTGAGGATTTTCTTCATCAGGTCGGTGCCAATGTTGCCCGAGCCGATGATCGCTGCTTTCACACCCATGTGAAGCTCCGTTCTGTTTCAATTTCCCTGTATTCGATATTTCGTTTCATATTTCGATATTTCGTATTCTTGTCGCAAGTTTAGTTCTGGCCCGACGCCCATGTCAAGATTTGCTGGTAGTTTTCGTTGTTCGCCCGTCGAACCTCTGGCCCAAATATCGAACGCCCGGGTAGACTCGCCGCATGGCGAGACTCACACCTGCGGTGCTGCGGGCACTGGACATCCTGGAGCTGTTCCTGACCGCCGGCTCCAAACTCACGGCCGCCGACGTCCAGGCCGCGACCGACCTGCCGCGCACGACCGTCCACGAACTGCTCACGACGCTGGCCTCCCGCGACTACCTGCGCAAGGAAGAGTCCGGGGCCTACACCCTGGGCGTCAAACCCCTCCAGCTGGGCAACGCCTACGCCGCCCGCTTCGACCTGCTCGGCGCGGCCAACGAAGCCGCCCGCGAGCTGGCCCAGGCCACGGAGCAGACCTCGTCCGTCGCCGTGTTGGAGCAAGCCGACGTGTTCTACCTGGCCAAGGTCGAGGGCCGCGACGTGGTACCACTGGCTTCCTCGGTCGGCAAGCGGGTTCCGGCCAACTGCACCGGCCTGGGCAAGGCCCTGCTCGCCCAGCTTTCCGACGACGCCCTTGAGCGGCTCTACCCGAGCGGCAAGCTCCCCGTGCTCACCGACAACTCGATCGCCAAGCTCGCCGACCTCAAGAAGGCGGTGGCGAAGATCCGCGAGGACGGCTATGCCACCGAGCTTGAAGAATCCGGCCCGGGAGCGGCCTGCGTGGCGGCTCCGATTTGGAACGGTGCCGGAGAGTGCGTGGCCGCGATCTCCATCTCGCTTCCCGCCGCCCGCTTTAGGCAGCAGCCTGAGGCCGAGTGGGCGGCGCTGGTTGTGGGGGCGGCGAACGCGTTCGGGGTGAAGCTTGGGCATCGTCCCTAGCCCGATGCCCAAGCTTCGGCTCGTGCTATTCGAAGCGGACACTTGCCGACCCAAGGGTGTCGAAGATGGCCGTCACCTGGTCGCCCGCGACGACCGGCGTCATCGCGGAAAGCGCCCCTGACAAGATGACTTCCCCGGCGAGGAGCTGTACCCCAAACTCCCCCATCGCGTTGGCCAGCCAGGCGACGGCCACCGCCGGATCCCCCAGAACCGCCGATCCCTTGCCGGTGTTGATCAGCTCGCCGTTCTTCACCAGCTGCATGGAAACCGACTTGAGATCTACCGCGCGCGGGTCGAATCGCTTAGCGCCCAGCACGTACCTTCCGGAGGAGGCATTGTCGGCGACCGTGTCTTGGATGGCGATCTTCCAATCGGCCACCCTGGAATCCACGATCTCGATTGCCGGGGCGACGTAGGCGGTGGCGTCCAACACATCTTCGACGCCCACACCCGTAGGCGGCAGATCACTGGCTAGCACGAACGCGATCTCGCCCTCGGCCCGGGGCTGAACCAGGTCGTCCGTCGGCATGGAATCCGCCACCTCCATCGTGTCGAGCAGGTGCCCGAAGTCGGGCTGGCCGACGCCCAGCAGCTCTTGCATGGCAAGCGAGGTGAGCCCGATCTTCTTTCCCGACACTTTCGCCCCGGCTTCCAGCTTCTTCTCGATGTTGATCAGCTGGATACGGTAGGCGTCGGCGATGGTGAGCTCGGCCTCGGCGGTGAGCTGGCCGATCGGAACGCGGGTGCGTTCGGCCTCGGCGAGCTTTGCGGCAAGTTGGTTCAACATGGCTAGCCCAGGAAGTTGTTGACTTGTTGGGCGAAAAGCTCGGCGCGCTCGATCTGCGTCCAGTGGCCGCAGTGTCCGAAGACGTGCAGTTGGGCGTCGTCGATGAGCTGAAGCAGCCGGTAGGCGTTGTCGAGCGGGATCACCTGATCCTCGCGCCCGTGAACGATCAAGGTCGGATGCGGAATCTTGCGAATCTCGTCTTCGGGCGAGGCCATGGATTCGACGCCCTGCTGCCGTGGCTCGGGGAACATCGAGGAGAAAGCCTCCTGGAAGCCAGGCTCGATAGAGGCCGCGTAGCGCATCTCGGCCAGATCGGGAGTTGCGATGGCCTTGTTGTCGACGAACAAGTGCAGCAGTTCGTCCATGTTCTCCACCGACGGGGTATAGCCCCAGACGGTGTCCAGCCCGTAGGTGATGGGGAAATCGATCCCCATCGCGCCCATTAGCACGAGCTTGCGCACGCGTTCGGGGTAGTCGATGGCCAGTTTGATGGCCAGCCCGCCGCCGAAGGAGTTGCCGACGATATCCGTGCGTTCGATGCCCAGGGCGTCCATGAGATCGACGGCCTGCTTGGCCCACACGTCCATGTTGTACGTGATGCCCTCGGGGCGTTCGGTGTAGCCGAACCCCACCATGTCGGGAGCGATGACTCTTCTGGCCTCGGCCAGTATCGGGATGATGAGCCGCCAGTTGGCCCAAGCGCTCACCCCGGGGCCGGAGCCGTGCACGAGCATGACGGGGAAGCCCTCGCCGCGGTCGTGGTAGTTGGTGGCGTACCCGCCGGTGTCGATGGTGTTGGCGATCTCGGGTCGTGTCATTATTTCCTTCTTTCTATACGATCCACATGACGATTCCTGGCACATAGGTGATTAGGAAAAGCGCCGCAATCATGGCCAGGAGGAATGGCAGCACTTCTTTAGAGATGTCCTGGATCGACGTACCCAGGGTTCGAGCCGAGGTGAACAAGGTGATGCCGAACGGCGGCGTCATCATGCCGATGGCGAGGTTGATGACCAACACGATGCCGAAGTGCACCGGGTCGATGCCGAGGGCGAGCGCCAGCGGCAGGGCGATGGGCACCAGGATGTATTGGATCGCGCCCGATTCCATGAACATGCCCGCGATCAGCACCACGACGTTGATGATCAGCATGATGACGATCGGGTTATCGGAGATGGCGAGGGCAGCGTTCAGCAGGGTCTGCGGGATCTTCTCGTAGACCATCACCCTGGCAAACGATCCGGCGGCGGCCATGATGATCATGATCGCGGCCGTCGAGATGGCCGAGGAGTAGAAGATCGACGGAAGGTCTTTCCACTTCATTTCCTTGTAGACATAGATGCCGATCAGGATCGAATAGACGACGGCCACAACGGCTGATTCCGTAGGGGTAAAGATGCCCGCGAATACGCCGCCGACGATGATGATCGGGGTTCCGAGCGCCCACAGCGAATCGATGACCGCCCAGATGCCCTTCTTGGCCGGGCCCTGATCCTTGTCCTCGGGGACGTCGGCTAGCTTCTTCACACCGGAGGCTATGTCAGCGGCGATCGCCTTGTAGCCGCGCTTCCTAGCAATCAGGAACGTGGGCAGCATGAGCGCGATACCGACAATGATTCCCGCAGGAATGCCGACCTTGTACATGTCGGCCACCGATACCTTGGACAGCACCGCGTAGATGATGAAGGCGATCGACGGCGGAATGATGATGCCGATCGGTGAAGCCGAAGCGATGATCGCCCCCGCAAATCCTCGCGAATATCCAGCCCTGAGCAGGCCAACTAACATGACCCCGCCGATTGCTGCGGCGGTGGCGATGCCGGAGCCGGAGATGGCGGCGAAGAACATGCAGGCGATGATCGCCACGATGCCCACCCCGCCGTGGATATTGCCGACGGCCAGCGAGGCCAGGCGCACGATGCGCTTGGCGATGCCGCCGCGGTTCATCAGGTCCCCGGCGAGCACGAAGAACGGGACGGCCAGCAGCGCCGCGTTGTCCACCGAGGAGAACATCGTCTGGACGATCTGGGTCGGGTTGCCGCCGGTGGAGACGACGAAGATCAGCGAGGACAGGCCCAGCGAGGTGACGATGGGCGCGCCGAGCACGAGCAGCAGCAGTGCGGCTATGAACAGGATCGCTGGCATGTCAGGCCTCCTTCACCTTGGGCGAGAAGAACTGCTTGAGGATCCACACGATCACGTTGAACACCAGCACCACGAAGGCGACTGGGAAGATCGAGTAAACCCAGGCCTTCGGGATGCGCAGGTTGGGCGTGATCTGGGTTCCGGCGGCCATCACGTAGTCGACGGAGACCTTCACCATCACGATGAAGAACACCAAGGTGATCAGCTGCTGTCCGACGCCCACCCACTTTTTTATGTGCTCGGGTACGGAGGCTTCGAGGACAGAGACGTTGATATTTCCGTTCTGCCCGGCCAAGACCGCGGCTCCGAACATGATCAGCGCGACCATGCAGTAGCGGGTTAGCTCTTCGGTCCAGGTGAAGCCGGTGCCGAAGGCGTAGCGCAGCACGATCTGCGCGAAGTAGGTGATCGTCATTACTGAGAACAAGACGATGAGGATGTATTTACAGACGGTATTGACAGCGCGAAATACCAGGTCTAGGGCTTTCATGGCGGCTCACTTCGTTGTGTCGGGTTCTGGGTTCCTGGGCCTAGCCGGGGGCGATTGCCCGCCCCCGGCCATAGCGGTTACGGTTCCAGTGCCTTGATGGCGTCGAAGTACTTCTTGTCGTGGTTAGCCAGGTAGTCGTCGTAGATCGGCTGAACCAGCGAGGAGAACTTGGTCAGATCCGGGACGTCGTTGACTTCCAGCCCAGCGGCCTTCATCTCGTCGATGGCGGCCTGTTCGTTGGCCTTCTGGGTCTGGCTCTCGCTCTTGGTGGCCTCGGTGGCGGCGGCCTGGATGGCGGCCTGATCCTCGGCGCTCATCCCCGCGAAGGTATCCGGGTTCATCTGGATGGCGGCAAAGGCGAAGAAGTGGCTGGTCAGCGACAGGTACTTTTGCACCTCGTTGATCTTGTAGTCGCGTGTCGTGATGACGGTGTTCTCCTGCGCGTCGATCGTGCCTTGCTGCAGCGCGGTGTAGACCTCGCCCCAGGCCATCGTGGTGGTGTTAGCCCCGAAGGCGCCGAAGGTATCGGCGTAAACCTTGGATTCGGCGACCCGGATCTTGACACCCTTGAGGTCTGCCGGGGTGGTGATCGGGCCGGTGTTCGTCGTCACGTGGCGGAAGCCGCGGGCCATGAATCCGAGGGTCTTCATACCGGCCGAATCGGTCAGGGTGTAGAGCTCGGTGGCGGTGTCAGAGTCAAGGAATTTCTCGACGTGCTCCCACGAGGTGAACAGGTAGGGCAGGTCTTGGACGGACATTTCTTCAGCAAACTGGTTGATGTCGGAGGCCGTGATGACGGTCAGATCGACGACGCCGGTTTGCAGGTTCTCCATGAGTTCGTCGTCGGCACCGAGGTTGCCCGAATCATAGATGTCGATGGTGTAGCGGCCTTCGGTTTTCTCCTCGACGAGGGCCTTGAAGGCGCGGGCGAGGTTGTCGTAGGCGGTGCCCTGCGGGGCGATGTGCCCGAGCTTGAGGACGGTAGCGTCGGCTGGTGCGGCGACTTCGTCCTCGCCGGAGCTTGGTTGGGTAGTGGCGGTGCCGCCGGAGCTGAGGCATCCGGTGAGCAACATGCAGGCCAGCGCGATGCCGACCAGTGACTTCTTGAACATTCTCAACCTTTCTGAGTTGACTTGGAGCAGCGCTTCGATGTGCCGCATTTCCCTGGTGTGTTCGAGATTTCGTTATCAAGTTTTATATTACGAACACACTATCGCCGGGTTGAACCCCTGTCAACAACTTTCGCCTTTTTGTGTTCGTTTCGTTATGCGCGGTTTGGGTGCGGTGCTCGTCATCCATACCCACCCCGTCATCCCGCGCGTCACCCCACCCCGTCATCCCGCGCATTACCCCACCCCGTCATCCCGGGCATTACCCCACTCGTCATCCCGCGCGCAGTCGCGGGATCTCACCCCAAACCGCTGAGAACCAACAGGAGATCCTGCGACTCCGCTCCGCTACACGCAGGATGACGAGAGAGTAAGGGACGCAAGACGACGGAAGAGGAAAAGGCGCAAGATAGCGAGGGGCGGACGCAGGATAACGGGAGGGGGACGTTACCCGCGCATCACCCCACCCCGTCGTCCCGTGCCCCACCCCACTCGTCATCCCGCGCGCAGTCGCGGGATCTCACCCCCAACAAGCGACCACCCGCACTGCAACTATCTAGCTATTCCCCCTTGAGAATTGGGGTATTTCTCTTTAGACGCCGCGTTTTCGCGGTTACGGTTCGCATGGAAAGGTGTACATGCGCTTACTGACATTCTTGTGTTCTCTAGGGATTGCCCTGCTGCCCGCTGCCCCCGCCGCAGCGGCTACCCCGACGGCACCGGCTCCGACGGCCACCCCCAGCTACGTGATGCTCTTACTCAAGGACGACGGCCTCTATGGCGTCCTCTCGGCTCCCAGCGCCAACAAAACGGAAGTTCCGATCGGTCAAGAGTTCGGTTCCCAATCCTTCGACGCCTCCACGAACACCCTCACGCTCGAAGACTTCTCCTTTGCCGCCTTGGGTAACGTCGGGCTTATAACGGAAATCAATCAGGCCAAGATCGTCGTGAAGGGCACAAACCGCATCACCACAGCATCCGGCCCGATGGAGGCCGCGATGAATACTCTGGGAGACCTGGAGATCGCCGGGGAGGGAAAGCTGGTCGTCGAGGCCGCTGATGCCACCTGCCCGGCCAAGGGCACCTGCGAATCCTATGGAATCTGGGCCAACGGCGAGCTCGCATTCTCGGGCGAGGCCGAAGTCGAGTTCCGCGCCGGAGATACCGTAGTGAAAGACTCCATCACCAGGGGTATCCACGCCACAAAGTCGCTGACGATTTCCGACGATGCGAAGGTGAGCGCCTACAGCGCATCCTCGGCGAAAGAGATCGCTGCCTACATCGATGGGGATTTCACCATGTCCGGCGGGTCGCTCAGCGCCCGCACTACCCGCAGCGCGCTGCACACCAGCAAGGCCATGCAGGTGAGCGGCTCGATGAAGCTGATCGACGGCAAGGTGCTCGCCTCCTCCGGCGTGTCCCAAGCTGGCGGCTATTCCACTGGCCTGCTGGTTTGGAATGATCTCAGCGTCGAGGACGGCTCGCTCAAGGCTCGCGGCGGCTCCTCTGTCTACACCCGCGCAATCGAGGTCGACGGAACACTAACAGTCAAAGGCGGCACGGTCGAGGCCGCGGCCGACGATGCCTGCACTACCTGCCTCTGGGGGTCTAGCTCACGGGGCTCGCGTACGAATGCCGGCATCCTCACCGTGGATCTCGCAGTTTCAGGCGGTTCACTAAAGGCTGCCGGCGGCGCTTCTGACCTCAGCTATGGCCTATTCGCCTTTGATAAGTTCGAACAAACGGGCGGCACGGTCGAGACGCTGGGCGGTCCGGCGATCTTCATAGACAAGGAAGCCCATCCCATGAGCATGGGGTTTGGCAGCTACAACCAGTGGAAGGGCGAAATCCTCGGGGGTACTTTCATCGCTCACGGCGGCGATGTCACCGCCGATTCAACAGGCGTTATGCCCGACGGATGCACTTACGGAATCGCCATCGAAGAGGCCCAGCAGTGCTCAGGCCAGGGGACGGGGAAGGTCGAGATAAGCGATGACGTCGAACTCTTCCGTGCCCACGGCGGTACCGGGCCGACGACGCTGGCTCTGGGCGTCGATCTAGATGTGAAGCGCATCCCGGGCGCGCACTACGTGTGGGCTGGCGACACCACCTCTCCGGCACTGCAGGAGCCGACCCGCAAGTCGGACGCCGATCCGTACGTGTTTGACCCGGCCTACCAGTTCACCGAGCTGCGGCACGTCGATGAGGCGAAAGATCCGGTGACGCCTCCCCAGCCGAGCGAGACTCCTTCTGTCGATCCGACGCCCACCTCCAGCCCGACGCCGACACCCAGCCCGACGCCGGACGTCACCCCGACGCAGAGCCCGGAGCCGACTCAGAGCCCCGCACCCACGCAAACCCCGGCCCCGAGTTCCGATCCCGACTCGGACAGCCCGAACATCTTGCCGATAACCGGCTTCGAGGCCTCGGCGCTGGCGGTATTCGGCGCGCTGGCCGTCCTAACCGGTGCCGCGCTGCTGCGCGGAAAACGCAATCGTTAAACCCTGCACAACACACGCAGTAAAGGGCCCTCACGGGCCCTTTACTGTTTAATCCCCGGCTTTCCAAGATCAGAAAAGGTACCCCACTCCGTCATCCTGCGTGAAGTCGCAGGATCTCACAACAGTTCACTAGTAGATCCTGCGACTCCGCTCCGCTACGCGCAGGATGACGAGTAGGGAGAGTCCTTCATCCTGCGCTACCCAACCCCGTCCCCGGGCTGGATCCGGGGCAAGGCCTAAGAAACCCCAAAAGCCTCCAAGATCGCGTCACGCTGCTCCCGGCGCCTGCGCTGTTCCTCCGGGTCGGGCACGGGCACGGCAGCCAAGAGCCGCTGAGTATATGGATGCTGAGGGTTGTTCACGATGTCGAACGTCGGCCCGACCTCCACAAGTTCCCCTTGTTTCATCACGGCGATCTGCGAGGACAGCATCTCCACCACCGCTAGATCATGTGAGATGAACAAGCAAGCGAACCCGTACTCGTCTTGCAGATCGGCAAACAGCTTGAGTACCCGGGCCTGTACCGAGACATCCAGGGCCGAGGTCGGCTCGTCGGCGATGAGCAGCTTGGGCCTAAGCGCCAGGGCCCGCGCGATGCCGATGCGCTGGCGCTGCCCTCCGGAGAGCTCGTGCGGGTAGCGGTTGCGCATGGCCCTGGGCAGCTCCACCGAATCGAGCAGCTCTTCAACCTTGTCCGAAAGCTCCTTGCCGCGCAAGTGTTCGTGCAAGAACAACGGCTCGCCGATGGATTCACCGATGGGCAGGCGCGGGTTCAGCGAAGAACCCGGATCTTGGAAGACGATCCCCACATCGCGACGGAAGGGCGCCAGCTCCTTGTTGGAGGCCCGGTACGACTTCCCCCCGGCAATGTCTGCGATCACCCGCCCGGCCACGGACAATCTCCCTTCCACTACGGGTATCAGCGCTAGCGCAGCCCTGCCGATGGTCGTCTTTCCCGAACCCGACTCCCCCACTAGGCCGACGACCCGGCCCGGATCCACCCGCAGGTTTATGTGTTTCGCGGCCCGGAAGGCCTTCTGTCCGCCGGAGGCCGGATACTCGATGGCGACGTCTTCGAGCAAGAGCGCCGCGGTGGCGCCCGGATCCCCCGGGGTGAGCGGCACGGGTTCGTCGCCGGCCACGTATGAACTCGAAAACGCGGCCGCGGCCCGCTCCCGAGCCGAGGCTCCCAGGTGCGGCACGGCCTCCAGCAGGGCCTTCGTGTACGGATGCTTCGGGTGATGGAAGATCTCTTCCGCCGTGCCGTGATCGACGACCAGCCCGTCTTTCATCACGATGATCCGGTCGGCCATATCGGCCACCACGCCCATGTCGTGGGTGATCAAGATGATCGCCGCGTCGACGCGCTCACGCAGCTCGCGCATGAGCTTGAGGATTTCGGCCTGGACGGTGACGTCGAGGGCGGTGGTCGGCTCGTCGGCGATGAGCAATTTCGGATCGCACACCAGGGCCTGCGCGATCATGATGCGCTGGCGCTGCCCGCCTGAGAGCTGGTGCGGGAACTTGTCGTAGGAGGCCTCGGGCTCGGGGATCTCCACCAGCTTCATCAGCTCCAGCGCCCGGGCTTTGGCCGCCGAGGGGGCCATCACGTAGTGGGTACGCAGAGTCTCAGCTATCTGAAAACCGACGGTGTACACCGGGTTCAGCGCCGTCATCGGCTCTTGGAAGATCATGCCGATCTCGTTGCCGCGCACCTCGCGCAGCTGCTTTCCGCGCAGCCCGATCAGCTCGACTCCCTTGAGCTTGGCCGATCCGGTGGCCCGGCCGTTGGGCGGCAGCAAACCGATCAGGGACATCGAGGATTGGGATTTGCCCGAGCCCGATTCGCCGACGATGGCCAGCACCTCGCCCGCCTTGAGGTCGTAGCTGACGCCCGTCGCCGCCGCAAACCACTCGTTGTTCACCCAAAAGTGCACGGAAAGATCGCGAACTTCCAGCACGGTATCGCCGCGCTTTACCTCCCCGCCGACGGCACGCGAAAGCCTGACGGCACCTTCCAGCGCCGCACCCATCGAGGGACGGGGCGCCTGGGAGGTTTCAACAGAAGGGTTCATCACTGCTCCTTTGTGAACTGGGCGAAAGACCTGCGCATCTTGGAAATCGAGGGGATTTTCTTGGTGCGCGGATCGAAGGCGTCGCGCAGGCCGTCGCCGATGAAGTTGACGGTGAGCGCGATGATGATGATGAACAGACCCGGCCACCAGAAGAGCCAGGGCCGGGTGGCGAACGCTCCTTGATTCGTCGAGATGAGGTTGCCGAGCGAGATGTTCGGCGAGCGCACCCCGAAGCCGAGGAAGGAAAGCGCGGTTTCCAAAACGACGGCCGAGCTCATCAGCAGGGTAACGTTCACGATGATGACCCCCACCGAGTTCGGCAAGATGTGCTTGAGCATGATCCGAAGATCGCTCGCTCCCGCAACTCTGGCCGAATCGACGAATTCGCGCTCGCGCAGGGCCAAGAACTCGCCCCTGACAAGCCGGGCGAGCGACGGCCACAGGATCAGGCCGAGCGCGATACCGAGCAAGACCGGCATCCAGCGGTAGACCTCCTGCACTGATTCGTCGGACCAGCCGAGCTTGCCCGGCGCTTTGGAGACCATCACGCCGAGGACGGCCCCGATCACGAGCGTCGGGAGCGTGATGACGAGGTCGGTGAAGCGCATCAGAAGGTTGTCGAGCCAGCCGCGGTAGTACCCGGCCAGCGCCCCAACGCTGACGCCCACGATCAAGGTGGTGACCCCGATCAGAACCATGATGAGTAGGGAGGTTTTCACGCCCGTCATCACCGCGGCGAAGTTGTCGACCCCGATGTTGTCTTGGCCGAACGGGTGGTTGGCGCTCGGCGCTCCCCCGTTCTCCATCGGGTGTGTGGCCTCCGGGTCTTGGTATTTCCACCACCCCGGTATCGGGCCGACGCCCATGGCCGAGATCGCGAACAACGCTGTGGCCAGCAGTACCCCGAGCGCGCTCATCGCCCCGACGTGACGGGTGAACTTGCGCCAAACGATCTGGCCCTGGCTCAGGCCCTCGGTTTCTTTGGCCTCGATGGCGTTGTCGCCCCGGCCTTCGCCTGCTTGATAGTCCAGTTCTTCTTCGTTCATGCGTTCACCCTGATTCTTGGATCCAACAGCCCGTAGCAGAAGTCGGCCAGAATATTGGCCAGCATCGTCACCCCTCCGACGAGCACGATGTAGGCCATCACGGGGTCGATCTCGGCGGCCTTCAGCGCGTCGTTGAACAGCTTGCCCATGCCCGACCAGCCGAAGATGGTCTCGGTGATGATCGCCCCGCCGATCAGCGTCAGGAAGTCGATGGGCACGATTGCGGTCAGCGGCATGAGCGCGTTGCGCAGCGCGTGCCGCATGATCACGACCCGCTCGCTAAGCCCCTTGGCCCGCGCTGTGCGGATGTAGTCCTGGCTCATCACCTCCAGCATTGAGCCGCGCTGATAGCGGGTGTAGGAGGCGAACGAGATCAGCACCAGCGCGATGGTCGGCAGCAGGATGTGGGTGAAGCGATCCAGCTGGGTCGTCCAAAAATCCGCGTGCAGCGAGGGGGTCTCGGCCCCGATCGTCGCGATGGGGCGGCCGCGGATCTTGCCCGAGGCGTAGTACTGCGGGTAGACCTGCAGCACCCGGTCGACGAAGACGACGACGGAGGTGAGCAAGGCCGTCAGCGCTCCCCCGCGCATGGAGACGGCCCGGTCGGGCCCGCCGAACAGCCAGCCGACGCCCAGGCCCACCAGGATCGCTGCGCCAAGCAGCTCGAAGATGTAGAGCCAGTCCATCTCGAAGAAGTAGAAGTACCACTGCAGCGGGTAGTACAGGGCGATGCCGATGGCGGCGACCGTCAGCGCCGAGTACAGCGCCCGACGGTTGGCCAAGCCCGCGAACAACATGGTGACGACGATCGCGCTCGCTATCGCGATGACGCTCAGCCCCACAATCCCGATCGACGGATGATCCAACCAGCCGCTGATAAGGATGAACACCACCACCGCGAAGGTTGCGGCCGTTGCCGATGCGAACACCAGCGCAAGCCGGCCGGGCTTACCCCCTATCGCCCCCATCCAGAACAATCCGCATAGGATCGAGCCAGCGGCGACCAGCAGCCAGTTGGGCTCGGGTTTGGCCAGGAAGTCGTTGAGGCCGATGGCGAGGTATTGCTTGAGCAGCACCGCCACCCAGAACACCGGCAGCGAGTAGAGCACGAAGGAGACGAAGGTGATGGCGTAGTCGAAGCCGGTGTACTGCCGAAGCGCGCTCACCACGCCGACGATGACGCCCAAGATGATGGCCAGCACGGTGGCCATGAGCACCAGCGACACAGAGGTGGAGATGGCGTTCGGCAGCATATCTCCGACCTTTTGCTGGGTCTGCCAGGCGATACCGAAATCCCCTTGTACAAAGCCTATTAGCCATGACCAGTAGCGTTCGAGCGGGCTCTTGTCTAGCATCAGCATGGCCGAGCGGTTGGCGATCAGCTGCTCCTTGTTCGGGGAGGTGCTCGCCCTCAGGTCTTCGAGCGGGTCGATGGCGAAGTCGACCATGATGTACGAGACGAAGGAGAGCAAGAACAAAGTGAGGAGCAGGAGGCCGCAGCGTTTCGCTAGATAGCGCAGAATATATCCCCCCTTAAGGGCGGCCCGGGCACCCGGCCCGGGCCGCGAGACGTTATTGAGTTATCCCTCGATCTTCCAGTTCCAGAACCCCGAGACGATCGTCGGGGAGATGGTGATCGGGGCCACACCGCTCACGTTGGAGCTGTAGGCGGTGACCGCCGGGAACTGATAGAGAGTCACACCGAAGGCCTGATCCACAAGGATCTTCTCCACCTTCTGGTTGATTTCTTGCTGCTTGACCGGATCGAGTTCGGTCTGCAGGTCGTCGTAGAGCTGGTCGATCTCGGGGATGTTGATTCCGCCGTAGTTGTTCGTCCCGCCCTTGACGTAGTTGGCCGCAGCCTCGGTGACGGCGGTGCCGACGGTCTGCCAGCCGAAGATGGAGGCATCGTAGGACTTGGAGTCACCCAGCTTCGCACCCCAGTTGTCATCCCCGCCGTCGACGATCTGGAACCCAGCCTTCTCGGCGGACTCCTTGATCAGCTTGAACTCTTGCTGGCGGCGGACGTTGGAGGCGCCATACAGGATGCGCACCTTGGGCTTTTCCGCACCTGCCTCGGCGAGCAGGGTCTTGGCCTTCTCAATATCGACGGTGTCGTAGACGCTCATGCCGTTGGCGGCCACCACCTCGTCATATCCGGCAGATCCAGGAACCACGTTGTAGGAGTTCCTGATGGTCGCGTTCGGGTTCAGCGGAACGATGATGTTGTCGACGATCGTCTGGCGCGGAATCGTGTACAAGAACGCCTGGCGAACCTTGAGCGCCTTCTCCTCGTCGCCGCCGTAGGTCTTCGGGTCGAACGGGCCGCCGTTGTTGAACGTCAAGTCCACGTGCTCGTAGGTAGCTTCTTCGCCGGAGAGGATCGTGACGCCCTGGCTCTCCAGCCCTTGCAGCGCCGTCAAGATGTCGGCGGTCGACTGCGGCGAGATCAGAGAGACTTCGCCGTTTTGCAGTGCCTGGACGGCCGCCTGCGGATCCTCGTTGTAGCGAATGATGATCTCATTGGCAGGAGCCGCGTGCTCGCCCTTGTAGTTCTCGTTTTGTGTAAGGGTGATAGAAGAGCCCTTTGCGTACTCGGAGATGACGTACGGGCCGGAGGAAACCAAGATTGAATCATCTTTAGGGAG
>JAISTE010000092.1 GCA_031272825.1 Propionibacteriaceae bacterium | reverse complement strand
AGCCGCGACGGCAAAGGATAGGAATTTGCACCTCATTTGGTTCCTTTCGTCTAGGTGGCCCTCATGGCCATCTTGAGCGTAAGCAAGAACTTTTCATCCCTTTGCGTTCTCACCTCAGCGCTTTGCTGCGCTACACCTCATTTGGCTACACGAAAGTTAAACTCCGCTGTGCGATTTGAGCCATTTGAGCTAGCTGCTGGCTGGCGCACTACTCCGCACGCAGCGCCTCGACGACCACCAAACCGGCGGCCGATTTGCTCGGCCCGCGCGCGGCCAGAACCGCGAAGACGACGCCCGCCACGATCGTCACCAGCAGGCCATCCCAGGGGAAAACGTAGGGAACCTCCCAGCCGACCGCGGATGTCGCCCGGTCTAGGGCGTAGCCAAGCCACAGGCCGGTTACCGAGCCGAAGGCCGTACCGATCAGGGCAAGCAGCAAGGATTCGGCGACCACCATCTTGCGCACCTGCTTTCGGGTGGCGCCGATCGCGCGCATCATGCCGATCTCGCGGCGCCTGCCCAGCACCGAGATGGTCAGCGTGATGGACAGCGCTAAGAGCGAGGGTATAGCGAGGGCGAAGATCAGGACGTCGAACATTGCCGAGGCCATGTTGAAGGTGGCGATGTTCTCCTCGCGCAGGGTCGCGGCGTCGTAGAGCTTGAACGCCGGGTAGTCGTCGGCGATCTTTTGCAGCCGCGCTTCCACCTGGGCCGCATCCGAACCTGCGGTACGGTCGGCGAAGACCATAATGTCCTCGTCGACGTCGAAATCCCTTGCCAGGTTCGCCTGCGAGGTGTAGAGAGTAGAGATTTTCGAGTTGAGATAGTCGTTGCCGATCCCGGCGACGAAGTAGGTCTTGCGCCCGCTCGGCGTATCCAGCTCGACGCCCATGCCCGGCCGCAGCGAGTGTTGCGTCGCATAGATACCGTTGGCGATCACCCAGCGGCCCGCTGCCAGCTGCGAGATGGCTTGATCCGACGAGCCGGTGTTCCACACGATCTCGGCGACGTCCAGGTAGGTTGCCGGGTCGATGCCGAGTACCTGCACCTGGGACGAACCCTCCCGGGCCATCGCGAGCCGGATCGTTGAAACTGCCCTAATCCCCTCGGTGTCGGCCACGCGCTGGGCCATTTGCGGCCCGGCTGCCACGTTGCCCTCGGCCAGCACGATGGATTGCGGAATGAACATGTAGTCGGCGCTCATGGAATCGTCGAGATACTTGGTGAAACCGGCCAGGATTGAGGTAATCACCGAAACCATCGCGACGATCGCCGCCAGCGAGAGCGTGACCGCCGAGGCCGTGGTGGCCGAGCGAGAGGGATTCCTGGTGATGTTCGAGCGGGCGATGGCCCCCTCGTTCTTGAATATGACGTCGATGAGCCGCCCGAACAGCTTGGACAAGGGGTCGACGAGTACCGGCAGCACCAGCGCCACGGCCACGAGAATCAACACAGCGCCCAGGCCGATCAAGTTGGTATCGCCGGTAAACAGGCAGAAGATCGAGAAGACGGCCACGCCCAGGCCCGCCCAAGCCTGACGGGTTGAGGTCTTGCGGAAAACGGCGTTGTCCTGGGGGCGCAGGGCCTCCATCGGAGAGATTTTGGCCGCCTGCCTGGCCGGCCAAAGAGCGGAGACGATCGTCACCCCGACGCCGATCAACAGCGAGATGAGCGCGGTAGATGGCTCAAAGACAGGATTCCCCAAAGACATGTGCATGAACGATTCGACCATCGGGCCGAGCAGCGCGAAAACTCCATAGGCCATGAGCGCGCCGAGCACAAGCCCGACGAGCGAGCCCGCTGCGCCTTGCAGCGCCGATTCGACCAAGAACATGGCGAGCACCTGGCGGCGTTTCATGCCGACCGCCCGCAGCATCCCGATGTCGTGGCGGCGCTCGGCCACTACCGTCCTAAAGGAGTTGAGGATGATGAACGCGGCGGTCGCCATCGCGAACAGGCCGAACATCATGTAGGCCATCTCGGCCACCTGCATTGAGGCGAGCAGCGACGAATCGGAGGCCAGCCCGCCGACCGTGTAGTCGTCGCCGAGTTTGGCCTGCAGCGCGGCCTGGACTGCGCTCTTGTCGGCATCCTTGGTGAACTCGGCATTGACTGTAGTTAGGCGTCCTCCCAAGCCAAACATGGATTGCGCGGTACTGAGCGGGATGAAGACCTGGGTCTCCCCCGGCCCGGAGTTTTGATTCAATAACCCGACGACCGTGAGCGGTATCGAGCCGACGGCCGCCGGAAGCGTGAGGGTATCGCCGACGCCCAACCCCAGCTTTTGCGCGACGTCCGAGTTCATCACCACCGCCCGCTGATCGCTCGGCGCCAGGGCCCGGCCCTCGGCCAGCGGCCAGGAGCGCACGGGGCTGCCTTGTTGGACTCCGATGACGGTAGCCGAGCTGGGGCGGTCGGGATCGGTCGGGCCGTTGCTGGGAATCGGCGAGGTTTTCTGAACTTCGGGAGAAACCGCCGCGATGCCCGCGGTCTGGGAGACTTCGTCTGCGACGGACGCAGAGAAGTCCTGTCCGAAGCTGCCGGTCACACTGACGTCGATGTTTCCGGCGGTCTGGGACATGGTCTTGATAAAGGCGTTTTCCAGGGTCGGGGCGATGGAGTTGAGGCCAAACACCAGCGTCACGCCGATGGTGACGGCCAGGGTCGTGAACACCGAGCGTTTGCCTCGGGAGATGAGGTAGCGAAGGCCCAGCCGGGCGGCTTCAAGCATGTGAGCCTCCCGGGTGGGGGTTGGGCGTGAACCAACTGACGCGACGAATAGACCGCAGGATGACGAGGTTGGGTTTGGGGCCGGGGATGAGGGCGACGTTCACAGCAGATCCAGTTCTTCCAGGGCCCGGTACGGCGCCTCGCGGGTGCCGTCGAGCTGGCGGTCGCCGACGATCGCGCCGTCGCGCATGAGCAGCAACCGGTGGGCATAGGAGGCGACGCGTGCGTCGTGCGTAACCATGAGTACGGTTCTGCCCCACTTGACCGCGACCTGCTGCAGCAGGCCGACGATCTCCGTCGCCGCCTTGGAATCCAGGTTGCCGGTGGGTTCGTCGGCGAGGATGAGCGCCGGGTCGGTGGTCAACGCCCTCGCGACGGCTACTCTTTGCTGCTGCCCGCCGGAGAGCTGGTCGGGGCGGTTTCCCAACCGATCGCCCAACCCCACCGCTTCCAGCCAGTGATTTGCCTTGTCGTTTGCGGTTCCGTCGCCGTCGAGGCGCAGCGGAAGGGAGGCGTTCTCGGTGGCGGTGAGCATCGGAATCAGGTTGAAGGCCTGGAAGATGAAGCCGATCTTGTGGCGGCGCAGTTCGGTGAGGGCGTCGTCGCTGAGCTTGCTCAGCTCCTCGCCGCCGATCGCCACTTCTCCGTCCGTTGGGTTATCCAGCCCGCCGAGCATGTTGAGCAGCGTGGATTTTCCGCAGCCCGACGGCCCCATAACGGCCACGAACTGGCCCGATTCGATGCTGAGATCAATCCCGGCGAGCGCGTGAACCGCGGTCTCGCCGCTGCCGTAGGTCTTGGCCAGAGCTCGCGTTTCGACGATGGCCGTCATGAGATCCGCACCTTCTGGCCGTCACTGAGTGAGGCCGCGCCGACCGTCACGACCCGGTCTCCAGCCTGTACCCCATCGGTGATCTGCACCTGGGTATCGGTCTCGGCTCCGATCTTCACCGCGACCTTCTTCACCGTGCCGTCGCTGGCGACTGTGAATACTGAGTTGGTGCCGCCGTCGCTCAGCACCGCCTCGACGGGCACCGCAAGCGCGTCCTTTGCCTGTTCGACGGTGATCTCGGCAGAGCCGCTCATACCGTCCAACACCTTGTTGGAACCAGTTTCGAAGGTGATCTTGACCAGGAAAGCGACCGAGCCGGTGGCGGTCGTGGTGGCCGACTGCCCGACGCTTTCGACCTTGCCCGACATCGGGGAATCCGGGTAGGCGTCGAGCGTGACGGCTGCGGCCTGGCCCTTCTCAACCTTCGCAATGTCGGTCTCGTCGACAGCTGCTTCGAGCAGCAGCGAGTCCTGGTCGACGATCGTGAACGCCGCGACGCCCGGGGTTAGGCCCGCGCCCTTTTCGATGCCTGCGGCAAAGCTCACCACGCCGGCTGCCGGTGCCTTCAGCTCGGCCTTAGCCAGATTATCTTTGGCCGTGGCCAGCGCCGCCTTCGCGGCGGTTACCGCATCTGCGGCGGCGGATTTCTGCGCGTCCGTGCTCGATTTGGCCGCATCCGCCTGCGCATAGGCCGCCGACAAGGCCGCTTGCGCCTGGGTTTGGGCTTCGCGCAGCGGGCCCTTGGCCATTACCGCGAGTACATCGCCCTTGGCCACCTTGTCCCCGTCGGAGACCTTGAGGGAGCCGATGGTTCCGGCGGTCGGAGGGAAGACGCCCACGCTTGTCTTGGCCGTGAGCGTTCCGGTCGCCGACACGGTGACGTCCAACGTGGCCTTTTCCACGGCGGCGACGCTGACCGTCGTACCTGAGTTGAGTACCGAGTAGATGATCCCCGCACCGGCGGCTACTACTACCCCGGCGACGATGCCGATGACTACCTTGCGTTTCATTGTTCTCTCCTGCGGCCGACCGAGGATTGGCTGGCGGTCGGGTACAAGAACGGTAACCCGAACCATGAGACAGGACAAGGAAAGGCGGAGATTTCTCACCAACCAATGAACGCATCTGGTGCCGTACAGCCCGTTCGATTTCGGATTCCCGTAGCCATGGTGGTAATGTTCTGTCTCGCGCCGATCCTCCGTAGCTCAATCGGCAGAGCATCTGACTGTTAATCAGAGGGTTCCTGGTTCGAGTCCAGGCGGGGGAGCACTTGAGGAGACAACAACAAAACCGTAGGTTTTGATCGTTGCGACGAAAGTGCTCCGGAGTCGTGGAGCGCAGCGGAACGACGAAGAGCGGGTTCCGTCATCAACTGCCTTTCAACACAGATCTTACGATTGTTGCGACGAAGACGCTCCACCCCTCCCCTCCACAAATCCGGTAGTATCAGTGCTTGTCCTGATGCGCCAGTAGCTCAGTTGGTTAGAGCAGGTGTCTTATACACACCCGGTCGTAGGTTCAAGTCCTGCCTGGCGTACAAGCAGCTCCAGAGCGTGTCACTAGGGGATGCGCTCAAGCCCCAACTTCGGACGCTATCAGGGGGTTCCAACAATTTCCCATCCGCCGCTTCGCAACGCTTTTCGCATTTCCAGCCGCATTTGCGGGCCCAACGCCTCGGCGAAGCGCTCGTCGTGAGTGACGGCCAACACCGCTCCCCTGTAGGCGCCGAGCGCCTCTACCAGCTGTGCCACCGAGGAGATGTCCAGGTTATTGGTCGGTTCATCCAAGATCAGGAGCTGCGCCGGCGGCTCGGCGAGCAGCAGCCGGGCCAGGGCAACCCTGAACTTCTCGCCGCCCGAAAGGGTCGAGGTCGGGCGCAGAGCGGCGTCGCCGCGCAACAGCATCCGTGCTAGCTGGTTGCGTATTTTCCCCGGTTCGACGTCCGGCGCGGCCTCGCCCACCAAGTCCAGAGCCGAGCGGTTGGGATCTAGATTCCAGCGTTGGGGCAGGTAGCCGAAACGGTCGGTTAGGAGCTGGGCCCAGGGGCGTCGAGTGTTGGCGGCGGGTGGCCGCCCCGGCTCGGGGGCCGAGGACGGAAGCTCAGGGGCCGGGGACGGAAGCTCGGGAGCCCGCCCCGGATCCAGCCCGGGGACGGGAGAGCCGTGATCAGCCGAGCTCACAAGCTGTTCCAACAACGTGGTCTTCCCGGATCCGTTCGGCCCTAACAACACCACGCGCATCGGCCCCTGGATTACGAACTCGTGTTCGCCGTCGCCCAAGATTGCCAACCGTCTGCTTGCCGCAACCGCAGGATCGGGCAGGTCGATGCGGATGGGCTCAACCTTCCGCACCTTGTCGGCAGCCTCCGCGGCCCCTTTTCTGGCCGCTTCCAAGCGCTCGTCGAGCTTGCCCCTGAGCTTGGATACCGACTTTTCCGAGCGGTTCGTCAGATAGTCGACGGCCCCGTGCGGCATCCCCTGCTTACTCTGTTTCTTTGCCTGCGCGGCCCGGTGCGCGAGCCTGGTTTCGGCCTGCGCCCGCTGCTTCGCCTCCTTCTTGATGGCGGCCTTCGCATTGGCCGCCTGCTCGACGGCCGCTTCTTGCTCGGCGCTAATCGCCGACCGATAGGCCGAGTACGGCCCGGCGAAGAACCGCAGTTGCCCGCCGTAGAGTTCCGCCGTAGCGTCAACTTCTTCGAGTAAATCCAGATCGTGGCTGACGACGACCAACGCCCCTTTCCAGCCGCGCACAAGCTGAGCCACCGCTAGCTTTCCGGCCCGATCCAGGTTGTTGGTGGGCTCATCCAACAGCACGACGGGAGCGCGGCGAACCTTGAGCCCGGCCAGGGCGGCCAGCACTGCCTCCCCGCCCGAGAGCGTCGAGATCGGACGATCGAGTGCGTCTAGGCCCAAGTTCAGCCCGACCTCGCGCAGCGCCTCCCCGGCCCTGGATTCGATGTCCCAGTCGTCGGCCAGCGTCTCGAAGTTGGACGCGGCAGCATCCCCGGATTCGATGGCCCGCAAGGCCTCCAGCTTGGCACGGATGCCGAGCAAGTCCGCCACGCTCTGGCGATCCCGGCTGCCGCCTGACAGATAGCGCGACAATCCCAAATCCTGCGGAAGGTAATCGACCCATCCCGCCACAGCTATGGCCCCTAAGGAAGGCTTGAGATGTCCGGCGATCAGCCGCAGCAAGGTGGACTTTCCCGAGCCGTTGTCCCCGACCAGGGCCGTCCGCCCGGGCGGGAACGAGCCGGAGATGTTGGAGAACACTAGTTGGCCGTCGGGCCAGTGGAATGAAAGATCTGAAATGGTAATGGAGTTCATGGGACGTCTTCGCTCGAGGATTGCCGAGCTTGTCGAAGCCGCCGCCGCGGCAGCTCAGCGATTGTTGGCGGAGCAGCTCTCGCGCATTGAACCTCCAGGTAGCAGTTACGGGCGTTAGTCTAGCCCGCTTGCCGCTGGCGTAGACTTCTGCCCACAATCAAGAGCGAGGAATCTATGAGAATTGCGCGTTTCGCCTCTGAGCGCGGGCCGGAGTACGGAATCGTCGAACTGGCAGTTGACCACGGAGAACACCCCGACACCATCCAGGTTGTCAGCGGGGATCCGTTCGCCGGGAGGGTGCGCTACACGGGCGAGCGCCTGGCGCTCGAAGAGGTGCGGCTGCTCGCTCCGGTGCTGCCCAGATCCAAGGTGGTGGGAGTGGGTCAGAACTACCGCTCACACACCAACGAGCTGGGCTGGGAGCAACCCGATTTCCCCAAGCTCTTTCTCAAGCCCAACACCTCG
This sequence comes from Propionibacteriaceae bacterium, assembly GCA_031272825.1. Lineage (GTDB taxonomy): Bacteria > Actinomycetota > Actinomycetes > Propionibacteriales > Propionibacteriaceae > Propionicimonas. Next base: position 3,124 of record JAISTE010000092.1, on the reverse strand, counting down.
GTGATCGGCCCGGGCGAGGCGATCATCAAGCCGACCGAGTGCAAGCAGCTCGATTACGAGGGCGAGCTGGCGATCGTCATTTCTAATATCTGCCGCAGGGTTCCCAGGGAACGGGCCAAGGACGTCATCTTCGGGTACACCGTCGGCAACGACGTCACCGCCCGCGATCTCCAAGATCCGAAGGGCCCGTGGCTGCGGGCCAAGGGCTACGACACCTTCACCGTTCTCGGGCCGTGGATCAATGCCCACCTCTCCCCCGCCGAGGCCGGACAACTGGCCATCACCACGACCGTCGACGACGAGGTGCGGCAAAAGGGCAAGACCTCCGAGATGATCTGGGACATTCCCGCCCTCATCGAGATGATCTCGGGCATCATGACGCTGCTCCCCGGGGACGTAATCTTGACCGGCACTCCCGCCGGGATCGGGCCGATGGAGCCCGGGCAGTCTGTCTCCATCGAGATCGACAGCATCGGCACGCTGACGAATCCGGTGGTCGCCGAGTGAACGGGCTGCGGCGTCCCGCCAAGGGCCTGCCCTATTCGCTGCTCTTGGAAGATTTCGACGCCCAGGGGCTGCCAAAGTTCGGGGCGATAGGACGCTGCCTCATCGGCATCTTCGTGCTGATCGTCTCCTTCATCCTGATCATGCCCTACCTGGTCTTCGCGCTGGCCGCCTTGTTCTGGGTACTCGGCGGGGCACAAGGGCCGATCGAGCAGGCCTTTGCCGACGCCCAGGCGCTCAACACGCCGAGCGGAATGCTGGCCCGGCACCTGGGGATCGGGCTGATGATCGGATTGTGCTACCTCATCTGGGTACTGCTCAACCGCGTCGAGGGCCGGTGGCTGGCCTCCGTACAGCCAGGGTTCCGCTGGCGTCTGGCCCTGCTGGGCCTCTTTCCCGCCGCTGTGGCGATGTTTCTTTGCTACACCTTCTCGGTGCCGTCGCTGCCTACCTGGAACCCGCAGGACAACTGGGTCTGGTTCCTGGTCGTGATCTTGCTCACCTCGCCGATTCAGGCGGCCGCCGAGGAGTACATATTCCGCGGCTATCTGCTCAACGCCCTGGGTTCGGCGGTGCGCAACAAGTGGGCGGCCGTGGTGGTTTCGGCCCTGTTCTTCGCTGGTTTCCACGGCACGCAGAACCTGCCGCTGTTCGTAGACCGCTTCGGCTTCGGGCTGATCTCGGGCGCCCTGGTGATCCTGACCGGCGGTCTCGAATGCTCAATCGCCGCCCACGCCGCCAACAACATGCTGTCCTTCGCGATCGCCGCGACCACTTCCTCGGTTGCCACGGCGCTGGCGACCTCGCAGGCGACCTGGATCAACGCCGTATGGGATCTCGCCGGTTGGCTGCTCGCCGCCGCCGTGCTGCTGTGGTTGGCCCGCAAGCTCAACGCGGCCACCGAGACCCCTGCTTCGTCATCCCGCGCGTAGTCGCGGGATCTATCTCCCTTACACAGAAACTCAACGTGACTACCAAGACCCCTCCCCTCGTCATCCCGCGCGCAGTCGCGGGATCTGCAATTAGCCAGAAAATCAACGTAACAACCGAGACGGCATAGGCTAAGCACGTGGAATACGTCTCTCCCAGCCCGCACCCGTCAGGTGCCACCCCGCCAGCGGTCGATCCGGTCCGCATCCCGAAACACGTCGCCATCGTCATGGACGGTAACGGCCGCTGGGCGAAAGCCCGGGGCCTGGCCCGCACCGAGGGCCACAAGCGCGGCGAGGGCGCGCTGTTCGACGTCATTGAGGGTGCGCTTGAGATCGGCGTCAAGTATCTTTCCGTCTTCGCATTCTCGACGGAAAACTGGCGGCGCTCCCCCGACGAAGTTCGCTGGCTGCTCGGCTTCAACCGCACGGTGATCCACAACCGCCGCGATTCCCTAAACGCGATGGGGGTAAAAGTCCTATGGGCCGGGCGCGCCCCCAAGCTGTGGAAGTCGGTAATCAAGGAGCTGCTGGAAGCGCAAGAGATGAGCAAGCACAACGACAAGCTCACCTTCCAGTTCTGCATGAACTACGGGGGCCGAGCCGAGATCGTCGACGCCGCCCGCCAGATCGCCGCGCTCGCCGCCGAGGGCAAGCTCGACCCCAAGCACATCACCGAGAAGTCCTTCCACCACTACCTCTACAAGCCCGAAGTCCCGGACGTGGATTTGTTCATACGCTCCTCGGGCGAGCAGCGCCTGAGCAATTTCCAGCTCTGGGAGAGCGCCTATGCCGAGTTCGTCTTCTCCGACAAGCTCTGGCCCGACTTCGACCGCCGCGACCTATGGGCGGCCATCGAGCAATACGCCTCCCGAGAGCGCCGCTTCGGATCCGCTTAGTCAGCCGCCGAATCCCAAGACCTCGGCTATACAGCGCTCAATCTCGACCATCTCGGCGCGGGTGACTTTCCCAATCCGCTTCCCGACTTTCTCTCGTTTCACGGCGGTGATTTTGTCCGTCATTACCTGGGATTTGGTTTGCAGCCCGTTGGGCCCAGCCGGTTCCAACACCGGGCGAAAGTCTGCCTCCCTCAGCGCGGACGTAACCGGACAGATGACAACCGAAGGCAGGTCAGACATGAGATTTGATTGAACGACGACCGCAGGCCTGGGTTTTCCGTAATCTCCCTGCAGCGCAATAGTCACCATATCCCCGCGCGAAATCACTCCCAACCCTCCGAATCGGAGGCGGCTTCGATCCAATCCAAGATCTCACCCTCGTGCGGGTCGGAAGCTAGCGCCGCGCATTGGGCACGAATCCGGGATTCGACCTGAGGGTCGCGGGTATCGGGAAGCCAAAGCTGCACTGGGCGCAGGTGACGTTCCCGCAGTGCGGTGCGGCGCTTGCGCTGGCGTTCGGTGGCGCTTAGAGACATAATCCCTCCTCGTGACATGTCACGCATAGTCTACTTGCCGTTTACACCGCCAACAAGGGCTTCGCAAAGTTCAGCCCACGCGTTCTATCAACTCCGGGCCGTCCCGGCGTTTTGAGCCGCGCGTGGCCAGCCAGGCCGGGCCCACCGGGCGATATTCCAACGTTTTCTCTACTTCGGCAGATGCGGCGAGCGCGTGGGCTAGTAGTGTGGCGGGCGTCGTGTTCGATTGATCCAGCCAATCGGCCCACAGTTCCTT
>JAISTE010000079.1 GCA_031272825.1 Propionibacteriaceae bacterium | reverse complement strand
TGTGTGGAGTTATCTCCGAATGAGGAGTTCCATTTTTGGCATCGGTATCCGAAGGCTGATGATGAGTTTGTTGCTGAGTTGAACGAGGCGCAGCGCAAGTCTGGTATCAAGGTGGCGACTTTGAATCCGGTGTTCAATTGGTCGTCTGTTGATGAGCGTGAGCGGGCGAACCAGGTGCGGAATTGGCGCAGGCTGTTGGTGTTGGCTGATCAGATTGATTGCCGTGAGATCACTTCTGAGTTTTCGGGTGATCCGAATACGCCGAAGGAGTGTGAGCAGTCGTGGTATCGCTCGATTGAGGAGCTCGCTCCTGATTTTGAGAAGTACGGTATCCGTTTGAATATGGAGGCGCATCCGTATGATTTTGTGGAGACTCATGATGAGGCGTACCGGGTGATCCGGGGTGCGAATCTGGGCTGGATTGGCTACGAGTTTTGCTGCCCGCATGTGTTCCATCTGTCTGAGGGTGCGGGTGATGTGGAGCGGATGATCCGCTCAAGCGCGCCGAAGCTGCGGGAGGTGCATGTGGCGGATGCGTTGAATCATGCGGCGAATGATGGGAACCGCTATATCGTGAATCCTCCTGGTGTGGACGCGCGTGTGCATCAGCATGCTGAGATCGGTAAGGGCGAGGTTCCTTTCGAGCGGGTGTTCGAGACGCTCAGGGAGATCAACTTCGATGGCCTGTTCTCGGTATGTATCTTCGGCTGGCACGAAGTGGCGGACGAGGCGAACCGGCGGGTGCTGGCCAGGCTGAAAGAGGAGTTCGGCTAGGGATCCTGCAAGCGGCTGGGGATGTCCTGCCGCTCATGGAGGATGAATCCGCAAAATCCTCGCCCTCACAACCTGCTGGCGATGTCTGTGAACACAGCTCGGATGATCGAGGCTTGATCCAGCTCGTTGTGGGCCGTCGTTGTGATTACCGCGCACTTGTCCGGGATGACTATCGAGTATTGGCCGTACATGCCGTCGGCCCGGTAGCCGCCCTCGACGTTCAGCCATACCTGATAGCCGTAGCCAGCGTTGGATTCGGGGTCGGGGAAGTGGCCGTTTTGCTCGACGGTGTCGGTGTGCATGGCCTGGATGTACGACGGGGAAACTAGCTGCTTACCCTCCCACTCGCCTTCTTGCAGCAGAAGACGCCCGAGCTTGGCCAGCTCCGAAGTCTTGAGCTGCAGTCCGTAACCGCCCAGCGAATGCCCGCGCGAATCCGTGTTCCACCAGGGGTTGAGGATCTTCAGCGGGCCGAACAGCCGTGGCATGAGGTAATCGCGCAGGGTTAGGCCGCTCACCGCCTCGACGATCCGGGCGAGCATGTACGAGCCGCCGTTGGCGTAATAGAACTTCGTGCCGGGGGTGGAGGTCATGGTTCCGGCGAAGAACAGCTCGGCCCAGTCGGTGGTGTCCATGACCGTTTCGTCGGTCTCCTCGAAGAACGGGTAGTCCTTGCCGGGCTGCATCTGCAGCAGATTCTTGACCGTGATGGCCTCGGAGCCCGGTGCGGCCTTGGACTCGAACTCGGGGAAGAAGCTCAGCACGGTGTCGTCCAGGGTTAGCCGCCCTTCGTCCGCGCACATCCCGACGCCCAACGAGGTGAACGTCTTGGACGTCGACCAGCACTGCAGGCGGTCGTCGGCGCGGAAGCGAAGCTCGATCTCACCTTCCCCCTCCTGGTACACGTGAACCCCGTACACGCCGAGGTTCTTTTCAAGATTGGTTAGGCGAAACTGGTCAAACACCGACTGCTTCAACATGGCACTCCTTTGGCTCCCGGCCCATCTTAGCCACGTTTCGGCGAGCTATCGGATGGCCAGGCTTGCGAGTCCAAATCGCCAGGTCTCGGGTTGGCGCGGACGGCTCAATTCCGTTGCGAGCGTCGAGCCAGCGCATCGCAAATCATCGACGCCACGATCACCGCTCCCCAGACGGCTCCCTCGCGGAACCAGAAAGAAAAGATGTCCCCGCCTTGGGGATCGCCCGGGGCGATGTTCTCGATCGGCACGGGCATGAGTTCCGTTGCGACCGCCACTAGCATCAATCCGATTCCGGCAAGCCAGTTCAGCGCTCTGGCGATCTTTGCCAACAGCCGCGGCAAACGGTCGGCAAGCTTCGGAATAACTATCAGGTTCCATATCCCCAGCGCCAGCATGGGGAATGCGGCCACCCAGCCCATGAGCAAGAAGCGCTCGCTCATGGCTTCGGGAATTGAGCCGCCCGGAAGCCACTTGCCGCCTACACCCCAATAGATGTGAAGCCCAAAAGTGCCGACGCCCAGCGCCAGCCCTACAACGCCCAGTGCGTTGGCGAGCGCCCGCAAGACGCGGTTTTCGGAAGTTGTCATTGTTATCACCTCAACCCGGAGCTTAATGGCTGGTCGAGCGCTCCCGCAGGGCCTTCACGCCGGTCCACCCCGGCGGTCGGTTGGGCTTCAGGGCTGAATGGGGGTCGGCATCCTCCTCAAGGCAAGATCGTGAACCAAAATCGGGCCGGCGGGCGAGAAAGAGATGCGTTTTCAGTAGATAACGCTGCGGCAGCCCGAGAAAAGGCTCCAAGACCGTTCACGATCTTGCAAGAGAGGCAGGTTCAGGCGAAATATGCCGCCACAGTTGCCGGGTCAACGTCCTCAATCGCCCTGTGCTGCCATCTCGGATTCCTATCCTTATCGACGAGCTGGGCCCGGACACCCTCGACGAAATCAGATTCGGCCAGGAAGTTCTCGGCCAGCGTTAGGTCTTGGGCCAGCGTCGCGGCGATGTCGGGGTGCTCCGCCGCCCGTCGGACGGCCTCGAAGCTGACGGCCACCGACAGCGGCGACTTCGAGCGGATTTCTTGTCCGCACTCCTGCGCAGCCGGGTTGGGGTGCGCAGCTAATCGCTCCAAAACAGTAAGCGGGTTGTCGGCGTCGAAACACTCCTCGATCCAAACCGCGTCACCAGCGAGCGGCGAGTCAGCCGGAGACACATCTGCGGTAGTGAGCAGCCCCGCGAAACGTGCGCTGGCTCCGTCGATCGTGCGCCCGGTCATAGCCAGGAAATAGCCGATGCGGCGGGGGAGCCGGGCCAGGTGGAAGCACATGCCCACGTCCGGCCACAGGCCGATGCCAACTTCGGGCATGGCCCACCGCGTCGACGCATCCCCAACGCGAGTCTGAGCGTGCTGAGTCAGCCCCAGCCCGCCGCCCATGGAAATACCAAACAGCTCGGCGCTGACCGGTACCGGCAAGGTGGCCAGCATCTCGTCCAGCCGGTATTCGTCGCGCAGGTATGCCACCCCGAGCGCAGGATCGGAAAGCAGCAAGGAACGCAGCTGCCGCACGTCCGCCCCCGCGCAGAACCCGCGCTCGCCGTTTCCGCAGATCACCAGCGAGGTGAGCTGGCCCGAAGACGCCCAGCCGCCAACCGTCTCCTCAATCTGGTGCAACATGTCCAGGGACAGGGCGTTGATCGCCGAAGGACGGTTGAGGGTAACGCGGCCAACGCCGCCGACAAGGGAGAAAAGCACATCTGGCATGGGGGAAACGCTAGCCCAAACCAAGCGGGCAAAGGAATTCCTCCATGACACGAAACCAAGAACCAGACCCTGAACAGCCCCCGAGTGTAAACCCACCAGCACCAAAAAGTGATAGCATTTTTATATCGCAAAGAAAGGACGCGATATGAGTGAGAACGTGCGAGTCTCAACGGTTCCCGTTGGGCATGACGGCACCGAGGTTTCGATCCAGGAGAAGCAAGCCAAGACGGCCAACGGCTGGTTGATGCTGCTGCTCACCGTGGTGATCCTAGCGCTGAGCATCCTAGGCTTCATCGACGTCGGCATCACCCAGGAATCCACCGGGGAAGTGCAGGGCTGGGAATTGGTGCTATCCATCATCGCCCTGATATTGGCGTCATTCATGTCCTCCATGCTCACCATCGTCAGCCCCGGGGACACCAAGGTGGTGCAATTCTTCGGAAACTACATCGGCACCATCCGCAAGACCGGCATGATGGCGACGCTGCCGTTCACCGCCCGCCGCAAGGTCTCCATCAAGGTGCACAATTTCGAAACCAGCGAGCTCAAGGTCAACGATTCCGAGGGCAACCCGGTCAACATCGCCGCGATCGTCGTGTGGCAGGTGGCCGACACCGCCAAGGCCGTGTTCGCCGTCGAGGACTACGAGGAGTTCATCCATACCCAGTCCGAATCGGCGCTGCGGCACGTGGCCACCGCCCATCCCTACGACACCACCGACCCGAACGCCACCTCCCTGCGCGGTTCCATCGACGTGGTGGCCGACGAGCTGGCGCACGAAGTCGCCCAGCGGGTAGCGACGGCCGGCATCGAGGTCATTGAAACCCGCATCTCCTCCCTGGCCTACGCTCCCGAGATCGCCCACGCGATGCTGCAAAGGCAGCAGGCCGACGCCGTGATCGCCGCCCGCGAAAAGATCGTCGAAGGGGCGGTCTCCATGGTCGAGGGCGCCCTCAACAAGCTGGAGGAAGAGAACGTCGTAGAGCTCGACGACGAACGCAAGGCCGCCATGGTCTCCAACCTGCTGGTGGTGCTGTGCGGCTCGACCCAGGCCGCCCCGATCGTCAACGCCGGGACGCTTTACAACTGACGGGTTTTACATGGCAGCAAGCGAAAAGCCGGAGCGGAAGTCGGTTCTGCTCCGGCTCGACCCAGCGGTTCACGCGGCTTTGAGCGCGTGGGCCAGCGACGAACTGCGCTCGGTGAACGCCCAGATCGAGGTAGTGCTGCGCCAAGCTTTGAAGAAGAACGGCCGGCTGCCCAAGGAGGCCAAGCCGATTCCCAAGCGTGGCAGGCCGACTAAGAGCTAGACCGCTACTTCTTCGCGACGTTCGCCAGCTTGGCCCCCGAGTACTCGAGCAGTTGCGCCGGGGTCAGCTCGAACACGGCCTTGGGGTTTCCCGCCGCCGCCCAAACCACATCGAAACGCAGGAGATCTTCATCCATGAGCGCCACCGGCTCAGTGTCGTGGCCAAAAGGCGGCACCCCGCCGATCGTGTAGCCGGATTTTTCTTTCACGAAATCGGCGTCCGCCTTTCCGATCTTCCCCGTCAGCGCCGAAACCTTCTTCTCGTCCACTCGGTTATCCCCCGATGTGAGTACCAGCACCACGGCATCGTCCTCTTTGCGACGGAAAACTAGAGATTTCACGATCTGTCCCAGTTCGACGCCCACGGCCTCGGCCGCCTCCACGGCGGTTCGGGTGGAATCGGACATCATGATCGGGGTGTTCGGGTGCCCCAGTTCGGCGAGGACTTCGGCAAAGCGGGCCACGGCCTGCGGATATTCACTCATGGCCGGGGATGCTAGTGGGTTCGTGTTAGGGGAGTGTTTCGGCGGGTACCCACCATTCGTCATCCTGCGCGGAGCGAAGCGGAGTCGCAGGATCTGGGTTGGGTTGGTTTAGGTGCTGGGGAGCAGCACAGTGAGATCCCGCGACTGCGCGCGGGATGACGGGGAGGGGGATGCGGGGGATGACGGCGGGGGGAAGTGCGTGACGACGAGGATGGGGAGGCGT
>JAISTE010000065.1 GCA_031272825.1 Propionibacteriaceae bacterium | reverse complement strand
TCGACGATGAGGCCGCCCTTGACGACCTCGATGACCTTGCCGAGGACGACGCCGTCGGCCTCTTTGATCTCCTCGATGGTGCCCCAGGCGCGCTCGTACTGGGCGCGCTTCTTGGACAGAATCAGGCGGCCTTCTTTGTCTTCCTTCTGCTGCACGAGGGCCTCAATGGTGTCGCCGACCTGGGCAACTTCGAGGGGGTTCACATCATGCTGGATGGAAAGCTCTTTGGAGGGGATGACACCCTCGGTCTTGTAGCCGATGTCGACGAGCACCTCGTCGCGGTCGACCTTCACAATGGTGCCGGAGACAATGTCCCCGTCTTTGAAGTTTTTGATGGTGGCGTCGACGGCCTTCTGGAAATCTTCCTTAGAACCGATGTCGTCGATCGCAACAGCCTCGATTGAGGTCATAGAGTCGAACTCCGATATATAACTAGTAGTTAATGCCTGCGCCCCGTTTCGGCCCGCCCCACTAGGTCCGAGGGCGGTCCAGGACGCAAACAGTTGGCAAGCCTACCGTGAGCGGTGAACTTCCGACAAACGAGGACACTCTTAAGCTTGTGATGGGGGCGTACACCATGACGACGAACACCGCCGCACGTTCGTGCAACTGCAAAGCTGCTTGTTGGCCGTTTGTCCGCTAGGCTGAGTTTCGGAGCGTTTGCTCCGCAAATCCCCTAAATAAGGGGTGCTGAGTTAAGGAGTTTTCTATGCCGGTTGTAGTCGGTGTTCCTGTCAGCTCCGATCCGAAAGAACGCCGCAGCCCGATCGTTCCGGCTGTAGTTCAGAAGTTGAAGGGCCTCGGGGTTGAGGTCGTCGTCGAAAGGGGCGCCACGGCAGGCGCCTACTTGGACGAGACCAGCCTTGAGGGCGTGAACTGGGTGGATTCGACGGCCGAGGTACTGGCCGCGTCGGACGTCATCTGGTCCGTCGATCCGCCCTCGCTTGAGACGATCGGGCAGATGCGCGAGGGTACGATCCTGATGGGTCTGCTCTATCCGTACTCTGACAGGCAGCGTGCCGAGTTGCTCGCTTCCAAGAAGATCACAGCTTTCGCCTCGGAACTGATTCCCCGCATTTCACGTTCCCAGTCCATGGACGTCATGAGCTCGCAGGCCGCCTGCTCGGGCTACCAGTGCGTGATCTTGGCCGCCGCGCGCGCGCCCAAGTTCTTCCCAATGCTCACCTATGCGGCGGGCACCATCCGTCCTTCCCAGGTGCTGGTAGTCGGCGCTGGCGTCGCCGGTTTGCAGGCGATCGCCACCGCGCACCGGCTCGGTGCGGTCGTCTACGGCTACGACGTGCGCTCCGAGGTGAAGGAACAGGTGGAGTCGCTGGGTGCCAAGTTCGTCGACGTCGGGGTTTCGGCCCATGGTTCGGGCGGGTACGCCCGCGAGCTGACCGTTGAGGAAAAGGCGCTGCAAGCGGAGAAACTGGCCAAGGCCGTCGCCTCTGCCGACGTGCTGATCACCACAGCCGGGGTGCCGGGCAAGCGCGCTCCGTCGATCATCTCCGAATCCATGGTGAAGGGCATGAAGCCTGGGGCCGTCGTCATCGACATGATGGCCGAGAACGGCGGGAACGTCTGGGGAACTCAACCCGGGCAGGACGTCAAGGTCGGCAATGCCCTCGTCTACGGGCCGGTGCACCTGCCCAGCCGGATGCCCGTGCACGCCTCGGAGATGTTCTCGAAGAACCTGCTCAACTTCCTCACGCCGATGATCTCCGACGGTCTGATCAAGCTCGACTGGGAGGACAAGGTCGTTGCGGGCTCCTGCCTGACCCACGACGGGCAGGTCGTCAACAAGCTGGTGCGCCAAGTGCTCGGCTTCGATGCCGAACCCGACCCGACGCCGGGCTTCATTCCGACGCCCACCGCCAGCCCCAGCCCCGACCCGGCTGAAGAGCCGACCCAAGCGATCAAGGAGTAGCCATGAGCGGTATTGAGAATCTCACGTGGATGTCCGATTGGCTCTACGTTTACATCTTCGTGCTCGCGGCCTTCACCGGCTACGAGGTCGTCTCGCGGGTGCCAACCATTCTGCACACGCCGCTGATGTCCGGCTCGAACTTCGTCCACGGCATCGTGCTCGTCGGCGCAATGTTCGCCCTGGCCTACGCCTCGACGCCTTTGCAGTACGTGCTGGGCTTCCTGGCGGTACTCCTGGGTGCTGCCAACGCCGCCGGCGGCTACGTGGTCACCGAGCGGATGCTGGAGATGTTCAAGAAGAAGCCCGCGGAAGCTAAGGAGGCCTAAATGTTCTGGGTAATTTCTGTTTTCTACCTGGCCGCGGCCGTCCTGTTCATCCTGGGCCTGAAGGCGATGTCCTCGCCTGTCACCGCAGCGAAGGGCATCAAGCAGGCAGGCATCGGCATGGTGCTGGCTACGGTCGTCACCTTCCTGATTCCCAAGGAGTTCACGCCGACCGGTGATTCCGCTCCCATCTTGTTCTCGGGCGAGAAGTGGCTGAACCTGGTGTTGATCGTCGTGGCCCTGGCCATCGGCGGCGGCCTGGCCGCGTACATGGGCAAGGTCGTCAAGATGACGGACATGCCGCAGATGGTCGCTGTCTACAACGGCATGGGCGGCGGCGCGGCGGCGCTGATCGCGGCCGTCGAGTTCGCCGGGGGCAATATCCACTCCGGTATCGTGGCCGCTCTCGCCGTGCTCGGTTCTTTGATCGGTTGCGTGGCCTTCGCCGGTTCCGTCCTGGCGTTTATGAAGCTGCAAGGCATCATGAAGAAGGCCTTTGCGTTGCCGCAGCAGAACATCATCAACGCAGTGCTGGCCCTGATCGCCGTCGGCCTCGGCGTGGCCATCGTCATCCTGGTTCCCGATGAGAAGACGTTCTCGATCGCGGTTCCGCTGCTGATCATCTTCTACGTGGTTTCGCTCGTGCTCGGCGCGCTATTGACCGCCCCGATCGGCGGCGCCGATATGCCGGTGGTCATCTCCTTGCTCAACGCGTTCACGGGCCTGGCCGTCGGCTTCGAGGGCTACGTGCTCTCCAATCCGGCGCTCATCATCGCGGGCATTGTGGTCGGCGCCTCCGGTACCTTGCTGACCAAGGAAATGGCGAAGGCCATGAACCGCAAGATCGCCAAGGTGCTGTTCAAGCCCATCACGGGGGCAGCGCAGGGCGAGGCCGTCGAGGGCACGATGAAGGAAATGAGCCCGATGGACGCGGCCGCAGCCATGCGCTACGCCTCTTCTGTCATCATCGTTCCCGGTTACGGCATGGCCGTCGCGGGCGCCCAGCACAAGGTGTGGGAGATGACGCAGATGCTAGAGGATGCGGGTGTGGACGTGAAATTCGCCATCCACCCGGTCGCCGGCCGTATGCCCGGGCACATGAACGTGCTGCTGGCCGAGGCGGGCGTCCCCTACGACATGATCTACGACATGGACGAGATCAACTCCGAGTTCGCGAACACGGACGTGGCGCTGGTCATCGGCGCGAACGACGTGGTGAACCCGGCGGCCCGCACCGACAAAAGCTCGCCGATCTACGGGATGCCGATCCTGAACGCCGACCAGGCCCGCCAGTGCATCGTCATTAAGCGCGGCCAGGGCACCGGCTACTCCGGGATCCAGAACAAGCTGTTCTTTGAAGAGAACACGACGCTGGTCTACGGTTCCGCCCAGCAGGTGGTGGCCGACATCATCACCAACCTCAAGACTCTCGTGTAGCGAGGCTGTTAGAAGGGGGAGCGGCTGTCTAGCCGCTCCCCCTTTTGCGTTCAGAGCGTTCTTAACCGAGCTGCCGTCCATTCCTCCAATCCGGCAGCGGTGATCGGAAGCGCGGCGCTCAAAACCTTCTGTGATCCGTCGGCCTGGATGAGGACGTCGTCTTCAATGCGCACGCCGATGCCTCGCAGCTCAGGCGGGACGGTGAGGTCGATCTCGTGGAAATATAGGCCGGGCTCAACTGTGAAGACCATGCCCGGCTGAAAGGTGTTGCCTTCGTACATCCGGTTGTCGGCTTTGGAACAGTCGTGAACATCCAGCCCCAGGTGGTGGCCGATTCCGCAGACGATATAGCGGCGGTGTTGTTGGCCGTTTGGTGAAAGCGCTTCATCGACGGAAACGGGCAGCAGGCCCCAATCGTGCAGACCGTTCGCCAGCACTTCCATTGCCGCGTAGTGGAAATCCAGGTAGTTTGCCCCGGCCTTGGCGGCGGCCAGCCCGGCCCGGTGCGCGGTTTCGACCAGGTCGTGAACAGCCTTTCCTGCCTCGGAGAACTTCCCCGTGGGCGGGATGGTACGGGTAACGTCGGCGGTATAGCCAGATCGCGCCTCTACTCCCATGTCGAGCAGCAGCGGCATTTGCTCAATGATTGGGCCGTCGCAGCGAACCCAGTGCAGCGTGGGGGCGTGCTTTCCCGAGCCAACTATCGAGGCATATCCCGGCCCATTGCCGTAGGTTCTCGCATGGCGGTCGAAAGTGCCCTGCAGCCAGCGTTCGCCGCGCTCAAGCCCGATCGCCTGGGGAATCGCCTCCGCCACCGCTTCGAAGCCTCCGACGCTGAGGTCTACGGCGAGCTGTAGTTGTGCGATCTCCCAGTCGTCCTTGAACATCTTCAGGTGAGAGAGCTCCATGTCCAGTTCTGGAGTGGAGATGAGCCCGAAATCGGCTACTTCTGAGGAGTGAACCGTGCCGCTTACGAGCGGGTTCGACAGTTTCGTCAACGCATCGGGCAGCTCGGCATAGTCACGAACGGCAACGCCTAGTGCTTCAGCCCACTCGTTCAATCCGGCGCTCGGCCCGACCCACAGCTCACCATAGGCGGCCGAGCCGAAGAAGTCGATGTCGCCGGGACGGGCCGGAGGCTTTAGGTAGAGCGCGGCGGTTCCGTCCGCCTGGACGATTACACAGGCGAACTCGATGCTTGCCCCGAGTAGCCACAGGAAACTGGAATCGGCCCGAAACTCGTAGTAGCAGTCGTTGTTGCGGATCGGCGCGTGGCCCGAGAACACGACGGCTGCGCGTGAGCCGAAACGCTCGCGCAGTACCTCGCCGAGCCGAACCCGGTGGGAGGCGGCTGCCTCGGCGGCCGAAGGCGGCACATCGGCCGGGCGAGGAACATCTTCCCAGCCCTTGGCGATGGACTCGATGAAAGCCGGAACCTGTTTCAGGTCGGGGCGGGGTTCGCCCGAATGCGGATATTTGCCCATGTCACTCCTTAGAAAAGGCGCCGCGTTCGTTTAGCAGGCGGTAGAGCCGATTGAATATATCTGGGGAGCTGCGCACCCCGTTATGCTCGTGCTCATTCGTCACCCAGTATTGCGAGTTTCCAAGTTTCGCGAGCGTGTCCATTTGCAGGCCGCAGTCGACGTAGACATCGTCGAAGTAGACGGCCGCTTGCACTGGGGTTTCGTTGCGAGCCAGCCGCTGTTCGTCGTAGATAATCGGCCATTCCTCGCGGGACATCAGCTCATCGACCGCCTCCCGATAGGGCCTAAGTGCGGTGATTTGCTCAAACATCCAAGGAAAAGTCATCTCCGTCGTGGCCATTAGCGGACGAGCGGTGGGTTTGAACTGCGGGCGGCGCGCCCGCTCGGCGGCAGCCGCCCAGCCGATCGGGCCGTTGTCCCCGGAGCCATAGATGAACTCTTGGAGCGTCCAAAACAGCGGGTTTTCGGTGTGCGCGGTGCGCGTATAAACCTCTTGGAGGAAGGTGGCGGACAGCACTCCGGGTCGGGCGAAGGCTTCGTCCAGCGCCCAGTGCGCCGCCTCGTGCCCGCCATCGACGCCCAAGTCGGATCCGATGGAGAGCTGGAAGCGCTCCACACTTAAGGGGCTCCCGTCGGGAAGCACGATGTCCCCCTCGGCCAACCTGTCGGCCACCGCCGCCGTGATCTCAGCGTCCTGCGGGTAGCGCGAATACAGTTTCTCGGTCTTGGCCTGGGCGCGAGGGAAGGTGCGCCGGTAGACCTCAGCCGCCGAGGGCGGAACGCCGGGGATTCCACCGGTCACCAGGCAGGCGTTCAAAGCCCCAGGGAAAGCGGATAGGTAGGCCAGCGTCAGGAAACCCCCATAGCTTTGGCCCAGGCTCGTCCAGCGCTTGGCACCATAAACGCTCAACCTGATGTGTTCGAAGTCGCGCACAATCGAGTCCGCCAGCAGCTTTGACAGGTACCAGGCGGTGTTGCAGCGCCCGTCGGCGAGGGCGGGTGTCGAGCGCCCGGTGCCGCGTTGATCCGGCAAGATCACCCTAAAGTGCTTCACCGCCTCCACTAGCCACGGAATCGAGTTAGTCGGCCTAGGGCTCTTTCCGCCTGGCCCTCCCTGGAGGAATACCAGCAAGGGCAGCTCCACATTGCGGTTTTCGGGAGCGCAGACCTCCCGCCAGAAAACGTCGATTGTTTCGCCACCAAAGGCGGCTCCGGGCTGAACGCCCGACCAGTCGAGCGGAACCGCTGTCTGGCGGTCTTCTACATAAAACCCGGGAACGTAATATCCGCTCATTTCGTCCGCAACCTCGGCTCCAGTCCGATGTGTACCAGGTCGACTATTAGGTTCATCGTCACGATGAAGAATCCTCCCAGCAGCACCACTCCGATAACAACCGGGCGATCCTGAGTGTTCACGGCTTTCACTGCCAGCGCGCCCACACCCTGCAGCCCGAATACCTGCTCCATGATGATCGCTCCGCCGAGAAGCGCCCCGATGTCGGCTCCGAGTTGGGTGGTCAGCACGGTGAGCGTGGCGCGCATCCCGTGCTTGTAGACGACCTTGCGTTCCGTCAGCCCCTTGGCCCGTGCGGTGCGGATGTAGTCCTCTCCCAGCACGTCAAGCAACTGCGCGCGTGTGAGCCTTTGGTAAAGCGCCGCCGTCACCAGCGCCAGGGTGAACCACGGCAGCACTAGGTGGAGGGCCCACTGGTCTAGCCCCTTTTCGGGGGAGATGTAGCCGCTGGCCGGGAACAGCGTGAAGCCGTTTTGCTTCGGCGTGAAGTAGAAGGCGTAGAGGAACAACATACCGAGCACGAAGGTTGGGAAGGAGATGCCGAGCAGCGCGACGATCTGGGCCACCTTGTCTTTCCACGTGCCTGGGTTGCGGGCCGAGAGAATCCCCAGCGACAGCCCGATCGCCAGCCAGATCAGCATGGCGCCGAATACGGTGGACATGGTTGCGGGAATGCGCCCCCCGATCAGCTCCCAGACGGGAACCTTGGAACGGTAGGAGTAGCCGAAATCCCCGTGCGCGGCGTTGGAGACGAACATCCAGTACTGCTCCCAGATGGGCTTGTCCAGCCCAAGATTGTGCCGCACCTGGGCCAGCACCTCGGCGCTAGCCTTCTCCCCCGCTATCAGCCGCGCGGGGTCGCCGCCGGCCACATAGAAAAGGAAGAAGATGAACACTGAGAGCAGGAACAAGATGAGCACCGCGAAGGCCAGGCGTTTGAGTATCGTCCTAAACATGCTTGGCCCCCTTCCGCCGTTTGCGCAGTAACAGCCGCCGTCCGGCCTTGGGGTCGAGGGCGTCGCGCAATCCGTCGCCCAGCATGTTGAACGCCAGCGTTGTCGCCAGCAGCATCAGGCCCGGCACCAGCACCAGCCAGGGGGCCAAGAGGTACATCGAGTTTGTGGAGGCGTCGGCCAACATGCCGCCCCAGCTCGGCGTCGGCGGGACGATGCCCATGCCGAGGAAGGATAGAGACGCCTCGAACACGATCGCGGACGGAATCAACTGGGTCGTATAGACGATGATCGGCTCGGTGAGGTTGGGCAAGATGTCTTTGAAAAGGATCGAAGCTTTGCCCGCACCCAGCGACCTCGAAGCCTCGACGAATTCGCGTTCTTTGAGCGATCGCACCTGCGCGCGGATCACGCGGCCGATTACCGCCCAAGAGAAGAAGACGACCACGAACAGACATAGCGTAAAGCTCGCCCCGAAAACCGAAACCAGCGCCAGCGCGCAAAGCAAGAATGGGATCGACATGACGAAATCGGTTAAACGGCTCAGCACCGCGTCGATCCATCCGCCGAAGAATCCCGCCAGCAGTCCAACGATTACGCCGATGGTGGCGGCGATCAAAGATGCCAGCACCCCCACCAGCAAAGACACCCTGGCTCCATAGGCCAGGCGAACAAGCTGATCGCGCCCAAGATGGTCGGTGCCGAGCCAGAACTCGCCGTTGGGCGCTATCGGCAGCCCATTCGGCGTCAGCCCAGTTTCCCGGAACTGCTCGGTGTAGAGATGTCCGGTGATCGCTTCCAGCAGCGGCGCGCAGATGGCGAAGACCGTCACCAGGACAACAAAGCCGAGTGCGATCATCGCACCCTTGTCCTTGCGCAGCCGCCACCACATGTGCTCCCAAGTCGTGCGCTGAACAACCAGCTGTTCCTCGCCGACCGCTTGGGCTTCTTCGCTAGCCAGGAGTTCTTCACGCGCGTCTTCGCTCATGAGCCCACCTCCTCGTCACTTAGCGCAAGCGGCGCGGGTTCTTCTCCCACCTGAGCGCGTCCGGTGAGATCCGTTTCAGGTATCGCGTGAACGGATGCGGCCAGCAGCTTTTCCGTGAACGGGTGCTGCGGGTGGGCGAAGATCTCCTCGGTCGTGTTCAGTTCGACGATTTCTCCGGCGTCCATTACCGCGATCCGGTCACAGACGTGCCGAACCACGCTGAGGTCGTGTGAGATGAACAGATAGGTGTAACCGAAGGCGCTCTGAAGGTCTTTCATCAGGTTGAGAATCTGCGCTTGGATCGAGACGTCAAGGGCCGAGACCGGCTCGTCGAAGATGACCAGCTGCGGATCTAACGCAAGCGCCCTCGCAATCCCGATGCGCCGGCGCTGCCCGCCGGAAAACTCGGACGGATAACGGTTGTAGTGCTCCGGATCGAGCCCGACGAGCTCCATCAGCTCTTGCACCGATTCCTTCAGCTTTGCCCCCTTCAGCCCCCGCTGGATCCGAAGCGGCTCGCCGATGATCGCCCCAACCCGGCGGCGGGGGTTCAGCGAACCGTAGGGGTCTTGAAAAACCATCTGAACGTGCTCGCGCATTGCCCGCCACTTAGCCGGCGTCAAAGCTCCCACATCTTGCCCTAAGAAGTCGATCTTGCCGCCGGTCGTCGGGATCAGTCCAGCGATTGCCCTTGCCAGCGTCGTTTTACCGCAGCCGGATTCGCCAACGAGCCCGAGAGTGTCGCCCTGGCGGAGCTCAAGCGAAATACCTTTGAGCACGTGCACCGGATGGCGGGTATTCGCCGCCCTTCGGTATTCCTAGCAAGGACGGAGCCCGGCCTTCAATAGATGACAGCCGCTGGCCGTCGGACTCGGCGGTGGGAGAGGATGACAGCAGCCCGGCGGTATAGGGGTGCGCGGGCCGGTTGAACAGCGACGCGATGGGGCCGGTCTCCATCTGGTGCCCGGCGTACATGACCATTGCCCGATCCGCGAACGACGCCAGCAGGGAAAGGTCATGGGAGATCATGATTACCGTCGTCCCGAGCCGCTCACGCATTGAGGCGATCAAATCGAGAATCTGCTTTTGGATGGTGACGTCCAGGGCGGTGGTCGGTTCGTCGGCGACGATCAGATCGGGGCCCAACACCAAGGCCATGGCGATCATCACCCGCTGCCGCATTCCGCCTGAGAATTGGTGGGGGTAATCCTTCAGCCGCTTGGCCGCATTCGGGATACCGACCATGTCGAGCATCTCGGCGGCCCTGCCCAGCGCTTCCTTCTTCGAAACGGAACGCTCGTGGGTCTTGATAACTTCGGTAATCTGCGAGCCGATGGTGAA
>JAISTE010000033.1 GCA_031272825.1 Propionibacteriaceae bacterium | reverse complement strand
GCCCAGAGCTGGAGGCACCCCAAAACCCGCTCGCCGACGCGGTGGAGGCCGACGACCTGCGCGCGTCCGTCCATGCGGTATCGATGCTGCTGGATTCTCGCCTGGCCCCCGGTTCGCGCTTCATCGCCGACGACCAGCTCACGGGCGTCGAGGATCAATTACTAGAGCTGTGCCAGGAGCTGTGCCCGAAGGCTGCCACATCGCTCAAGTACGCCGTGACCCAGCGCCGCCACCGCAAGGCCTCGCGCTCGAACCGGTACAACGCCCAGCTCTACCTCGAATCGCTGCTGCACATCCTCTTCGACGAGCGCCGCCGGGCCGAGCCCGAGCGTCAGGCAACCGTAAAAGACCTGGTGAACGAGCTGCACCGGCATCCGGCGAAGATGTGGACGCTGCGGGAGGCCAGCCAGATTCTGGGGGTATCGCTGTCGTATGCCTCCAAGCGTTTCAAGGCCGAGACAGGCAAGTCGTTTATCAACTACGTGACGGACATGCGCATCGAGCGGGCCAAGCTCATGCTTGCCCACACTGACATGCCGGCTCAGCGCGTGGCCAAGGAACTGGGGTTCCCGCCGAACTACCTCTCTAGGGTGTTCAAGCAGGTGACGGGCATGACGCCGAGCGAGTACCGCGCCAAAAATACGTAGCTTGAGCACAAATCTGTGCTAGTTGTCCGCCCTTAGCATGGGCCGCGGAGGAGACTATGGACAGATTCCAGATCAAGACCGAGATTTACTACGGCGCGGACTCGATGGGTTATCTCAATCAGCTCGACGGCAAGCGTGTGGTCGTCGTTACCGATGCGTTCATGGCGACGACCGACGTCATGAAGCAGGTACGCGCGGCGCTGCTGGGGGCCGAGGTCACCGTCTTCGACCGGGTGAAACCCAACCCCAACATCGAGGTCATCACCGACGCGTTCATGACCTTCGCCGCTGCGAAGCCGCAGGCGCTGATCACGCTGGGCGGCGGCTCGTCGATCGACACCGCCAAGGCCGTGCACAAGGTCGCTCAGGAACAAGGGCTCGCCGACGTGCCTTTCATCGCCATCCCCACCACCTCCGGCTCCGGCTCCGAGATGACGTCCTACGCCGTAATCACCAACGAGCTCACCTCGACGAAAATCGCGATGGCTTCGGACGATATGTACCCCGACGTCGCCATCCTCGATCCGCTGGCCGTGCTCACCACTCCCCCGCGGCTGACCGCCGATACCGGCTTCGACGCGGTTTCCCACGCCGTCGAGTCCTATGTCTCCACCGGCCACACCGACTTTTCCGACGCCATGGCAGAGAAAGCCCTGCATCTTCTGTTCGAGTACCTGCCGATCACGTACGCGGACGGCAAGAACCTCGAAGCCCGGGAGCGGGTTCACAACGCCGCCTGCCTGGCGGGCATGGCCTTCGAGAACGCCGGGCTGGGGATCGTGCACTCGCTCTCCCACGCCATCGGCGGGACTTTCCCCGCGCCACACGGCAGGTTGAACGCGCTCATCATGCCGACCGTTATGGAGTTCAACGCCGGTGATCTGCGCGTCTCCGGCAAGCTCTCCCCCACCGCCATGCGCTACGCCCAGCTCGGGCGAATGCTGGGCGCGACCACGGCGTCGACCCGCAACCAAGTGGCCGGGTTCGTAGCCTTGATCCGGCACCTGCGGCAGGATCTGGAGATGCCCGAGCGCATCACCGACCTGGGCATCCCGCCATACGAGTTCGTCGCCGCGATCCCGCAGCTAGCACAAACGGCCTTGAACGACCGCTGCACCGCAACCAACCCGCGCGAAGTTACCGTGGGCGATCTCGAAGCGCTGCTGCGGTTCTTGATCTGAGTATTTGTTGGGCCGCCCCGGATCGAGTCCGGGGACGGTGTACCCGATAACGCTTGGGCCATGTTCCCTTCATCGTCATCCTTCGTTTTCTCTCCACCGGTCACTCTGCGCTTTCTCTCCACCGGTCATTCTCCGCTTTCCCTCCACCGGTCATTCTCCGCTTTCCCCACATCGGTCATCCTGCGCTTTCCCTACATCGTCATCCTGCCCTTTCCCCACATCGGTCATCCTGCGCTTTCCCTACATCGTCATCCTGCGCGCAGTCGCAGGATCTTAGTTGTGATGATGCACCGAATGGAGTTAGATCCGATTCGTCGCTTCGCTCCTCGAGACCGGGGCGCGGGCTTCGCCCTGCTGCGGTCTGCGACTCCGCTTCGCTGCGCGCAGGATGGCGAGGGGAGAGTGCGAAGGATGACGAGGTAAAGAAACCCAGGGTAACGACAACCCCACCCCCGCTTGCACAATCTGGTCCTCTTGCACATTTTTGACTGCCAAATCCGATAGGTGCATCCCCAATCCGGGCTAGCCGACCCTACTTACGATGACGCCAAGGCCCATTTCGCATCTGAGAAAGGAGTGAGGCACATGCAAGAAGCACTCGGAATGGTGGAGACGAAGGGATTCGTCGCCGCTGTTGAAGCCGCCGACGCCATGGTCAAGTCTGCCAATGTCACATTGGTGGGGAGCCAGAGGGTCGGGTCAGGCCTTGTCACGATCCTGGTCCGCGGCGATGTCGGTGCGGTCAAGGCTGCAACTGACGCCGGCGCCGTCGCCGCCCAGAATGTGGGCGAAGTGGTGAGCGTCCACGTCATCCCACGTCCGCACAACGATGTCGAGAAGATTCTCCCGACCCCGGTCAAGTAAAGGTATTGAAACATGGCTAATGAAGATCTAGTCAACGAAGTGCTCGCCAAGGTGCTTTCCAAGGTCGATTCGGCCCCGGTGGCATCGGCTTGCGAGGCCGGTTGTATCCCGGCGTGCACTGAATTCGTGGGTGTGAACCCAGTGGGCCGCACGATCGGCCTGGTCATCGCGAACGTCGACCCGCAGCTGCTGCCGACGATGCGCATCGGAACCCAGTACAAGGCGATCGGCATCCTGTCCTCGCGTACCGGGGCCGGGCCGCACATCTTCGCCGCTGACGAGGCCGTCAAGGCGACCAACACCGAGATTCTCACCATCGAGCTCCCGCGCGACACCGAAGGCGGCGCCGGTCACGGCTCGCTGATCATCTTCGGCGCCGACGACGTCTCTGACGCCCGCCGCGCCGTACAGGTCGCCCTGGAGGACGTCACGCGCACCTTCGGCGATGTCTACGGGAACGAGGCCGGACACCTCGAGTTCCAGTACACCGCCCGCGCTTCCTACGCCGTCAACAAGGCGTTCAACGCCCCGCTGGGCAAGGCCTTCGGCATCACCGTCGGCGCCCCGGCAGGCATCGGCGTCGTTCTGGCCGATACCGCGGTGAAGGCCGCTTCGGTCGACGTCATCGGTTATTCGTCTCCGGCTGAGGGCACCTCGTTCTCCAACGAGGTTATCTGCTCGATCTCCGGCGACTCGGGTGCCGTGCGTCAGGCCATCTTGGCCGCTATCGACGCCGGCCGTCCGCTGCTCGGCGCGATGGGCTCTTATCCCGAATCCACGACGACTCCGTACATCTGAGGCGGGGAATAATGGCACGCTCTAAGAGATTTGAGGCGCTCGACGCCCGCCCTGTGAACCAGGACGGGTTCGTCACCGAGTGGCCTGAGGTGGGCATGATCGCCATGGAGAACCCTGGCGATCCCAAGCCCTCCATCAAGATTGAGAACGGCAAGATCGTTGAGCTCGACGGCAAGAAGCGGGCCGACTTCGACATGATCGACACCTTCATCGCCGACCACGCGATCAAGATCGAGAACGCCGAAGCCGCCAACGCGCTGGACTCCCTGGAGATCGCGCGCAAGCTCGTCGACTTCAACTGCCCGCGCTCAGAAGTGATCAAGATCACCACGGCGTTGACGCCGGCCAAGCTGACGGAGGCGGTGAGCCAGCTCACTGTCGTCGAAATGATGCAGGCGGTGAACAAGCTGCGCGCCCGCGAGATGCCGGCCAACCAGTGCCACGTCACCAACGTGAAGGACAACCCGGTGCAGATCGCCGCCGATGCCGCCGAGGCGGCCGTGCGCGGTTTCGCCGAGCAAGAGACGACCGTCGGCATCGTGCGCTATGCGCCGTTCAACGCCATGGCGATCATGATCGGCGCGAACGTCGGACGCCCAGGCATCCTTACCCAGTGCGCGGTTGAAGAGGCCACCGAGCTTGACCTTGGCATGAAGGGCTTCACCGCCTATGCCGAGACGGTTTCGGTCTACGGCACCGAGCCGGTCTTCATCGACGGCGACGACACGCCCTGGTCGAAAGCCTTCCTGGCTTCGTGCTATGCCTCTCGCGGCCTGAAGATGCGCTTCACGTCCGGTACCGGTTCCGAAGTGCAGATGGGCTATGCCGAAGGCAAGTCCATGCTGTACCTGGAGGCCCGCTGCCAGTACATCACCAAGGGCGCAGGCTCGCAGGGTACCCAGAACGGTTCGGTTTCCTGCTGCGGCGTTCCCGCTGCCGTGCCGTCGGGCATCCGCGCGATGCTGGCCGAGAACCTGATCGCCATGGCGTTGGATCTGGAGTGCGCCTCCTCCAACGACCAGACGTTCACCCACTCGGATCTGCGCCGCGTCGCCCGCTCGCTGATGCAGTTCGCGCCCGGCACGGACTTCATCTGCTCCGGATATTCGGCCACGCCGAACTACGACAACATGTTCGCAGGTTCCAACTGGGACGCCGATGACTACGACGACTGGAACATCATCCAGCGCGACCTCAAGATCGACGGCGGGCTCTCCCCCGTCACCGAGGACGAGGTTGTGGCGGCCCGCAACAAGGCTGCGAAGGTCATCCAGGCGCTCTTCCGTGAGCTCGGCCTAACCGAGATCACCGACGCCGAAGTCGAGGCCGCCACCTATGCGCGCGGTTCCCAGGACATGCCCGACCGCAACGTCGTCGAAGACCTCAAGGCCGCCGACGGAATGCTCAAGCGCGGTGTGACAAGCGTCGATTTCGTCAAGGCCCTGTACCGGGCCGGGTACGAGGACGTCGCCGAGTCGATCTACAACATCTTGATGCAGCGCATTTCCGCGGACTACCTGCACACGTCGGCGATCCTGACCAAGGACTTCAAGGTCGTCTCCGCCGTCAACTATCCGAACGACTACCACGGGCCGAAGACCGGCTATCAGATTTCTGACGAGCGCTGGGCGCAGATCAAGAACATCCGGCAGGCCATCGACCCGGCGACCATCTAAGAGGAGGCTCAAATGGACGAAAAGACATTGCGCGCCATCATTGAGGAAGTCCTCAAGGAAGTCGGGGCGAACGACGGCGGCACTGCCGTAGCAACCAAGACCAAGACCCAGGCTCCGCAACTGCGGATCACCGAGATCGGCCCGGCCCAGCGCGGCACCGACCCGCGCGAGGTCGTCATCGCGCTTTCCCCGGCCTTCGGCGGAAAGCTCACCCAGACGATCACCGGCATCCCGCTCGGCGACGTCCTGCGCGAAGTCACCGCCGGCATCGAGGAAGAGGGGCTGAAGTACCGCTTCATCCGGGTCTTCCGCACCGCCGACGTCGGCTTCATCGCACACGAGGCCGCCAAGCTTTCGGGTTCCGGCATTGGCATCGGCATCCAGTCACGCGGCACGACGGTCATCCACCAGAAGGATCTGCCGCCGCTTTCCAACCTGGAGCTGTTCCCGCAGGCCCCGCTGCTTGACCTCGAGACCTTCCGTCAGATCGGAAAGAACGCGGCCAAGTACGCCAAGAACGAGTCGCCGACGCCCGTTCCGGTCCGCAACGACCAGATGGCCAGGCCGAAGTACCAGGCCATCGCGGCCCTGCTCCACATCAAGGAGTGCGAGCTGCTGGTCGACGGCAAGCCGGTGCAAGAACTGAAGGTGGAACTATGACACAAGAAGAGATGATCAAGCAGGTCATGGCCGAGGTGCTCAAGAACCTAGGCGGTTCCGACGCCCCCGCGGCCAAGCCCGCAGCCGGAAGCGTTTCGTCGGATCAGTATCCGCTGGCCGAGAAGGTTCCCGAGAAGCTGAAGTCCGCGTCCGGCAAGGCTTATGCCGAGTTCTCCTTGCAGAAGGTGATCTCCGGCGAGCTGACCAGCGAGGATTTCCGCACCAACCCGCAGACCCTCATCATGCAGGCCGAGGTCGCCGAGTCCGTCGGACGCGACGCCTTCGGGCGCAACCTGCGCCGGGCCGCCGAGCTGACCGCCGTCCCCGACGCCGAGCTGCTCGCGGTCTACAACGCCCTGCGCCCCTACCGTTCGACGAAGGCAGAGCTGCTAGCCATCGCCGACAAGCTGGAGACGCAGTACGGGTGCAAGATCTCGGCCGGTTTCATCCGGGAGGCCGCCGGGGTCTATGAGGAACGCGGCCGTCTCAAGGCCGAATAAGGAGAAGAGGTTCGTGATGGGGTTGATCGCAGGGATTGACATCGGCAATGCCACTACCGAGGTTGCGCTGGCACGCGCTGGCGCAGCCCCGGAGTTCCTAGCGGAAGCGATCATCCCCACCACGGGCATCAAAGGCACGAAACAAAACCTGCAGGGCGTCTTCCACGCGCTGCGCACGGCCTTGGACAAAGCCGGAGTTCAGCTCGAAGATCTGGAGCTGATCCGCATCAACGAGGCCGCGCCCGTCATCGGCGATGTGGCGATGGAGACCATCACCGAGACCATCATCACCGAATCGACCATGATCGGGCACAACCCCTCCACGCCTGGAGGCCTAGGCATCGGCGTCGGTGTCACAGTCGGCATCGACGCCCTCCACTCAGCAGACCCGTACGGCGACTACATCGTGGTAGCCGACCGCACGCACAATTTCGAGCAGGTCGCTGAGGCAATCAACACCGCAACCCAGCGCGTCACCGGCGCGATCTTGCAGCGCGACGACGGCGTTCTGGTTCACAACCGGCTCACGCACAAGATCCCCATCGTCGACGAGGTCGGCATGATCGAGAAGGTGCCGCTGGGCATGTTGGCCGCCATCGAAGTGGCCGAGGCGGGCAAGATCATCGAGACGCTCTCCAACCCCTTCGGCATCGCCACCTTGTTCGGCTTAGATTCCGAGGACACCAAATCGGTCGTGCCGATGGCCCGCTCGCTGGTCGGCAACCGCTCCGCGGTCGTCATCAAAACCCCGAAAGGCGACGTCACCGAGCGGCGCATCCCGGCGGGCAAGCTCACGTTCGTCGGCCCGGTGAAATCCTCCGAGGTCGACGTCGAACGCGGGGCCGAGGAGATCATGGCCGCTGCCGCCTCGGTCGGGAAGATCGAGGAGGTGCGCGGCGAATCGGGCACGAACGTCGGCGGGATGCTGGAGAAGGTGAAGGTCGTCATGGCGAACCTGACCGACCGCAAACCCTCCGAGATTTCGGTGACCGACCTGCTGGCGGTCGACACTTTGGTACCTCAAAAGGTGCTGGGCGGGGTGGCCGACGAATTTTCGCTGGAGGCCGCCGTCGGCATCGCCGCGATGGTGAAGGCCGACAAGCTGCAGATGCAGCGCATCGCCTCCGGGATGGCCCAGGAGCTGGGCGTGCCCGTGGAAGTGGGCGGGGTCGAGGCCGATATGGCGATTCTCGGGGCTCTGACAACGCCGGGAACCAGCGCGCCGATCGCAATCTTGGACATGGGCGCGGGCTCGACCGATGCGTCGGTCATGAGAGGTGACGGCCAAGTACATTCCGTGCACCTGGCCGGGGCCGGAAACATGGTGACGCTCATGATCCAGTCCGAGCTCGGGCTTGAGGATTCCGAGCTGGCGGAGAACATCAAGAAGTACCCGCTGGCGAAGGTCGAATCGCTGTTCAACATCCGCCACGAGGACGGCTCGGTGCAGTTCTTCGACGAACCGCTGCCGCCGCACGTGTTCGCGCGCGTGGTGGTGCTGCACCCGGACGGCATGATTCCGCTGCCGATCGACAAGCCCATCGAGCTGATCCGCCAGGTGCGCATCCGCGCGAAGGAACGCGTGTTCGTCACCAACGCCGTGCGGGCCCTGCGGGCGGTCTCCCCCACCCAGAACGTGCGCGACATCGACTTCGTGGTGCTGGTAGGCGGCTCGGCTCTCGACTTCGAGATTCCGCAGCTGGTCACCGCTGCTTTGGCCGACTACCACGTGGTGGCCGGACGGGCGAACATCCGCGGGGTGGCCGGGCCGCGCAACGCCGTGGCCACTGGTCTGGTTTTGACGGCGGGAGGGAAATGATGAAGCAAGTACTTCGTCATCTAGCGCTTACCCCCTCGTCTCTGGCGCTTACCCCCTCGTCTCTGGCGCTTACCCCCTCGTCATCCTGCGCGAAGTCGCAGGATCTCAATCCGGGAGGGAAATGATGGACAGGCCTGAAATCCTCATTTTCGCCGCGCAGGACGCGCAGACAAGGCTCTCCGAGGTGCTCTTCGGCATCGAGGAGGAAGGGGTTCCCTACCGGGTCGCCGAGGCCTTTGGGGACGCCGGGGCGAACGCCCACAGGGCGGCAGTCGAATCGAGATTGGGAATCGGTGTGGGTGCGGCGCAGGGCCGGATCGCCGTGACTACCGAAAAGCTCGACCCTGCCGCCCCCTATATCCAAACGAACTTGAACGCCTCCAAGGCGGTGGATCGCGCGGTCGGCGCGAACGCCGCCCGGCTGGTGAAGCGAATCCCGTTGAAGGCGCTGTAAAGGAGAAGAACATGAACAGTCTGTGCCTCGGAGAGGTTGAGGTGGTGGGCCTTGTGGCCGCCATCGAGGCCGCCGACGTCGCGGTCAAGACGGCCAATGTCGAACTGCTCGGCTACGAGCTCGCCGGTGGCGGCGGCATGGTTTCCGTCAAGGTCAAAGGGCAGGTGGGGGCCGTACGCGCCGCCATCACCGCCGCCGCCGAGGCGGCGTCCAAGATCAACAAGGTGGTCTCCACGCAGATCATCGCCAGGCCCTCGGAGCAGATCGAGCCGATGGTGGTTTCCGATGAGACCGTCGGGATCGGCGGGTACTTCCCGAATCCTTATGGGGATGCGCCGGTGGTGGCGAAGTCGGTCTCAGAGGTGGATGGAGATCCTGCGACTTCGCGCAGGATGACGAGTGGGGGAAAGCCCACGATGACGAGTAAAGAGCCAGAGACGGCGGAGCCCGCAGCCGAACCCGTGGTCGAGGCCGTCGTAGCCGAACCCGTGGTTGAGACCGTCGTAGCCGAGCCGACCCAGGCGGAACCTGAGGCCGAGCTGGAACCGGCGCCGGACGTCGCACCTGAAACAGCCAAAGAAACGCCGAAGGCCCCGCGCAAGCCGGCGGCCAAGCGCACACCAAGGAGCAAGAAATGAACCAAGACGCACTAGGGCTTATTGAGACCAAGGGCTACGTCGGGGCGGTCGAGGCCGCCGACGCGGCCACCAAGGCGGCGAATGTCACGTTCGCGGGCTACGACAAGGTGGGCGCCGGTTTGGTAACCGTGATGGTTCGCGGGGACGTCGGCGCGGTGAACGCCGCCGTGCTGGCCGGGTCTGAGGCGGCCAAGGCCGTCGGGGAGCTGAAGTCTTCGCACGTCATCCCCCGCCCGCACGCCTATGTCGAGAAACTGCTGCCCTAAGGAAGAAAATGCTTGTAGATGCTGAGAGGATCGCCAAGATCACGGCCGAGGTGTGCCGTCGGATCGAGGCGATGGATCCCACCCGGGTGCAAATCGGGGTCTCCAACCGGCACGTGCACCTTTCCGAGCGTGACATCAACATCTTGTTCGGCGTCGACGCTTTCGAGGTACTCAAACCCGTGCGTCAGCCCGGCGAGTTCGCCGCCACCCAGCGCGTCGACGTCATCGGGCCGCGCACGACCTTCAAGAACGTGCGCTGCATGGGCCCGTGCCGCAAGGCCTCCCAGGTGGAGCTGTCCTTGACCGACGCCCGCGCTCTCGGCATCAAAGCACCCGTCACCCAATCCGGACATCTCGAAGACGCCGCCTGGGTGGAGATCGAGGGGCCGTGCGGCCGCATCCGCCGCCAGGCAGCCATCGCCGCCGCCCGCCACATCCACATGGGCGACTCTCACGCGGCCGAGCTGGGACTGAAGAACCAAGACCTCGTCTCGGTCGAGTTCGAGGGCGTGCGCGGCGGCAGGCTTGACAACTTCATCATCCGCACCAAGCCCGAATGGCTGCCGGAAATCCACCTGGACACCGACGAGGCCAACGCACTTGGCGTTGCCACCGGGGATTTCGGGAGGATCGTGAGATGAGCTACGAGGACGCCATCACTTGCTTCGCCGCCGAAGTCCGTGACGGCGAAATCAGCGAGCCGACGGGCGAGCTGCACTTGGGCGTCGACCTTGGGACTGCAAACATCGTGCTCTCGGTCGTCGACGAGGAGAATCAGCCGGTGGCTGGGGCGTGGGAACACTCCACGGTCGTACGCGACGGCATCGTGGTCGACTGGGCCGGGGCCGTGCGCGCGGTAACCGGCCTGAAAGAAGCCCTCGAAAACCGGCTGCACTGCCGCTTCACTTCGGCGGCCGTCGACATTCCGCCGGGGATTTCCGAGGGAACCGTACGCGTGTTCCGCAACGTGCTCACCGCCGCGGGGCTGGACGTCGCCGAGGTGGTCGACGAACCGGTGGCAGCAGCACGGGTGCTCGGCATCGAGGATGGCTGCGTGATCGACGTCGGCCACGGCACCACCGGAGTGTCGATTCTGGAGGGCGGCAAGGTGGTGAAATCGGTAGACGAACCGACCGGCGGCCACCACATGAACCTGGTACTGGCCGGTGCCTACCAGGTTTCCTACGACGAGGCCGAGGAACTGAAGAAGGATCCGGCAAGGGCCGATGATGTTTTCGGCGTGATTCGGCCCACCTTGGAGAAGATGGCGACCATCGCCCAGCGCGCGATCAGCGGACACCAGCTGGAAATGGTGCACTTGGTGGGCGGCTCGGCATCGCTGCCCGACGCCCCCGACGTGTTCGCCTCCGTGCTCGGCCTGCCGGTGGTTAGGCCCATCGAGCCGCTGTTCGTCACCCCGCTCGGGGTTGCGATGGGAGGAGCGAAATGAACGAAAACGAAATCCGCGCCCTCATCGCGCTGGTGATCGACGCGGTCGAAGAGGTGCTGCATCCCAAGCGCGGGCTCGTGCTGTTTACCGGGGCACTGCTCGGCTTCGAGGATTCTTTAGCCGCGCTGGAGCGGTTGTCTGGTTCGATGGAGCTGGAGATCGTGCAGACGCCGTCGGCAAAGCGGGTGCTAGATCAGGCCGCGATTGGGCGGCTGGGCATTCCCCAGGCCGGAGAGCACCTGATCGCTAACCACGATCTGCTGATTATCCCCACTCTGACTGTAAATACCGTAGCCAAGGCCGCATATGCGATGGCGGATTCCCTGGCGACGAACCTGATTTCCGAGTTCCTGATGACGGGAAAGCGGGTGGTCGCGGCCTCGACTGCGGCCGATCCGGATTCGGCTGAGAAGCGCAAGTGGTTCCCGAACATGCCCGCCGGGCAGGCCGCGGTACTGCGCGAAAACCTCGCGCGGTTGGGGGCTATGGGGGTTGAGTTGTGCGAGGCCGGGGAGTTGGATGCATATCTCTCCGTTCGTCGTCCTGCACCTCTCCCCTCTCGTCATCCTGCGCGGAGCGAAGCGAAGTCGCAGACCGCAGCAGGGCGAAGCCCGCGCCCCGGTCTCGAGGAGCGAAGCGACGAATCGGATCTCACTCGCTTCGGTGCACCATCTCAAGTAAGATCCTGCGACTTCGCGCAGGATGACGGGGTAAAGAGAGCGCAGGATGACGGGGTAAAGAGAGCGCAGGACGTCGTGCCTTCCCACACCGCCCCCACCCAAAAGCCCATACTCTCCGCCGCACAAATCCAGACGCTCGCACCGGGCTCGACGCTGGCCGTCGATAAGCGAACGATCGTTACCCACGCGGCCATTGACCTGGCCACCACCAAGCACATCAAGATTGAAAGGCGTTGACATGTTTCTTGCGAAAGTCCGCGGAACCGTTGTTTCCACGCAAAAGGACGAGCGACTGGTCGGCACCAAGCTGCTCATCACCCAGCGCATCGACGTCGAAGGCAAGTACCTGGAGCGTCCCAACGTGTCCGTGGACACGGTCGGGGCGGGCGTCGGGGAGACGGTGATTATCGCCGAGGGCTCGTCGGCGCGCGTCGCATCGGGCCGCACGGATTCGCCGATCGATTCGGCGATCGTCGGCATCGTCGATACCACTGAGATCGAGGCCTAATGCCCAACGTGTACACCCGCTCCGGAGACAAGGGCCTCACCGGCCTGTTGGGCGGCACGCGCCTGCCCAAGGACGACGTCCGGGTCGAGGCGTACGGAACCGTCGACGAGGCCAACTCGGCCATCGGCGCGGCGAAAACCTGGCTGAGTGCTGAACCCAAGGACACCCTGCACGGCATCCAGAAGCGGTTGTTTGCCCTTGCCGCAGAGGTGGCCAGCGACGAGGCTGGCATCGCCACCTTGAAAGAGAAGATTTCCCAGCCCGACATCGACGCCCTAGAACAGCTCATCGACAGGTGCCTGGCCTTCACCGGGGAACAGCACAAGTTCGTCATCCCGGGAGCAAATCCCTCCTCGGCGGCCCTGCACGTGGCGCGCACGGTTGTCCGCCGGGCCGAGCGCCGCGTCATCACGCTCTCGGGGCTCTCCCCCGTCAGGCCCGAGATCGTCAAGTACTTGAACCGTCTCTCGGACGCGCTGTTTGCCATGGCAAGGGTCGAAGAAGTGAAGCAAGAGCGGCTGGAGCTAGAGCGCATCGTGCGGCGCGAAGTGGGGAAGCTTTTTGAGGCTGCCGGGATGGCCGCCCCGATCTCCACCCCCTCCTCGTCATCCTGCGCGCAGTCGCAGGATCTCACCCCCGCCCCGGATCAAAGTCCGGGGACGGCAGATCGGGATCCAGGGACGATCACCACCCCACCCCCGTCCCCGGGCTGGACCCGGGGCGGCCAAACCAACCGCCCCCTCAATCTCGAAACCGCCAAGCTGCTCGCCGCCCACGCCGAACAATAAGCCGACGAGCTGCACGTCCCGATCGTGTTCTGCGCAGTCGATGCGGACGGCAACCCGATCTTGACCGAGCGGCAGGAGGGCTCGCTGTTGGCGTCGATCAAGATTGCCCAAGGCAAGGCCTGGACCTCGGCGGCGCTAAAGTCCGCCACCGCTGATCTCGCCCAAACGGCTAAGCCGGGCGGGCCCCTCTACGGAATCGAGAACACCGACGAGCGGCTGGTGCTGTTCGGCGGCGGCCTCCCCGTGTTTGCCCAAGACCAGTTGCTGGGCGGTATCGGGGTCTCGGGCGGAACCGTCGAAGAGGATATGGAAATCGTGCAATACGCATTTGACAAGGTATATGGGAGTTGAAATGGAAATCACCGCAGAACTTATAGCTCAGACCGTCGCCAAGATACTGTCCGAGGGGGAAACCAAGGTCGGGGCTGCTGGAAACGGCATCTTCGAGGACGTGGATTCGGCGGCCACCGCCGCGCGCACGGCCTACAACGAATACCTGGGCTGCACGATGGGCTTCAGAGGCAAGGTCGTGCAGGCGATCCGCGATCTGGCCTCCGACGAGGAGAACCTGCGGTACATGGCCGAGCAGTGCGTCGAGCAAACGGGCATGGGCAACGTTCCCGACAAGATTCTCAAGAACCGCTACGCGGCGCTCAAGACCCCGGGCACCGAGGAGCTGGTGACGGGTGCGTGGTCGGGCGACGACGGCCTGACGACCATCGAGCTTTCCCCGTTCGGCGTCATCGGCGCGATCACCCCGACGACCAACCCCACCGAGACCATCATCAACAACTCCATCTCGATGCTGGCCGCCGGAAACGCCGTCGTGTTCAGCCCGCACCCGCGCGCGAAGGCCATCTCGATTTGGCTGGTTTCCAAGATCAACGAGGCGCTGGACGCCATCGGCGCTCCCGCCAACCTCGTCTCCATGGTTCGCGAGCCTTCCATCGAGCACACCAACGAGCTGATGGCCCACAAGGAGGTCAACATGCTGGTGGCGACCGGCGGGCCGGGAATCGTGAAGACGGTGTTGTCCTCGGGCAAGAAGGCCATCGGGGCCGGTGCAGGGAACCCGCCCGTGGTCGTCGATGAGACGGCGAATATCGAGAAGGCGGCCAAGGACATCATCGACGGCTGCACCTTCGACAACAACCTTCCCTGCACGGCGGAAAAGGAGGTGATCGCCGTCGACGCGATCGCCGACCTGCTCATCTTCAACATGCAAAAGAACGGGGCGCTGCTCATCACCGACCCCGAGATTCTCGCCCGGCTCCAAGACCTGGTGATGGACGGCAACCGCCCAAAGACCGAATGGGTCGGCAAATCGGCCGCCGCCATCTTGCAGGGCCTGGGCATCACCCCGCCGCCCGGCGTGCGCTGCCTGTCCATGGAGGTGGATTTGATGCATCCGTTCGTGCAAACGGAGTTGATGATGCCGATTCTTCCGGTGGTTCGGGCCCGGGACGTCGACGAGGCGATCGATTGGGCGGTGATCTGCGAGCACGGCAACCGGCACACGGCCATCATGCACTCAACGAACGTCAACGCCCTGACCAAGATGGGCAAGCTGCTGCAAACCACCATCTTCGTCAAGAACGGGCCAAGCTTCTCCGGCATTGGCATCGGCGGCGAGGGCTACATCTGCTTCACGATCGCGGGCCCGACCGGCGAGGGCCTGACCTCGGCTTCTACGTTCACCCGCAAGCGCCGCTGCGTGCTGGTCGGCGGGCTCTCCGTCAGGTGATCTGATGCTTTCCGACGACATCTTCGCAGCCGGAGTGATCGGCGCCGGAGGGGCGGGCTTCCCCACCCACAAGAAGCTGGTTCCCTGTGAAACGCTCATTATCAACGCCGCCGAGTGCGAGCCGCTGCTCGCCTCCGATCGCTACGTGATGCGCGAGTATGCCGCCGAGATCGTCTCGGGAGCGACGCTGGCGGCC
>JAISTE010000113.1 GCA_031272825.1 Propionibacteriaceae bacterium | reverse complement strand
GACAAAGGCAAGGCGACGGACGACGACGGCTCGGCCGTCGAGGTCGGCGCCGGAGAGCTCACGATCTACGACAACGTCCGCAAGGACGGAACGGTTGCCTGGAAGGATCTGTGCCGCGGCCCCCACGTGCCGAATACCGGCTATATCAAGGCATTTTCGCTAATGCGCACCTCAGCGGCCTATTGGCGCGGCGACCAGCGCAACGCCCAGCTTCAGCGCGTGTACGGCACAGCTTGGGCCTCCAAAGAGGACCTGAACGCCTACAAGACCCGCCTTGAAGAGGCAGCCAAGCGCGACCACCGCAAGTTGGGCGTCGAGCTGGATCTGTTCTCGTTCCCAGAGGAACTGGGCCCAGGGCTGCCGATCTTCCACCCCAAGGGCGGCATCATCAAACGCGAGATGGAAGACTACGTGCGCAAGGCGCACATCGAGGCCGGTTTCCAATACGTCGGCACCCCGCACATCTCCAAGGAGGGGTTGTTCTACACCTCCGGCCACCTGCCCTACTACTCGGACATGATGTTCCCCGAGATGGTCGAGCGCGACGAGGAAGGCAACCCCCGCGAGCGCTACCGAGTCAAGGCGATGAACTGCCCGATGCACAACCTGATCTTCAAATCGCGGGGCCGTTCCTACCGCGAGCTGCCGCTGCGGTTCTTCGAGTTCGGCACCGTCTACCGCGACGAGAAGTCCGGCGTGCTCCAAGGCCTGACCCGGGTGCGCTCGATCACGCAGGACGACTCGCACTCGTACGTCGCCAAGGATCAGGCCCCGGCTGAGATCGAGCACCTGTTGAACTTCATTCTGAAGCTGCTCAAGGACTTCGGATTGGATGACTTCTACCTGGAGCTTTCCACCCGCGACGAGGACGGCAAGAAGAAGGACAAGTTCATCGGCTCCGACGAAGAATGGGCACAGGCGACGGCCGTGCTTGAGAAAGTCGCGACCGAGTCCGGCCTGCGTCTGGTTCCGGATCCCGGGGGAGCGGCCTACTACGGCCCGAAGATCTCCATCCAGGCCAAGGATGCCATCGGCCGCACCTGGCAGATGTCCACCATCCAGTACGACTTCAACCAGCCCGAGCGCTTCGGCCTCGAATACACCGCCTCCGACGGCTCCCGCCAGCGCCCGGTGATGATCCATTCGGCGAAATTCGGCTCCATCGAGCGTTTCGTCGGCGTGCTCACCGAGCACTACGCGGGCGCGTTCCCGACCTGGCTTTCCCCGGTGCAGGTGCACTGTGTGCCCGTCTCCGACGAATACCTGCCTTACCTGGAGGGCGTCGCCGAACAGTTCAAGGCCGCGGGCATCCGGGTCGAGATCGACTACTCGGATGATCGCTTCGGCAAGAAGATTCGCAACGCCGTGAAGCAGAAGGTTCCCTACATTCTGATTGCCGGGGCCGACGACCAGGCCGCCGAGGCCGTCTCGTTCAGGTACCGCAGCGGTGAGCAGAACAACCAGATTCCGGTTGAGACCGCCATCCAAGAGGTTCTGACGGCCATCGAGACCAAGGCCCACTAGCTTGGGAGGTGACGTGGAGGTAGAGCGCGAGGGCGATTTCGCGGCGGCGCCGGACGGATTCGAGCGCTTGTGGACGCCGTATCGCATGGCCTACATCGGCGGGGAATCCAAGCCGAAGGATTCCTCCCAGGGCGAGTGCCCGTTTTGCCGGGCCCCGCTCAAATCCGACGAGGAAGGCCTGATCGTCTACCGCGGGCAGCTTTGTTACGTGGTACTCAACCTGTACCCGTACTCGCCGGGCCACCTGTTGGTGTGTCCCTACCGCCACCTGGCCGACTACACCGAGCTGACCGAGGCCGAGCGGGCCGAGTTCGGCGAGATCACGTCGAAGGCGATGCAGGTGGTGCGTTCGGCTTCGAACGTGCAGGGCTTCAACCTGGGGATGAATCAGGGTCAGGTGGCAGGGGCCGGAATCGCCGCGCATCTGCACCAGCACATCGTGCCGCGCTGGGCGGGGGATTCCAACTTCTTCCCGATTATCGCCCAGACCCGGGCCATCCCCGAGCTGCTGGGCGACACCCGCGAAAAGCTAGCCCAAGCCTGGGCCGAAATGGAGTAAGTTACCCATATGGCTGAGGGAGAGCAAGGAATCATTCGGCGCAACCTGAACCGGATGACGGGCGAGGAATACGACACTGATGCGGTGCTGACGGTTCCGAACGTCTTGTCAATCATCCGGATCTGCGGCATTCCGCTGTTCTTGTGGCTGCTGCTTGGCCCGCACTGGGACATCGCAGCAGTGTGTGTGCTCGCCGCCTCTTCGTTCACTGATTTCCTCGACGGCAAGATCGCCCGGCGTTTCCACCAACGCTCGCGTTTGGGACAGGTGCTCGACCCGACCGCTGACCGGCTCTACACCTGGACGGTCGTGCTCGGCATGTGCATCCGAGGAATCGTCCCCGTGTGGCTGGTGGTGCTGTTGGCCGCCCGCGATCTGTCCATGGGCGTCACCATCTGGCCGGCGCTGCGCCGTCGCGGCTTCGCGTCACTGCCCGTGCACCTGATGGGGAAGACCGCAACGTTCTTGCTGTTGCTGGCGTTCCCCGTCGTTCTACTGGGATCGGGTCCGGAGGCCTGGCAGTACCCTGTGGCGGTGTTCGGCTGGGCGCTCGTGGTTTGGGGAACCTTGCTGTATTGGTGGAGTGCGTTCCTTTACTTAGGCCAAGGGGTGCAGGTTATCCGCGCCTTCCCAAAGCTTAAGGCCTAGTCGAGGCTGCGACTCGCCCGTTCTAAGTCCCAAGCTGGCCTCCACCTGAGGGATAGCATTAGGGTTATTGGGGAGTCTTACCCTAGGAGGAAGAAGCATGTACCCAGACGATCTGCACTACACGGCGACCCACGAGTGGATCAAAGTCGGCTCCGGCAACACCGCCAGAGTCGGCATCACTGACCACGCCGCTGAACAACTCGGCGACATCGTATACGTGTCCCTCCCCGCAGTCGACGACCAGGTATCAGCAGGATCATCCCTTGTGGAACTGGAATCCACCAAGTCTGTAGGTGAGGTTTTCACCGAGCTCGACGGCGTCGTCACCGCCGTTAACTCTGTACTTGAGGATTCTCCCGAAACCATCAACCAAGACCCATACGGCGACGGCTGGCTGTTCGAGATCGAGTTCACCGACCCCGCACAGCTTGAGGGTTTGCTCAGCGCCGACGAATACGCCGAAGTGGTGGAGAGCGAAGAGGGATAGCCATGCTCACCTGCCCAGTTTGCGGGCACGAAGTCTCGCCGACGGACAACTTTTGTCCGAACTGCGGGGCTTCGCTTGCCAAGCTCCAGGGCGAGACGACTAAATCCATCGCCCTAGTTGAGGAATCCCTGGCCATCGAGGACTTGGGCGCCGAGGACGTCCAAGCGCTGGAGGCACTGCCCGAAGGCTACGGGATGTTGCTGCAGCTGCGCGCCGGGCGCGTGGGGGAGCGCTACTTACTGAAAGAAGACGTGACCACGGCCGGTCGCTCCACGAAGTCCGATATTTTCTTGGACGACGTCACCGTTTCCCGTCGTCATGCCCGGTTTTCCCGCCATGACGGCCAGATTTGGATCCGCGACGAAGGCTCGCTGAACGGCACCTACGTCAACCATGTCAACATCGACTCCGAGGTTCCCCTGCACACTGGGGACGTCGTGCAGATCGGCAAGTTCCGCATGGTGTTCTTCGAGGCGGCCTAAATGGCTGTCGGGACTAGATCTATAGGGAAGGTGCAAGCCATCCTGCAGGCCGAGTATCCCGACATCTCTATATCCAAAATCCGCTTCCTCGAATCTGAAGGGCTGATCAATCCCGAGCGTGCGCCGTCTGGCTACCGCAAGTACTCGGAGGCCGACATCGACAGGCTGCGATTCATTCTGGATGCCCAGAAGAACCGCTACCTGCCGCTGAACGTCATCAAGGAACAGCTTGAAGCGCTGGATCGGGGAGAGTCCATCGCCGATCCCAGTGAGCCCGAGCCCGAACAAGCTCAAAGTACTAAGCAGCCTGCCCGGCCCGCAGCCCCCAAGCGCGAGATTCGGGCCACGCGGCGGCAGCTGATCGAGGCGTCGGGCATCTCGGAGGCGACATTCAACGAGCTGGAAAAATCCGGGCTTATCAAGCCCCGCCGCGGCACTATTTATTACGACCGCGACGCCCTGACCATTGCTACCGTCGCGCGCAAGCTGGCCACCTATGGGATCGACGCTAGGCACCTGCGCACGGTGAAGCAATCGGCCGAGCGTGAGGTTGGGCTGATAGAACAGGCCGTCACCCCTTATCTGCGCAGGAATCCGATGAGCCGCGGGCTGCCTGCCGAAGTGATGAAGCTCATCTTGTATGCCCACGCCGCGATGATGCGTTCCATGTTGAACTGAGGGCCTACCCGGATTGGGTGAGGCCCATCGGAAAGAGGTCTGAAGCGTGGGTTGAGATTTGGCTCAATCCGGAAAAGTCTTGGGCGTGTCTATCACAGCGGTGTAATTTGATCGGATACGTTCGGTGTTAGACAGAACGGGGGAGAAATGAGTTCCACTGACACCGGGCGGGGACTAGGTGCCGCGCAGGACACGTTGTTCGACGGCGCTTTCTCTCCGCTGCCCGAGGATCAAGGCTATCGCGGCCCGATCGCCTGCAAGGCCGCCGACATTACATACAGACAACTCGACTACTGGACGCGCACCGGCCTGGTGAAGCCCTCCGTGCAGTCGGCTGAGGGCTCCGGCTCCCAGCGCCTCTACTCTTTCCGTGACATCCTGTTGCTCAAGGTCATCAAGCGCCTGCTCGACGCCGGGGTTTCGCTGCAGCAGATCCGCATCGCCATCGACCACCTGCGCGCCCGCGGGGTCACCGACATCTCCGAGGTCACCATCGTCTCCGACGGGGTTTCGGTCTACGAGTGCACGCAGGACAATGAGATCATCGACCTGGTCAAGGGCGGGCAAGGGCTGTTCGCGATCGGGATCGGCCAGGTGTGGCGCGACATCGAAGGGGTGCTCTCCGAGCTGCCCATGGAGAAGCCGCACGAAGAGCCCGAGGAATACCCGCGCCCTAAGCTGCGGGCCGTTGCCTGAACTTCCGTTAGGCCGGGCGCGGATCGCCGCCGCGATCTGTGAACAAGTTTAAGCTTGAAAGCCATGTAATATCGGGCACATGGATTTCACCTCTCGTCAGCTTGGGCCGAGTGCCGCCCAGCGCGCGCAAATGTTGGCTTATCTTGGCTTTGATTCTCTAGATTCCCTAGCCGAGGCCGCTATCCCGGCGGCTATTCGCGACCGCCGTGTCCTCAACCTCCCGCCCGCACAGACCGAGATCGGAATCCAAAACCGCCTCCAAGACCTGGCGGCTAAGAACAATCCCTTGCGCTCCCTCATCGGGTTCGGCTACTACGGCACGGTCACCCCCGCCCCCATCCGACGCCTGGTGTTGGAAAACCCCTCCTGGTACACCGCCTACACCCCCTACCAGCCGGAGATTTCCCAGGGCCGTCTTGAGGCGCTGCTTACCTTCCAGACCATGATCTGCGATCTCACCGGGCTGGAGGTGGCCGGGGCGTCCTTGCTTGATGAGGCCACCGCTGTCGCCGAGGCCGTGCAGATGGCCAGGCGCGTCGTGCGCAAGGGCAAATCGGTGGTAGTGGATCGCGCCATTTTGCCGCAAAGCCTCGACGTGCTGCGCACCCGGCTTTCGGTGACCGACGCCGAGATCGTGCACTCATCCAACGATCTGGTTGCCGACATCGAGGCCTCCGAGCCGTTCGCCGTTATCGTGCAGGTACCCGGATGCGACGGCTACGTCGCTTCGGTAGAAGAGCTGGAGAAGGTTGCGCAGGCCGCCCATGCCAAGGGTGCCCTGCTCATCGCCGCCGCCGATCCCCTGGCCCTGACGTTGATCCAGCCGCCCGCTTCCTGGGGAGCCGATGTGGCCGTTGGTTCGACGCAGCGGTTCGGTACCCCGCTGTTCTTCGGCGGCCCCCACGCGGCCTACATCGCTTGCCGCAGCGGACTTGAACGTCAGCTGCCCGGGCGCTTGGTTGGCGTCTCTAAGGACGCGCAGGGCAGGCCCGCTCTGCGCCTGGCCCTGCAAACCCGCGAGCAGCACATCCGCCGCGAGAAGGCCACCTCGAATATCTGCACCGCCACCGTGCTCATGGCCGTGGTCGCCGCCATGTATGCCGTCTACCACGGGCCCGAGGGGCTCACCGAGATCGCGAAGACCATCAACGAGAAGACTCGCCTGCTCGCCGGTGCATTGAAGAACGCCGGTTTCGAGCTGGTGAACGATCACTTCTTCGACACGCTGATCGTCAAGACCGAGAAGGCCGAAGAATACGTTACGGCCGCCCACGAGGCCGGGTTCCACCTGTGCCTGGTCTCCGAGCGGCACATCGGCATCTCCGTCGGGGAGGACTTGACCGGCGGCGAGCTGCTGGAACTCGCCCAGGTTTTCGGCGCCGAGATTACGGATGCTGAGTTCGGTGATCTCAACTCTCAGCAGCGCGACGCAGACTTCCTGACCCACCCCGTCTTCCACTCCTATCGCTCCGAGACCGAGTTCATGCGCTACCTGAACCGCTTGTCGAAGCGCGATTTTGCGCTGGACACCGGCATGATCCCGCTGGGCTCGTGCACGATGAAACTCAACTCGGCCATCCTCATGGAGGCCATCTCGTACCCGGGGTTCGCCAACCTGCACCCGTTCGCGCCCCTTGAGGACGTCTGCGGGTACATCGACCTGATCTCCGAGCTGGGGGAGTGGCTCACCCAAATTACCGGATACGACGAGATCACCCTGTCTCCGAACGCGGGCTCGCAGGGCGAATACTGCGGGCTGCTGGCCATCCGGCAGTACCTGGACGCCAACGGCGGCACCGACCGTGACGTCTGCCTGCTTCCGGCCTCCGCGCACGGGACGAACGCCGCCTCTGCTGCGATGGCCGGATTTAAGACGGTGCAGGTTGCTACTGCTGACGATGGTTCGGTGGATCTGGCCGACCTCGACGCCAAGCTCGCCAAACACGAGGGCAAGGTCGCCTGCATCATGGTCACTTATCCTTCGACCCACGGCGTCTTTGAAGACACCATCACGGAGATCTCCAAGAAGGTACACGCAGCCGGCGGGCAGGTCTACGTCGACGGGGCGAACCTCAACGCGCTGATGGGCCTGGCCGCCCCCGGTCAGTTCGGCGCCGACGTCTCCCACCTGAACCTGCACAAGACCTTCGCGATGCCGCACGGCGGCGGCGGCCCGGGCGTCGGGCCTGTGGCGGTCAGGGAACACCTGGCTCCCTACCTGATGGAGA
>JAISTE010000050.1 GCA_031272825.1 Propionibacteriaceae bacterium | reverse complement strand
GGCTCGCCCATCTCCTGCGCGATCCTCTCGGCGACCGTGCGCGCGGCGATCCGGCGCGGCTGCGTGTGGCCGATCGATTGGCGTCCGGCCAGCAGGCAGATCTTGGGAAGCTGGGTGGTCTTGCCCGAACCGGTTTCCCCCGCGACGACGACCACCGGATTGCGGCGGATGGCGTCGGCTATCTCGACCGCGTACTTAGAGATCGGCAGCGACGGATCGAACTCAATCTTGGGGGTGCGCTGCGGCTTATGAGGCATATTCCTCTTTGGCGCGCACTAACCCGACCGGGCAGTGGGCCCTGGCCATCACTCCGCGGGCGATCGCGCCGACGGCGTAGGACGGGAAGGCTGACTGCACTTCGATAATCATCAGTTCGGTGCGTTTTGTGGCTTCCACAAGCTGCTTTAGCGGATCCCCGGCGACGACTTGGATCGACGTCTCCACGTCGGGGTTGGCGTCCTCATAGGGTTCGACCAGCGCGGTGACCTGCTCGCGGGTGGTGCCGATGGCCTTTTCCAGCGCGGCACCCGAAAGCGAGCGTCCGAAACGCCCGCCCTGTTCACGGACGACGCCCAGGGCCGTCAGCTCGGCTTCGTAGGAATCCCCGACGGAGTACCCCCAAGTCAGGGCTACGCGGCCGCGGTTGCGCGGGACGTCGACGCCCACGGTGAGCTTGCGCCAGCCGCCCTTGGGGATGGAATGGGAGGCGGAGGTGACGATGACGGGACAGCGCGCGGTGCCCACCAGCCCGATGGTCGTCGAGCCAACATAGGGCCGGGTCGCGATCTCACGGCGGCCGACGACGACCAGCGAAACCCTGCCGGAAAGTTGGGAAAGCTGCGCTGCGGGGTTACCCACCAGCACATCGGTGCGGATGCGCTCCAGCGGCACGCCCTCGGCCTGGGCCTTGGACACGGCCTCGACGAGCTGCCCAGCGGCCTCGTGCTTGGCTTTATCGGCGTCGAACACGACGCCCCAAGCCGAGCCGAAGACGATGTCGTCCACAGCATTGACGATGATCAAATCCGCTTCGCGGTGCAGTGCCTCCAGCGCCCCCAGCCGCAACGCGGCATAGGAGTCCTCGGTACCGTCGTAGCCCACCAGCACTCTGGGCGGCCCGTCATAGTACTTCGGCATCGTGTTCCTTTACAGTCAAGGGCAAGCTTACTTGTCTTTGCGCGCGCGTGCCCAACCAGGGTGTGGTGGGACTGGGTTCCGCGTCACGATCCAAATCCGAAGCGTGCTTAGCGGTACCGCTTAGGGGTGTTCACACCCGAGCCAGGCGTACCGCAGCAAGTCGATTCAGGGAGACGTGCTGTTCTGCTGCATCCACAACTAGACGTCGGTGTTCTTCGGGAGGGACACGAACCAGGAACTTGCCTGAATACTCCCTATCAGCAAAGGCTTCTGGGACAGGCTCACCAGCCGCTTCCATATCA
Source organism: Propionibacteriaceae bacterium (assembly GCA_031272825.1). Lineage (GTDB taxonomy): Bacteria > Actinomycetota > Actinomycetes > Propionibacteriales > Propionibacteriaceae > Propionicimonas. The sequence continues at coordinate 7,280 of JAISTE010000050.1, read as the reverse complement.
GCCACCGCCTCCTGGGTTGCGCGAACGATGCCCGTAAAGGCCTCGACCTGCTCATCGGCCAGCCACGACAACGACGGTAGTTCTGCCACCGTGCCGACAAACATGTCGTCTTCGGCGGACCAATGCACCCGATACGAGTAGTGCGATGCAACGTCGCTCATGCTTCCTTCTCCTCTTCTTCTGACCCGTCTGTATCTGCTTCGAGCCGCTCCAGCTTCTCGATAGCTGCAAGCACTTGTTTCACCTGGTAGGGCTTGGCTTTGCCCTTGAAGTTCTGGATGTTTACCCGCGGGTCTCCTGCCCACGGCATCTTGAACACCTCGTGGGATCCGCCGCTTTGGCGTGGTTCCCCGAAGTATGCCTTTGCCACCCGTTCCAAATCCGCGAACCGCACCCCTGCTGGGTTGGCCCGCATCTTGGCGATCAGACCGGCGACTTCATTCATGCCCTTACAGTATCGCTATTGATACTACTCCACGGGGGAAATAAAGAAAATTTCCGTCCTCACGGTAGAGAAGACGCATCCATGGCACATGGCAAGGCCTTCTTGATGATGCTCGGCTGATCCCGCACGCACTCGGGAATGCCACCTCTGAGATTGCGGCGTCGCTCAACAGCCAAATCCATTGAGCTTGCTGAGAACAGCTTCTCATTCGCAGATTCTTGCAGCACGCAACCTCGCTCCGTTCGCAAGAGTCCGCAACCTGAGATCCGGCGAGAAAGCTCGAGCCATGCAGTAGGCTGAAACCGCACTAGGCAAGATCAAACAAGGTTTTACCGACAACACGGCTTAGCCGGCTCCAGCGTGGAGGACAAGTGAATGGAGAGCCCTGCATTTTTGGAGGGGTCTCAGACTCACGCACGGCTTGCCGATCCGCAGGATCTTCCGCCAAAGTCTGGCTCTCACCCTCTTCCCGGGCCCTCGAAGTAGGTTTCACCTCTTAGGGTTTCGGCTAGGCGTTCGTCTAGCTCGTCAGCTAGTTGGGAGATCAGGCGCAGGGCTTCTAGCAGGTGGGCAGGGACGAAGGGGTGGGCCATCATGGAGATCGAGATGAAGACGCGGTCGGCCAGCAGGATGAATTTCACGTAGCGGGCCCCCACGTTTAGATCCATCAGCAGCTCGGCTGCGCGCGTGCGGCCTTCTACGTCGTGGACGATCGGCGAGAAGACCATCACCTCGCGGGCGTCCGCCGTGGCCCGGATGAACACCATGGAAGAGCCGTAGCGGATGGCGAACTCGCCGTCGGGGGTGAGCATCGGGGTGACGTCCGTGGCACACAACAGCGTCTGCTCGACGATGTTCTTCAGATCCGCCTGCGAGCTCGGCATCACCGCCGCCGCGATGTCGCCGCTGAAGGCCTGCGGCTCGCCGTGCGCGGGGTTCAGGATTTCGTTGAGCTGGTCGGAGGCCAGGAAGGCCGGGTGCATGATTTGGAAAACCTCATCCAGGACGGCCACCGCGGCCTCCGCGATCAACTGCGAGTATTCCTGCTTGGCGACCCTCCAGTAGTTGGGTTCGGCGGGCTCGGCATCGGGGTTGGGAGGATTCCAACCAAGCTCGGCCAACTTCACCTGCTGCTCGCGGCACAGCTGGAATTCCGGGCCCAGGACGTCGTTGCCGGAAACCTCGGAAAGGATGTCGTAGTTTTCGTCACACGAAAAGCGCACGAACGGCTCGTCTTCTTCGAGCTCGGATTCGTGCGAACTCAGCGTGAGAGTGGCCCCCGGTTCCATGACAGAAACCACCTCGCCCAAGCGCTCAGCGAACGCCGTCCAAGCTTCAGCGGCTGAACGATCCAGGTCGAATGAGGCAGCCATTTTCCCTCCTTGCTCCGACCCTACCGCACGCATGGGAGTTGGAACCGCCCAGCGGTGAAAGTTCACAATCTAGGCGGGCGTTCTTGACGAACTCCTACACGAACCGCGCGTCGCGCTCGGCCAGCTTGGCCACCAGCTTCTTGATCTTCTCGGCCTTGTCAGCAGGGACGACCAGCGTCGCATCCGCCGTGCGCACAATCACCAGATCGTTGACCCCGATGACACCGATGATCGAGTCGTCTTCGTCGTTGTAGATGATGTTGTCGTGGGCGTCCAGCGTGATGGTGTTGCCGTAGGTGGAGTTGCCCTGGGCGTCGTTATCGAGGATCTCGGCCAGCGAACCGAACCCGCCGACGTCACGCCAATCGACGTTCAGCGCCACGACCACGACCGTCGCCTTGGATTTGCCGTTGGTGACCGGCTCCATGATCCCGTAGTCGATGGAGGTCTTGACCAAGGTCGGGAAGATCTCGTCCACCTTCGCGGGATCCTTGGCGATCTCGGTGACGCCCTTGTAGTTCTCCGGGAAGTACTGCTTGAGCAGCGCCAGGAAGGTCGACGCCCGCCACACGAACATGCCCGAGTTCCACCAGTACTTGCCCGAGGACAGGTACTCCTCGGCGACCTTGCGCTTGGGCTTTTCAACGAACTTGTCCACCTTGAACGCGCCCTTGACTTCGGGGATCTTCTCGCCGCGGCGAATATAGCCGAAGCCTGTATGGGCGAAGGTCGGGATGACGCCCAGGGTCACCAACGTCTTCGGCGACTCTTCGGCAACGGTGAACGCCTTCTCGAAGGCCTTGACGAATTTCTTCAGCGGATCGATCAGGTGGTCCGCGGTGACCTGCGCGATGACGGCCTCCGGGTCACGCTCAGCGATGACGGCTGCGGCCCACGCAGCGGCGTTCAGGGAATCGCGGCCCTCGGGCTCCCCCAGCAGATTCTCGTCCTTCACCTCGGGAAGCTGCCCCTTGACGACGTCCAGGTAGGGCTTGCCCGTCACCACCAGCACCTGCTCGGCGGGCACCAGCGCTGTGGCCCGCTCGAAAGCCTTCTGCAGCAGCGACTTCCCCTCGATGATCTTAAGGAGCTGTTTCGGGGTTCCTTGTTTGGACAGCGGCCACAGGCGCGTGCCGGAACCGCCAGCCATGATGACGACGTAACGCATGATGTTCAGCGTAGTGGCTGCGACGGTTTTCGTCATGCCCGGAACCGGGAGATATGCCCGGCCAGCGCTATTCCAACCGCCTTCAACCGAAAGGACGAAACCGTTCGGGTGCAGTGCGGCTCTCAGGAGAACGTCGAGGCTTGGCGCGGCGAGATGACCCAAGAGCAGCGGCCCCGGCGCATATAGACTGCCCGCATGACCCACCTTGAGACCATCGCAGTTCACGCCGGGCAGGAGCAGGCCGATCCGGCAACCCACGCGCGGGCGGTGCCGATCTACCAAACCGCGTCCTACGTCTTCGATTCCACCGAGCACGCCGCCGATCTGTTCGCCCTGCGCACCCCCGGCAATATCTATACGCGCATCACCAACCCGACCAATGACGTCTTCGAACAGCGTGTGAACGCGCTCGAGGGCGGGGTCGGGGCCCTGTCGACGTCCTCGGGAGCGGCGGCCATCACCTATGCGGTGCTGAACCTGACCAGCGCGGGCGATAACATCGTCGCACTCTCGACGCTTTACGGCGGAACCTTCGCGCTGTTCGCCCACACACTGGCCCAGTACGGGATCGAGGCTCGGTTCGTCGATCCGCGCGATCCTTCGGCGCTCGAAGCGCACGTCGACGCCAAAACCAAGCTGGTATTCGGCGAGAGCATCGGAAACCCGGCCATCAACGTCATCGATCTGGACGCCTGGAGCGAGGCCGCGCACGCGCTGGGGCTGCCGTTCATCGTCGATAACACGGTTCCCAGCCCTTATCTTTGCCAGGTTTTCGACCACGGCGTCGACGTTTCGGTGCACTCGGCCACCAAGTATCTGGGCGGGCACGGGACGACGATGGGCGGCGTGATCGTCGATTCGGGAAAGTTCGATTGGACGGCCAACTCGGCTCGCTTCCCGCTCATGACCGGCCCAGACCACGCCTACCACGAGACGGTTTGGACTGAGGCCGCGGGGGCGGCGGCGTACATCACCCGGGCGCGCACGGTGCTGCTGCGCAACACGGGCGCGGTGATCTCGCCGTTCAACTCTTTCTTGCTGCTGCAAGGAACCGAAACCCTGCACCTGCGCATGGAGCGGCATTCGTCGAACGCTCTGACGATCGCCAAGCACCTAGAGGCGCATCCGAAGGTCGCGTGGGTGAACTACCCGGGTCTGGAATCAAGCCCCGACAAGGCCATCGCCGACCGGGTACTCACCGGCCGCGGCTACGGCGGGCTGCTCTCGTTCGGCCTCAAAGCCGGGCGCGCGGCAGGTGCCGAGTTCATCGAATCCCTGAACGTGTTCTCCCACCTGGCCAACATCGGGGATGCAAAATCCCTAGCCATCCACAACGCGACGACGACCCACTCGCAGCTCACCGAAGAAGAGCTCAAGGAGGCAGGGGTCGCCCCGGAGATGGTGCGCCTGTCGATCGGCATCGAGAACGTCGACGATCTGATCGAGGATCTGGACCGGGCACTGGGGGCCTGAAAACGAAATCCAGCCCGATCACTGGATTTCGGTGGTTTTCTTTGATTGGTAACCGATAGCATCTCCCCCAAGCTCTAACTTGGAGGAGGACACCAATGAAGAAGCTCCTTTCAACCCGACTGCTCTCAGCCGCCGCATCCCTCTCGCTTGCCGCAGCGCTTCTCGCGGCCCCCGCCGCCCCAGCCCAAGCCCGGGCTGTTTGGATTCCGAAGGTCGCCACCGACGTCAAATCTCACATCTTCGGAACCGCGGCGCTCACCCGTTCGGTCGGATGGGTGACCTCAAGCGACGGCAGCTACGGCGGGGCGCTGATCTTCAACCCGTCGACATCCGAGGGAATGCCCGTCACCAGTTTCCCCGACGTAAAGGCCTATTGGCTGCGTGACGGAAAGACCCCGGTAGGCCTGAACATCACCACCGTCACATGCAGTACGGCCTACAGCTACTGCGGCTACTACGGCTACACCCTGTATCCGCGGGAGTGGGAAGAGATCAGGGTCTTTTTCCCGATCGGTACCGACTGGGCTGACGCTCAGTACATCAAGTTCAACGTGGGCGGAATTGAGTCGATCTGGGCCGAGTTCAGCCCCGACCGCGGCTGGCACGACGCCAGCTGGGATCCGTTCCCGAAATCTAAGACCTCGACAGTAGCCGCTCCCAAGAAGCCGGGCTCGGTGAAGCTGACGGTCGGCAAGAAGCAGCTCAAGGTTTCCTGGAAGAAACCGTCGGGCACGATCACCGGATACCAGGTGCGCTACCGCCTCAAGGGTAAGAGCGCCTGGACGAAGAAGTCGGTAAAGGCCAAGACGCTCACCATCAAGAAGCTGAAGAAAGGCAAGAAGTACCAAGTTTCCGTGCGTTCCTATCGGACGGTCGACGGCACCAAGTACTACTCTTCCTGGACGTCAGTGAAGACGAGCGCGAAAGTGAAGTGATCGGCTACTTCTTCCGTCTGCGGACGAGAACGCCGCCAGCGAGCAGCGCTAGCGCACCGGTCAGCGCTACTCCACCGTCACTGACTTGGCCAGGTTTCTCGGCTGGTCGACGTCGTAGCCCTTCAGCGTGGCCAGTTCGCAGGCGAACAGCTGCAGCGGCAGGATCGCGACCATCGGCTGCAAGATCGTGGGCACTTCGGGCAGCAGAACCAGAACGTCGGCGAAAGGCTCTACTTCGGCGTCGCCCTCCTCGGCCAGCACCACGGAAAGTGCCCCGCGCGCGCGCACCTCTTGGATGTTGGAAATCATTTTGTCGTGCAACTGATCGCGGCCCTTTGCCGGGACGACGGTGAACACCGGAACCCCCTTGTCGATGAGCGCGATGGGACCGTGCTTGAGTTCGCCGGCGGGGAAGCCCTCGGCGTGCAGGTAGGAGATTTCTTTGAGCTTGAGCGCGCCCTCCAGCGCGGTCGGGTAGCCGACGTGGCGGCCCAGGAAGTAAACCGATTCCTTGTCCATGAAGTCCTTGGACAGGTCGAGGATCTGCTGGGTTCCGTCCAAGACCTGCTGCATCTTGTCCGGCATGGCCGAGAGCTCGCGCATCCACCGGCCCGTCTCGTCGGCGAACATCGTGCCGCGTACCTGGGCGAGATACAGGCCGAGCAGGTAGCAGGCGGCCAGCTGGGTGGTGAAACCCTTGGTGGAGGCGACGCCGATCTCAGGGCCCGCGTGCGTGTAGATGACGGCGTCGGACTCGCGCGGGATCGTCGCCCCGTTGGTGTTGCAAATCGCGACGACCTTGGCGTGCTGCTCGCGCGCGTGGCGGATGGCCATCAGGGTGTCGGCCGTCTCGCCGGATTGGGAGATCGTGACCACCAGCGTGTGGGCGGAGATGATCGGGTCGCGGTAGCGGAACTCGGAGGCGATCTCCACCTCGCAGGGAACGCGCGTCCAGTGTTCGATCGCGTACTTGGCCACCAGCCCCGCGTGATATGCGGTGCCGCAAGCGACGATGATGATCTTGTCCACCATCCGAAGCTCGGATTCGGGGATGCGGATTTCGTCGAGCTTGAGTTCGCCGTCTTTGGTGAAACGCGAGAGCAAGGTATCGGCGACGGCCTTGGGCTGTTCGTAGATCTCCTTGCGCATGAACCAGTCGTAGCCGCCTTTCTCGGCAGCCGATAGATCCCAGGTGACGGTGAACGGCTTGGACTGCGCGGGGTTGCCGTCGAAATCGGTTACGGTGGCGGTAGTGGCCGTGATTTCGACGACCTGATCTTGGCCCAGCTCGATGGCCTCGTTGGTGTACTCAATAAACGCAGCGACGTCCGAGGCCAGGAAGTGTTCGCCCTCACCAACGCCGACGATCAGCGGCGAGTTCCTGCGCGCGGCTACCACCTTTCCCGGTGCCTGCGAATCAATAGCGACTAGGGTGAACGCGCCTTCAAGCTGCTTGCAGACGTTCCGCATGGCCTGGGCCAGCTCGATACCCTTGTCTACCTCTATGCCGAGCAGCTGGGCGGCGGTCTCGGTGTCGGTCTGGGATTGGAACTCGATGCCCTGCTCTTCGAGCTCGGCACGCAGCGCGGCGAAGTTCTCGATGATGCCGTTGTGGATCAGTGCCACCCGGCCGTTTTGAGAGATGTGCGGGTGGGCGTTTTTGTCCGACGGCCCGCCGTGGGTCGCCCAGCGGGTGTGGCCGAGCCCGGTGCCGGATTCGGGAAGCGGATGGGCCTGGAGCTCGGCTTCAAGATTGACGATTTTCCCGGCCTTCTTGCGGAAAGCGAGCTGGCCGTCGTCGACGACGGCGACCCCACCCGAGTCGTAGCCGCGGTACTCCATCCGCGTCAACCCCGCGCCGACAACCTCACCCCCGGGGCGCGGCC
>JAISTE010000106.1 GCA_031272825.1 Propionibacteriaceae bacterium | reverse complement strand
CCGCGCGTAGGCCGGGAGCGAGCGCCACACGGCCTCTGGCTCGGCGTCCGTCTGCATGATGAATGTGCCGCCGCGCACCAGGCCCTTCAGCGGGTTGGTGTGCTTGAAAACCATGTGGTCGGGGGCCACCACCACCTCGACGTCCTCAAGCTCGGCGTTGGTGAGCAGCACCGGCTCGGGCGAGAGCGTGAGGTAGTAGTTGGTGGCCGCGCCGGATTTCTCGGAGCCGTACTTGGGCGCGGACTTCGAGCGCATCCCGAGCACGCCGGACAAGATGTCGGTGAGCAGCTTGCCGGTCGCGATGGTGCCGTAGCCGCCGACGGAGTGGAAGCGGATGCGGATCGCCTGCTCGGGCAGCAGCTGCGGGTTCTCACCGGTTTCCAGCTGCATGAGTTCGGTGCCCGGATAGGCGGCGCGCATCTTCTCTTGCAGCTCGGCGAGCGATCCTTGCGCGCCCTCAGTGAAGAAGCGCGAGCCCAGGTAGACCAGCGGCGCTCCCCCGCCGCTCATGCGCGCGCGGGTGTTGTCGAAGGCGGCGACCAGGTCGCGCGGCTGCACATCGTGCCCGCCCAAACCATAGATTGCCGTAGTCAACGGCACATTGACCCCGGCTCGGTACAGCGCCTGCGTCGCCAGACGGGTGAGGGCCGTGTCCTCCGAGCGTTCCATGATGGTGACGGACTTGGCCCCGGCGAGGGCTGCGACAAACTCTTCCTCGGGAAAGGGGCTGAGCAATTTCACCGAGACGACGGCTACCTTGCGCCCCTGCGCCTGCAGATGCGGGAGGACGGCCTGGATGTCGTCGGTGATTGAGCCCAAGGCGACGAGCACTTCCTCGGCGTCGGCGTCCCCATAGCGTTGGATCACCGAGTATTCGCGCCCGGTGAGCGCCGAGTATTCGGCCATGGCCGCGCGCACGATGGCAGGCACAGCGGAGGCGAAGTGGGTGCGGTGGTCGGCGGCCCCGGCCTGGAAGTCGGGCTGGTTCTGTACCGGGCCGGTAAGGCCGGGGTTGTTGACGTCGACGAGCGCGGGAACCCGCTGCCGGGTGCCCTTGGCCCAGGCGTTCTTCCAGGCCCTGGCGAACGCCGCTTTGAGATCCTGAGGCACGGGTGCAGTTTCCAGCAGCGTGCGGTCATCACGCTCGATGGCGTCGGTGTTCGCGTTCAGCCACTCCCCCATCTCGATCCCATGCCGACGGGCGAACTCGCCCAACTGCCACGTGCGGCCCTTAGCTCCGAACAAGATCTCTTGTGCGACCGTCGGGCATTGGATGCGTCCGGCGGGATCGCCCAGGTATTCGCGCAAGAGCTCGGGTTCGGGAAGCAGTACCTCGCTCATCACGTGGGAGGTGGCGAAACCGTCCATGGTGTTGGCCACCGGAATCAGCGATTCGGCGGAGACCTTGTAGGAGATGGCGGCCAGGTCGGCGGCCTCTTGGGGGTTGGAGCCGAACAAGATGGTGTAGCCGGCGGGCAGCAGCGCGTAGATGTCGTCGTGCCCGGCCATCACGTTCAACGAATGCTTGGAGACGACGCGCGCAGCCACCTGCAACACGAACCCGCCGATCTTCTTCCCGGCGGTGACGTAGTGGGATTCGAGGGCGTACAAGATGCCCTGCGAGGAGGAGGCGTTGGAGATGTAGTTTCCGCCCGTCAGGGCCGCGCCGAGCGCACCGGATTGCGCGGAGTGTTCACCCTCAGCCTCGACGAAGAACGGATGTTTCCCCCAGACGTTCAGCTGCCCCTCGGCGCGGTAGGCCTCGAAGGTCTCGGAGATTTCGGTGGAGGGCGTGATGGGATAGCCGATCACGCCGCCGCAGACGTGCCGCATCACGTGTGCGACAGCGCCGTTGCCGTTAATGACCTCGGGCAAACCGGGGTAACGGGGTTCATTTCCCATCTCGAACCTTCCTATGCACCGCAATATGGGGCCAGCCAAAAGGCTGTATCGCTAGGCCCCGAGTCTAGTTCGAGATGGGGTGAACCGTTAGTTATCTCGCGGTAAAGCTAGAGCTGCGGGACGGTCTCGGAAGCGGTTGCCCAGATGATGTTGCGCTTGTCCTGGGTCGCCACCGTCTTGTTCGAGAAGGCGATACCGATCTGGTAGTAGCCGTCTCCCGCATCTCGCATCGTCACGGCCAGGTCAGCGATATTGCCAGGTGCCATGAAGTTCTGGAACGAATCCAGGGCGTAGTTGTGGGTTGCACCTACGGAAGGATCGCCGGTGTCACCCTCGATTTCCTTAGCCAGCTGCGCAAGCAGATCCTCGAAGAACGCTTTCCCGTAGTTAGTGCCGTACTTCTTCAGATCCGAGGTCTTGATGTACTCGCTGAACTCGTAGTGGTCGGCCTTCTTGTTGAAGGTATTGAGGTTCTGGATGTTATGCCCAGCCTCGCACAGCCCGCGGTGGACGCGAACCGTCGGCCCCGACTTCTTCAGCGACGAGTGCCCGGCGGCCGTCCCGATGGCGAACTGCATCATGGCGGCGCTGGATGACTGTATCGGGGAGAGCCCGAGAAGCGCGCGGTACCGGTTGATGCCGTCGTATATCCCTGCCGAAGCCTCGTCGGCGAACGGGTCGGCGGCGGGCACGACGTTCACGTACTTGACGATCTTGGTGGTGCGCACGCGCACCGTCAGCTTGATCTTCCCGGCCTTCAGCCCGGTGAGTTTGCCGTACTTATCGGCGGTCAGATAGGCCTTCTGCCCGGAGGTGAAGTTCATGGTGGCGTTGGTGCCCTTGCCCGCGGAGGCGGTGGCCCACTTGGTTTCCCCGACGGCAATGGTCGAGGGCACCTTAACGCTCGCCTTCACGTTGGCGCGCTTCTTGACCACGTAGACGGTGAACTTCTTGGTGACCTTCCCGGATTTAGCGGTGATGGTGACCTTTGTCGTCTTCTTTATCGAACCGGCCTTCAGCAAGCCCTTGGAAGATACCGAAAGCACCTTCTTATTGGAGGACTTGTAGCTGATCTTGGCAGAAACCACCTTGTTATTGGCGGTTGCCACGACCGGCAGCTGGATCGACGTGTGGTTGAGCAAGTAGATCTTGCTCATCGGAGATTGCAGCGCATCGGCAGTGGCCGCCTGCGCCGGGTTAACGCCCGACATCGGGCCTATTGCGAGCGCCGCCGAAACCGCGAGCGCGCACAAGTACTTCATTGTTTTCCCCACTATGCCCCTTACGCGTAGTTTTGCGGAAAGTTTAGCCGCGGGAAAACACTTCCGGAGCCGTAATCAAGCAGATAACGGCATTTATGCACATTGGTGCATAAGCTTAGGCCTCGAAGAACTCCCGGGCCAGTACAACGTCGTAGATCTCGCCGGACTCGTGGCCGTTGTGGGTCCAGACTTGCAGCCGCTTGCGAGTGGGACAGTTGTTGTAGGCGGCGAAGACCGTCGAGGCCGGGACTACCGAATCTTCCATGCCTACCGTCATGAACACCGGAACCTTGGCTTTGCGGGCGAAGTTCACGCCGTCGAAGTAGCCCAGCACCTTATAGACGGCCTCAACCTCGGTGCGGTGGACGCCCAGGTAATCGCTGATCTCGGCAAACGGGCGGTCTTCCGTCGTCTCTACCGCGTGGCGGATGTCGCACATGTACGGCACCGCGGCGAAGGAGCGGGTGACCTTGTCCGACAGGGCCGCCGCGGTCAGCGACATCAGCCCGCCCTGGCTGTCGCCCACGGTAAACAGCAGACCGTTCGACCACTTCAAGCTGGCCGCAGCGTCGGCACAAAGCACCGCGTCGGTGAGCAGGCGGCGATAGTAGTAGTCCTCGCGCGAGCTGATGCCCTTAGTCATCACGCCGGGGATCTGCGGGCCGGAACCGTGGGGATCTGGGGTGTCCCCCAGCGACCATCCCGACCCCTGACCGCGCGAATCCATCTGCACGCTCACGAACCCCAGCGACGCCCACGTCAGGTTCTCCAACCAGTGCCCGCGTCCGCCGTTGTAGCCCACATAGCTGACGACCACAGCGGCCTTGTCCACACCCTTGGGTACCCGCACCCAGCCCTTAATGGGTTCGCCATCGAAACCGGAAAACGTGAGGTCGAAGATGTCCAAAACCGGGGTTTGTTCGACCAGCTCCAGCACCGGCGGCTGGGCTTTAGCCCGGGATTGGGCGATGGTCTCTTCCCAGAAGGCATCGAAGTCGCCGGGCAGTTCCACCTGCCCGTAGTAGTCGGCTAGCTCGGCCGCAGACTTGTCTTTCAGCACGTTTCAACCTCCGTCGGCGTTTCGAGGATGCGGCCAGTATGCACGTCCCGGCGCTCGCCGGTGATTTCGAACTCGGTTTCGAGACGGGGCTCGCCCGCATGCTCACCGACCGCGAGCTTGAACTTCCCCGGCTCAACAATGAAGCGCTCGGCGGCGCCGACGAAGGCCGTGCGATCGGCGTGGAGCTGCCACGTGACCCGCTTGGTCTGGCCAGGCTCGAGCTCGACGCGCGCGAAGCCGACAAGCTGCTTCACCGGGCGGACGACCTCGGCGTATTCGTCGCTTAGATACAACTGCGGAACCGCGACTCCGAATCTTGAGCCGGTGTTTCGCACCTCGACGTAAACCTCCACCGTTCCGTCGGAGGGGATGGAGTCAGCGGAGAGCGAAAGCGAGCCGTACGCAAAGCTGGTATACGAAAGCCCGTAGCCGAACGGGTAGAGCGGTGTCGGGTCGAGGTTGGAGATTCCGGCGGAGGCCTGGGCGAGTTTGCCTCCCAGGTAGGTGCCGGGCTGGCCGCCGACGTGATTTGGGATGGACAGCGGCAGGTGGCCGATGGGCTCGCGGGCGCCGGTGATGACGTCGACGATTGCACCCGCCCCCTCTTCTCCGGGCATGAACGCCTGCACGATGGCGTTCACCCTCGGCGCGTAGCGGCCCAGCGCGTAGGGGCGGCCCGAGACCAACAGCATTATCACCGGCTTGCCGAGCGCGAGGATGGCGTCGGCGAGCTTGGCCTGGGCACCTGGCAGCTCCAGGGTTTCGGCGTCGCAGCCCTCGCCGGAGGTGCCGCGGTCGAACAACCCGGCGATGTCACCCAAGGTCAAGATCACGACGTCGGCGTTCTTGGCCGCCTCCACCGCACCCTGGATACCCGATTCGTCGGGGTCTCGGAAATCGGTGCCGGGAACGTACTCGCAAGTGAAGCGCTCCCCCAGCTTGTCGAGAATCGAGGCCGCGGCGATGCCCAGCGGTGCTCCTTGGTAGCGCGAGAGCACGTGGTTGGGGAAGGAGTAGCAGCCGAACAGCGTGCGCGGCTCGCCCGCGACCGGCCCGATCACCGCGACGCGCCCGGGGGAGGTCAGCGGCAAGATCCCGTCGTTGGCAAGCAGCACCACCGCCTCTTCGGCACCCCAGCGGGCCAGCTCTCGGCTAGTACCCTTGTCCAAGTCGATGCTTTCGGGAGCGGGCGAACGCCAGCCCTCGTCGAGCAGCCCGTGGCGGCACTTGGCCCTCAGCACTCTGCGGACGGCTTGGTCTATGAGCTCCAGCGGTACCTGCCCGGATTCGACGAGCGGCTTCAGCTCGGACACCCCGGTGGAATCAGGCAATTCGACGTCCAGCCCAGCTTCCAGCGCAATGGCGGCGGCCTTCCCAAGCGTCGGGGCGATCAGGTGCTCGCGGTGCAGGAAAGGCACGGCCCAGTAATCGGAGACGACGGTTCCGCTGAAGCCCCATTCGCCGCGCAGGATGTCGGTTAGCAGCTTCCCGCTGGCCAGGGCGGGAACGCCGTCGATGTCGCAGTAGGAGTTCATCACCGATCTGGCACCGCCGACCCGCACCGCCATCTCGAAGGGGGTGAGCATCACATCTCGCAGCTCACGCCAGCCCATTGAAACGGGAGCGTGGTTGCGTGCGGCCTTCGAGGCCGGGTACCCGGCGAAGTGCTTTAGCGTGGCGTCGATCCCGGACGTTTGCAGGCCCCGAACGTAGGCGGTGCCGATGGTGCCGACCAGGTAGGGGTCCTCCCCCACCGTTTCCTCAACGCGGCCCCAGCGGTAGTCGCGGGTGACGTCGAGCAGGGGGGCGAGCCCCTGGTGGACGCCCAGTTCGCGCATGTCCTGGCCGATGGCCTTGCCGATGGCGTAGGCCAGCTCGGGGTCGAAGCTTGCTCCCCACGATGGAGGCACCGGGTAGGCGGTAGCCGAGTAGGCCGTCAGTCCAGCTAAACATTCCTCGTGCACGATGGCCGGGATTCCCAGCCGGGTGTTGTCGATCAGGAAGTTCTGGTAGTAGGCCTGCTCGGCCATTCCCTGTTCGACGGACACCGGGCGGGTTCCGAACACGCGGGTGATGTGCCCCAGGCCGTGAACCGCCGCCTTCTCGAAAGTTTCGCTCTGAGCCGCCCCGGCGTCGGGGGCCACTTGCCCCTCAGGTTCGGCCCCGGTGAAGGCGTCGGGAGCGACCTGCCCCTCGGGGTTCACTTCGGTTAGCCCGACGGAGGCTACGTCGGTTTCCTTGGAGTGATCCCAGTAGGCCCCGAGCTGGGCGATCTTCTCGGTAAGGGTCATCTCGGCCAGCAGCGCCTCGACCCTCTCGCCGGTGCCCAAGGTGGGGTTTTGCCAAGCTTTCATAGCTGCTCCTACATCTTTACGGAGTTGGACGCGCGAAACTTTCGTTGTTCGTCTTTACACGAGGACTCTACAAGGGCCGCTTTATCCAAATCGATAGCTTCTGGCAGTTCACGCACATTCCCGCGAAACTTTCGCGTATGCTTCGCCCATGGTTTCCTTGCGCGATGTGGCCGAGGCTTCGGGGGTTTCCCTGGGGACGGCGTCGAAGGTGATGAACGGACGTCCCGGTGTGGGGGCGGCCAAACGCGACGAGATTCTGGCGATCGCCAAGCAGTTGGGCTATCAGCAGCGCGAGAGCAAGGAGCCGGCCAAGCTCATCGATCTGGTGATGCGCGGGATGGATTCGCCGTGGTCGCTGCTGGTTTTGGCCGGCGTCGAGGCGGAGGCGGCCCGGGCGGGGGCCGGGGTTGTGGTATCGGTCTCCCACGGGCGGGAGGTCGGCAATCGGCCTTGGTTGGATCGGCTTTCCAAGCGCCACTCCGACGGCCTGGTGCTGGTCGTCTCGCAGCTCGGTGAGGGCTGGGAGAAGGAGCTGGAGCGTCTGCGCATCCCGTATGTGCTCGTCGATCCGGTCGGTGCCGCACCTCCCGGCGTACCCACGGTCGCCGCATCTAATGTGGACGGCGGGAGGCAGGCCGTCGAACATCTGGCGGGTTTGGGGCACCGCAAGATCGGGATCATCTCCGGGGTCAGGGAGTTGGCCTGTTCGCAAGAACGGCTCGACGGCTTCAACACTGGGATGGCCCGGGCCGGGTTGAAGGTTCCCGCCTCCTACGTCGCCTTTGGGAATTTTCACCAGTCCGGCGGGTATCGGCAGGGGCTGAAGATGCTCTCCCAGCGCAACCGTCCCACCGCGATCTTCGCCGGTTCGGATCTGCAGGCCTTGGGCGTGTACAAGGCGGCCGCTGAGCTGGGCCTGCGCATTCCTGAAGACCTCTCGGTCGTCGGCTTCGACGATTCGCTGCTCTCCGATTGGATGATTCCAGGGCTGACGACGATCCGCCAGCCGCTGGAGGACATGGCCCGGCAGGCCACGCGCATCCTGCTGCAGATGAACGAGGGGACGGAACCGGTGACGGACAACCTCACCCTGGCGACATCCCTTGTCGTGCGCGGGTCGACGGCCGCGCCCAAGTAACATCATGGGTCGACAATGCCGTCCTAACCCGTGAGCCTGCACACCACCCCAACCCGTGAGCCTGCACACCACCCCAACCCGTCATCCTGCACACACCCCTAACCCGTCATCCTGCGGGAAGTCGCAGGATCTTTACTCCGCAT
>JAISTE010000096.1 GCA_031272825.1 Propionibacteriaceae bacterium | reverse complement strand
GACACCCCACCCACCACATAACAGGGGCCGGGCGCACGCGCCCGGCCCCACTATGTATTTCTATTCTCTCTAAGCTTCAGTCAGCTTCCCGTTCTGGCCAGCCACAAAGTCACCCGCGCGAGCCGCCAGGGCCATGATCGTGAGCGCCGGACCAACAGTGCCCGACGATACGAAGGCAGCGCCGTCACATACCAATACGTTGGGAGCGTCCCAGAGCTGGTTACGCGAGTTCACCACCGAGCGCGTCGGGTCGTCGCCCATGCGCGCGCCGCCGCACTCGTGGATGGCGGCACCCAAGATGATCGAGGTGCGCGAGCCGAGCTTGAATATCTGGCGTTGGATCACGTTGAAGTCCGGCCAGCGCGAGTCCACCCCAGCGTTGGAGGCGATGAAGTTGATGCGGAACCCGCATTCGCCGATCATCTCGCGCAGGTGCACCAAGGAGCGATCCAGCAGCTTGCGATCGTTTTCTCCCATCGACAGGTCAATGTGGGGAATCGGCATACCCCAGCGGTCTTTGATCGGGCTGAGCCGCACCCGATTGGAGAAGCTTGGCAGCATCTCCCCAAAGCTTCCCAACCCAAATGAGGCAGGGCAATCAGCGGGCACGGGCATCCGCCCTCCCATTCCCTGGAAGGAGATCCCGCGCGCGAAGCCGCGAGCTTTGCCGTCGAGATTGTCGTAGCGGGGTATCAGCACTCCCCCGGGCGGCCCAAGCGGATCGACGCTCAACACCGGATCCTTCTCCCACAAGCCCAAGTGTGCGGGTGAGTCGTAGTACCCGACGGAGACGGTCTGATCCATGAAGTAGCGCCCGAGCGTCCCGGAGGAATTGCCAAGGCCGCCTGGGTGCCATCGGCTGGCGGAGGCCAGCAGCAGCCGAATGGTTTCGATCGTCGAGCAACACAGCAAGAAGCTGTCGGCATACGCGCGGTACTCTTCCCCGCTACCCCGATCCTTGAACTCGACGCACGTAGCCAGCCCCGTACGCGCGTCGGTAACGACCTTGGTCACCACCGACAAGGGACGGACGGTCAGCTTACCCGTTTGCTCGGCTGCGGCCAGTCCCGGCGGGATACGGTCAGCGAACGGCAGCTGGGTGCGCCAGGAGATGACGCGGCGATCTAGCCAACGCGACTCCACCTTGTTCTTGAACTCGCGTTCCAGCGAGGAAAGAAACCCTGGGGCCGCGTACTTGCCGTCGGGCGGGTGTTCCAGCCCGTCTGCGTCTCCGGCAACCCCGACCAGCTCTTCAACCCGGTCGTACCAGGGCTCAAGTTCGGCATAGTCGATGGGCCAGTCAGCTCCCTGCCCGTCGAGGGAGGCGCAGCGAAAGTCGAGATCACTCATGCGCTGGAGGACTCGCCCGTAGCTTTGCATCCTCCCGCCGACCAGCTTTCCCCGAATCCATAGGTAGGGCCGCGAGATCGGCGTCGTATACGGGTCTTCGACATCGTTGACGAGGAAGCGTCCCGAACGCTCAGAGAAGTAGGGTCTCCGAGCCTGGGTGATCTGCCCTTTGGCCATGGCTATTGCCCTAGGCAGCAAATCCATCCCTCTAGCCTTGAGTTTCCCGGACGCCGGGGGCTCGTAGTCAGTAGGTTCCAGCTTCTTCCCAGCCTCAAGCAAAAGCACGTCAAGGCCGCCTTCGGTGAGTTCCCGAACCGCCGCCGAGCCTCCAGGCCCGGATCCGATGACGATGGCGTCGAACTTCTCCTTCATTTCCCCTCCCCATCGAGTTGACGCCCATAATCTTACGCATATTCCATGCGCAAGTCTTCTATTTTTGCAATTTGGCATGCGGATAGGAGGCAGGCTTGCGTCTTCACTCTCGAACTGAAGTTCAGCCATTTGCGTTAGTGCCTCCGGTCGAGGTCGCAGATGGTGCCATTGGGTGCCGCCCTCGATTGCAAGCGCGTTGGTTTGCGTGATGCCGTCGATGCTGGTTGTTACGGCGAAACTATTGGGATTTCAAGTTTGGCGTAGCGAGAGGCCGGGGGACAAGCTTGTATCCCGAGCTGGAGAACGCTGAGCTCAAGATTGCATCTCAGGGCAGTCGGCAGGGCTGCCCCCCGGCCCCCACGCGGCCAGATATGGCGGTGAAATCAAGTACTCCACCACCAACCCGACGGCACCAGTTACAAGTTCTCTTTGCTCGGGATCCCCCTGGACGATTTCCAGGTTTTCATAGAAAGACGCCAAAGTGGAAACCTGAATCGTTTGCCGCAACACCGTCAAGAACAGCTCGTTGTGCGCTATCGCCGAGCCCCCGATGATGATCCTCGCCGGGTTGCCCCATGCGATCATGGCCGAGAGCGCGCGCCCCAACATCGTCGCGGCTCGCACCACGATCTCAACGCACACCGTATCGCCGACCTTCGCCCCCTCGGAAATGTCGTCTACCGCGAGCTCATGCTTAACCGTCGCCTTCGCCAGATAAGGTGAGCGCCCTTGAGCCACCGCGTCTTTGGCGTCGGCCACCATTGCCCCTCCCCCGGCAACGGTATCCAGGCAGCCGTATCGTCCGCAGGAGCAAATCCTCGTCTGCTCGTCGCTGACCGTCACGTGCCCAAGAGATCCGGCCATCCACTGAGCCCCGTGACATACCCGCCCGTTGGCGGCCAGCCCACCCATAATGTTCGAACCCATCCGTATGTACACGAGCTCCTTCGGCGCCCCTGGAGTCATCAACGCTCCCAACGGCATCAGTTTGGACACTGAGGCCAGCCATACCGGCACGCCCAAGCGCTGTGCAAACCACCCACGAATGTCGACGTCCAAAGGCCAGCGATACGGAGAATCGATCGGCACCACGGGGCTCGCCATCCTCCCTTCAGCCACATCGACGGTCGTGGGCACAGCGATACAAGCCCCCCAAGGCTTTTGGATTCCCGCTTCCTTGAGCAGCTTCTCGGCCTCCTGCGCCACCTGCTCCAGCGTGGAATCGACGCCGCTGCCCAGCGACCAGACGACCTGACTCTCCGACAATATATTGCCGCCCAGGTCAGTCAAGAGCGTTCGCAGGAACTCCTTCTCGACGACGCACACGAGCACCTGGCCCGCGTCATGGCGGAACCGCCACACCTCGGCCGCGCGTCCTCCTCGGCTCCGGCCGCTGCCATCGGGCTCGACCAGCCCGACTTCCTGCCCAGCACGTATGCGATGAGAGATGATGTTCCTCCCCAGGTGCGTGGCGTCGGCCAGCTCCGGCCGCGTGGTGGCAACCCCACGGCGAATAAGTTGCACCACTTCAGACACCTGAAACCAAGGATCCTGCGCCGAAACCTCCAACATGCTTCAACCCTTCTGCACTAACTGTGCAAATGTTAGCTCAGCGCGCAGCTGCAAGAAAGGCTTTCGCCCGAAGTCAGCCTCGAATCCTCACACCCGAGCTGAGCGTCCTCGGGCTTGGTCCGGGGTGCGGGGTTAACCCCGTTTCCCGGACAGTTGTTGTTTAGTTTTCGGTTTGTTCGAGTAGCCGACGTTCGTATTCTAGTGGCGAGATGTAGCCGAGTTTGGAGTGTCGGCGTTTCGCGTTG
>JAISTE010000082.1 GCA_031272825.1 Propionibacteriaceae bacterium | reverse complement strand
TCTGGTTGAAGTCGTCGTAGTACACCCGCTGGCCTTCCGAGCGGCCGTGGCCGCGATGGTCGAAGCGGTAGACCGCGTACTGCTGTGCGTTGAGGCGGGCGGTTAAGTAGTCGTAGCGGCCCAGGTGCTCGCACAACCCGTGCACCACCAGCACCACGGCCTTGGGGGATGTCGGCACATCGGAGGTACCGAACAACGTAGTCGAATCGAAACTGTCGAACTTGAACTCTTTGGACATCTTCGTCCTCCTTCCGCTTTGACCCTAGCACCAACTAAGGGCTGAGCTAGCAGCCGGGATGGGAGAAGCTAAGAGTCACTCCACTACCAGCGTTATTCATCACGTTCAACTACCCGTGAGAATGCATACCCCTAGATGACGGGCTATCAACCCCCTACTTCCCGAAGTGCTCGGCTAGGTGCTGGAACAGCTGCAGCGAGGAGCTCAGCGCGCACGAGATGGTCTGCAGGAGCTGCTCGTCGGTCAGCCCGAATTCCCAGTCGACGACGTGCTCGGCGAAGATGCGCAGCTTGCCGTCGTCGTCTACGTGCGTGTAGCCCTTGGGCCAGAGGCGTTCTTGGTGCCAGATGTCGATCACTTCGCGGGCTTCGGCGCGCTGTTCGATGCGCAGCGAGTGGTGCCAGCGGCCCCGGATGTTCAGGATCTCGTTCTGTTCGCCGGAGATGAAGAAGTAGAAGACGTTGTCGTCCCAGATGCCGCCGACGTCGCCGTCGGAATCCACCTGGTAATGCCACTCGTTGGCCTGCAAGGCCTGTTCGACTCTCTCCCTCGAAAGCGGGGCGAGCACGCCCCTGCCGAAGTCGTCGCTCATTTGTCTCCTACCTCGTTTGTTCCGGCTTTCTCGACGGCCTGCCACGGGATGCGCGCCCAAGTGGGGCGGTTACGCGTCTCGTAAACCAGCTCGTAGATGGCCTTGTCCGTTTCATAAGCATACAAGAGGGCCGGGGAAGTTCCCTTCAGCCCGTAGCCGGCTAAGAAACCCTCGCGGGCCTGCTCGTACCAACCATCCGAACCCTGGGCGTCGGGGTGGAAGAAGCGGGCGTAGTCGATTGAGCGGGTGAGCCCGGCCACATCACGCCAGCGCGAATCGAACGCTCTGCGCTGGGCCGGGGTTTTCAGCGGCTCACCCTCGAAGTCGATGATCGTCCAGCCCGCGGGCGAGCGCAGCACCTGCCCTAGGTGAAAATCGCCGTGAATGCGCTGCACCTCAACAGGGCCCTCCCCAAGTGCCTGAAGCCGCTTGGCTAAGCTCGCTTCAAGCTCAGCTAGCTTCGGTACCTGCCCGACGGCCTTGTCCAGGTGCGCGAGCATCTGCGCGCTGATCTGGGTAGCGGGGATTTCGCGTTTGCCGTATAGCCGGGCCATCACGCGGTGCAGTTTCGCGAGCATCGCACCCAACCCGCGCAGGTCGTCTCCGATCGGTTCCCCGGCCTTGCAGGCCTCGGTTGCCCAGGTCCAGCCGTCGGTGGAATCGGGTATGTAGTCGATGAACATGCCCAGCTGCAGGCCGGGCCGGGCCGGGTTTTCCAAAATCCCGCGCAGCGTCGGAACAAACGAAAGGTTGAGCGCACCCAGCAGCTCGATTTCGACGCTGGGCTCTTTAGAGATACGACGGAACAATTTGAGCATCACATCGCCGTAGCGAATGTTGGTGTTCGACTGCTCGCCGGTGAAGACCTTCGGCTCGGCCCTTGGAGGAACCAGCCCGCGCCAGGCCACCGATTCACGCAAAGCCTCAAAGTAACAATCGAGCGCCGGGAGGTAATCGGTGGCCTCCACCGCCTCGCGCTGGCCAAGCCCTGGCACATCCACCCGGCCAACCGCCAACTCAGGCGGAACTGACCCGGGGGGCATGTACGCGACCAGCAGTTGATAGACCTCTGCCGCTCCCCCGGCACGGATCTTGAGCAACTCGGAGCGCACGGAACAGTCGGCGCCGAGAATCTCCCATTCGAGGGGTTCTAGCCCGACGAGCTCGACCTCCATGCCCTTGGCTTGGAACCAGCGCGCGTTCAGCAGATGGTTTCGCCACATCTCCAAGCTCATATGCAAACCCTATCTTGCGATCTCGCCGCGCCGAGAAAAGCAGACTTGACAGGCGCGCGCCCGCGGGGTCTAGGCTAGCCATGAGTTGAAAACGTTTTCAAGTCAGCAGCGGCGCATCCCCGGCAAGGGAGCCAACAGCACCGCAGAAAGGATAGATATGAAACGCGCACTCACAGCCGCATTGGCCGTCGGTCTGCTATTCACCACCGCCTGTGCAGGAGGAGGATCTGGTAGCAGCAACGAAGGCAGCACGACCCCCGAATCCATTTACTTCCTCAACTTCAAGCCCGAGGTTGCCGAGGTCTACGAAAAGATCGCCGCCGACTACAAGGCCGAAACCGGCACCGAGGTCAAGGTCGTCACCGCCGCCTCCGGCACCTACGAGCAAACCCTGGCCTCCGAGATCGCCAAGTCCGATCCCCCGACCATCTTCCAGATCAACGGCCCCATCGGCTACTCGAACTGGAAGGACTACACCGCCGATCTGACCAGCTCCAAGCTCTACGAGGCGCTCAAGGATAAGTCGATGGCCATTAGCGGCGACGACGGCGGCATCTACGGAATCCCATACGTCGTCGAGGGCTACGGCATCATCTACAACGACGCCATCATGAGCAAGTACTTCGCCTTGAGCGATAAGAAGGCCACCATCTCCAAGACCGAAGACATCAAGGACTTCGCGACCTTGAAGACCGTCGTCGAGGATATGCAATCCCACGCCGACGATCTCGGCATCAAGGGCGTGTTCTCTAACACCTCCCTCAAGCCCGGCGAAGACTGGCGCTGGCAGACCCACCTGGCCGACGTGCCCTTCTACCATGAGTTCAAAGACGCCGGAGAGCTGAACGCCTCCAAGGTCGACACCGTGCAGTTCACCTACAACGAACAATTCAAGAACCTGTTCGACCTGTACCTGAACAACTCCACCACCGACAAGGCCCAGCTTGGTTCCAAGACCGTCGACGAGTCGATGGCCGAGTTCGCCCTCGGGCAATCCGCGATGGTGCAAAACGGCAACTGGGGCTGGAACCAGGTCAACGGCAACAAGGGCAACACCGTGAAGGCCGACGACGTCAAGTTCCTCCCGCTCTACATGGGCTTCCCGGACGAGGCTTCGCAGGGCCTGTGCATCGGCACCGAGAACTACTTCGCCATCAACAAGGAAGTCTCCGAGGCCAAGCAACAGGCCTCCCTCGACTTCCTCTACTGGCTGTTCTCCTCCGACAAGGGCAAGAAGTACGTGACGGACGAACTGGGCTTCATCGCCCCCTTCACCACCTTCACCTCCACCGAAGTCCCCTCGGGCGATCCGCTGGCCAAGGAAGTCTCTGCCTGGATGGAAAAGCCGGGCGTGACGTCGGTGCCGTGGGTATTCCAGCTCTTCCCCTCCCAGAACTTTAAAGACGAGTTTGGCGGGGCCTTGCTGCAGTACGCGCAGGGCAAGGAGCAGTGGCCGCAGGTTGTGAGCGACGTCGTCGATACCTGGAAGACCGAGGCCGCAGCGGCCCAGTGATATGCAGGTATCCAAGTATCTGAGGAAATGGTTCCCCGTCTTCGCCTTGCCGACGACGGGGGCCTTCATCCTCGCCTTCGTAGTCCCGTTCGCGATGGGCCTGTACCTGAGTTTCACCAAATTCAGAACCGTGACGAACGCCACCTGGGTGGGGGCCGACAACTACGTGCGGGCCTTCACCGAGAACACGGATTTCCTGGGGGCCTTCTGGTTCACCTTGCGCTTCACCGTCGTCTCGGTGATTTCGGTGAACGTGATCGGCTTCTTGCTTGCCGTGCTGCTTACCCAGGCGATCAAGGGCACGAACATCTTCCGGGCCATCTTCTTCCTGCCCAACCTCATCGGCGGGATCGTGCTGGGCTACGTCTGGCAGCTGCTCCTCAACGGCATCTTGCAGGCCTGGTTCGGCCAAGACCTTACCTACGACCCCAATTACGGTTTCTGGGGGCTGGTGATCGTGGTCAACTGGCAGATGATCGGCTACATGATGGTGATCTACATCGCCGGTCTGCAAAACGTGCCCGAGGAAATCCTGCAGGCCGCCGAGGTCGACGGCGCTGGTCCGCTTAAGCGCCTGTTCTTCGTCACCATCCCGATGGTTGCCTCCTCGTTCACCATCTGCATCTTCCTGACCTTGTCCAATTGCCTGAAGCTGTTCGACCAAAACCTGGCGCTAACCGACGGCGCTCCCGACAACCAAACTGAGGGCGTCGCACTGAATATCTACCGCACGTTCTACGGGATGCAGAATCACCAGGGCGTCGGCCAGGCGAAGGCCGTGGTGTTCTTCGTAGTCGTGGCCGTCATCGCCTATCTTCAGCTGCGCGCCACCCGCAAAAAGGAGGTCGACGCATGAGTGATAGAACGAAAGTATTCAACATCATCGGGTTCATCGGCTTGGCCGTGCTCTCGGTGATCTACCTCGTGCCGCTGGCGCTGATCTTGATGAACTCGCTCAAAGGCAACCTGTTCATCACCCAGACGCCCTTCGCACTGCCGAACGCCGAATCCTTCGACGCCACCGATAACTACTCCGGCGGGCTCCAGCGCACCGGCTTCGTCCAGGCGCTGGGGTATTCCCTATTCATCACCGTCGCCTCGGTGCTGGTCATCGTGGTGCTCACCTCCATGACGGCCTGGTACATCGCCCGGGTGAACACCTGGTACTCGAATCTGCTCTACTACCTGTTCGTGTTCTCGATGGTCGTCCCCTTCCAGATGGTCATGTTTACCATGTCCTTTGTGGCCAACCGCACCCACCTGGACAATCCGCTGGGCATGGTCGTGCTCTACACCGGATTCGGGGCGGGCCTGTCGGTGTTCATGTTCGTCGGCTTCATCCGCTCCATTCCAATCTCTCTCGAAGAGGCGGCGGTGATCGACGGGGCGAACTCCTGGAAGGTGTTCTTCCACGTGATTTTCCCCGTTTTGCGCCCGACCGCTATTACCGTGGCAATACTTAACGCCATGTGGATCTGGAACGACTATCTGCTGCCCTATCTCGTTATCGGAACGGACTACAAGACGATTCCGATCGCGGTGCAGCAATACATGACCGGTTCCTATGGGGAGAAAGACATGGGCGGATTCATGGCGATGCTGGTGCTCTCGATCGTGCCGATCATCGTGTTCTACCTGCTCGGACAGCGCCACATCATTAAGGGCGTCGCGGCGGGGGCGGTCAAGGGATGAGCACCATCAAGGACATCGCCCGCGAGGCCGGGGTTTCCATCTCCACGGTCTCCCGCGTGCTCTCTGGGCACCGTAACGTTTCTGAGGCGACGCTCAAGAAGGTGCAGGAGGTGATCGAGCGCAACCACTTCTCGCTGAACCGCTCGGCCTCCAACCTGAAGCGCTCTAGCGCCGGGAACATCGTGTTGGTCGTCGTCAAGGGTCTGGGGAATATCTTCTTCGCTTCCTTGATCGAGCACGTCCAGGACGAGATCCGCGCCAAGGGCCTGTCCGTGGTCATCCAGTACATCGACGAGGACGACGACGAGGTGGCCGCGGGTGAGCGGTTGGCGTTGGAGACCAAGCCGCTCGGGGTGTTGTTCCTCGGCGGCAACGAGGCTGCGTTTTGCTCCACCTCGCTGCTGGGGAATCGCTACCCGACGGTCGTGCTCACCAACGCCGTAGACGTCGGCAGGCCGGGAATCTGCTCGGTTACTTCGGACGATGTTGGCGGGGCCCGCCAGGCGGTGTCGCTGCTGCTGAGCAAAGGACATACACGCATTGGGGTGGTTGGCGGCGATCCGACCACCTCGACCACCTCGGCCCTGCGCCTCCACGGGGTTCGGGAGGCGTTTTCGGCGGCGGGTGTCCCCTTTGACGAGGAGCGCTGCTATGTGGGGACGCGCTATTCGCTGGACGACGGCTACCAGGCCACCACCCAGCTGCTGAAAGCCGATCCCGATCTCACCGCCGTCTATGCCTTCTCGGATGTGATGGCTATAGGTGTGATGCGCTCGCTGGCCGACGCCGGACGTTCGGTACCGGCAGACGTCTCGGTCGTCGGTCACGACGGGCTGGAAATCGCCCGCTACACCACTCCCAGGCTTACCACGGTGAAACAATCCCAAGCCGAACTCGCGCATTTGGGGGTAGAAAAGTTATTGGCACTGCTAAAGGGAATGGAGATAAGCAAAAACAAGGTGCTGGCAGTGCAGATCGAGGAGGGGGAATCGGTCGCAAATAGGAAATAGCGCCGCACGCGGTATTCATTTACAAAATGTGCGGAGCTCGTATTTGGCGTGCCCGCACAATATTCACCGATACGCGCACAAATAAACTCCCTCCAGCCCTGCGGTACCGACCAAAAGTAGGGGTGATGCGCCCGAAGAGGCCGCGAGGCGGTCCCCCAGAAGCACAAGTGGATGGGAACAGTTGAGTGCTCAGACTGCGATGTCAATAGGACGTTTGGCTGAGTATAGACCCGATACTTCGGATTGCATATCACGCCAGCCGAGATTGCGTCATTGTGGTGCAACACGTATACCAAACCGAGACGTCGAAATCCTTGCCACCTCAAAGCCAAGCAGGTAGGGTGACCGATATGGGACGTGAAGCGCGTTGGAGCGCAATGCCAGGTAAAGCACCGATATTGCCGCGTGCCGATGTTCCCAAAGATAGCCGGGGCCGCGCGGCATCAACCCGCCAGCCCGGCACGGAAAGAACAAAGGAGAAATTCCTATGAAACTTCATCTCGCAGCAATCGCCGGCGTGTCCGCCCTTGCGCTGAGCCTGAGCGCCTGCAGCGGCGGGGAGACGCCCACCGCGAGCACCGGCGGCGAAACCTCCGCCGCGGCACCCGCCGACATCTGCAACGGCCAGTCCTCCATCAAGCTGACGGTCTGGGGTCCGTCACAGGAGCAGGCGAGTTCCTCTGACTGGCTGCCCACCATGGAGGAGAACTTCAAGAAGGCCAACACCGGCTGCACCATTGAGTTCGAGAACGCGGTCGTCGCCGAGGGCGATGCCGGAACCAAGGTCTCCACCGACCCGGCTAGTGCCGCCGACGTCTATATGTTCGCCAACGACCAGCTCGGCGTGCTCATCGATTCCGGCGCTATCGGAGTGCTGTCACCCGAGGTAACCGAGACGGTTAAGGCGAATAATGACGACGCCATCGTCAAGTCCGTGACCGGCTCGGACGGCCAGATCTACGGCGTACCGTTCACCGGTAACACCTGGTTCATGTACTACAACAAGTCCAAGTTCTCCGAAGACGACGTCAAGAGCCTCGACACCATGCTCGAAAAGGGCAAGGTCACCTTCCCTGTAGACAACTCCTGGTACATCTGGGCGTTCTACGCAGGTGCGGGGGGCTCGCTGTTCGGGCCCGACGGAACCGACGAAGCCGCAGGCATTGACCTCGGAGCCAAGGCCACGGACGTCACCAAGTACCTGGTCGCTCTGGCCGGCAATAAGAACTTTGCTGACGACTCGAATTCTTCCGGTCTGGGCGGCCTCGCCTCCGGCAAGACCGATGTCGTGTTCTCAGGAACCTGGGATGCCAACAACGTGAAAGAAGCCTTGGGCGATAACTACGCGGCAGCCCAGCCTCCGACATATAAGCTCGACGGCTCCGATGTGCAGCTGAAGGCTTTCTTCGGGTCTAAGGCCATCGCGTTCAACCCGTTGTCGAAGGCCCCACTGGCAGCTTCTGCGTTCGCCGCCTATCTTGGCTCCAC
Organism: Propionibacteriaceae bacterium; assembly: GCA_031272825.1. Lineage (GTDB taxonomy): Bacteria > Actinomycetota > Actinomycetes > Propionibacteriales > Propionibacteriaceae > Propionicimonas. Next base: position 1,255 of record JAISTE010000082.1, on the reverse strand, counting down.
CGAGGCGCAGAAGGCGCACTTCGAGATGAATGCTGTCGTTCCCTCCGATAAGTCGCTGGCTACTGATTCCGCGGTTGTAGCCGATCCGGCTGCCAAGGCTCAGATGGAGACCATCTCCAACGCCTCGACGATTCAGCCGACCATCGCCAAGATGGGCGACTTCTGGACCCCGGCCGAAACCTTCGGCAAGGCCATCATCTCCGGGGATGTGACGGATTCTAACGCGCAGGCCAAGACCGAGGCCTGGGCAAGCCAGTACAAGTAATGGATAACTGAATAGACCCGCCGGTGCCAGGGTGATCCTGGCACCGGCACCCGTTCAATGAGAGAGGACACAGCCATGGCTGGACCAGTCGTCGAGGACGCGACAAAGTCCGGGGCGCAGCAGGCCGTACCGCCGCCCGTCATCGCCCATGCGAACCCATACTCCCTCGGGCGGGCCCTGGCTCACGGCGATATTTGGACGAAGCTGTCCATGGTCGTGATGGGCTTGGGCAATATCGTCCGCGGGCAAATCATCAAAGGCGCGATCTTCCTAGTGTTGGAGATCGGCTTCCTATACCTGTTCATCACCCAGGGCATCACCACGATCGCACACCTGGGCGTGCTCGGCCCGGTCGAGAAGAACACCCAGGGCTGGGTAAACGGCGTCTACACCAACATCGAGGCCACGAACTCGATCAAGGTGCTGCTCTACGGCGTCGGCTGGCTGTTCATCGTCGGCGCATTCGCCGTCCTGTGGACGGTCGCAGTCAAGAGCTCCTTCCTGGTTCAAAGCGTTGTTCAGAAGGGCGGCAAACCGGCCAGCTTCGTCCAAGATGTGAAAGACCTGCTCGACGGCCGCATCCGGGTCACCTTGATGTCGTTGCCGTTCGTGGGGCTGATCGTCTTCACTGTGCTGCCGCTGGTAACCATGATCCTGATTGCGTTCACCACCTTCGACCAAAACCACCGGGTGGCGTTCAACTGGTCGGGATTCTCCACCTTCGCCACGGTGTTCTCTCCCGAAGGCTCGGTTGAGCTCGGCGTCTCGCTCTCGCTGTTCCTAAGAGTGCTGGCCTGGACGCTGGTGTGGGCGTTCTTCGCCACCTTCTTGAACTTCTTCCTCGGCATGTTCATGGCGATGATCATCTTGCGCAAGGGCGTTCGGCTCAAGGGCCTGTGGCGCACCTGCTTCTCGATGTCGATCGCGGTTCCGCAGTTCGTCTCCCTGCTGGTCATCCACCAGATGCTCACCCAAGACGGCATCGTGAAC
>JAISTE010000046.1 GCA_031272825.1 Propionibacteriaceae bacterium | reverse complement strand
TGGTTCTCCTCTCGTCATCTGGCGCTGCCCTTTCCTCTCGTCATCTGGCGCTGCCCTTTCCTCTCGTCATCTGGCGCTGCCCTTTCCTCTCGTCATCTGGCGCTGCCCTTTCCTCTCGTCATCTAGCGCTGCCCTTCCCTCTCGTCATCCTGCGCGGAGCGAAGCGGAGTCGCAGGATCTCGGTCTGGGGTTTGAGCGGAGGAGTGGGACAGGGGCAGAGAGATCCTGCGACTTCGCGCAGGATGACGAGGAGGGGTAGGCGTGGGATGACGAGGGTGAGGATGCGCGGGGGTGACGAGGAGGGGTAGGCGTGGGATGACGAGGGTGAGGATGCGCGGGGGTGACGGGGTGAGTGAAGGTTTGGGAATGGGAAGCGGAGCGAAGTCGGCGTGCATTGTCACGCAATCATGCAAGCCACCACTTCTCGTTGACAACTTTCAGCAAGCGGTACCACGATGAAGGGAGGACGAAGAGCGTCCGGAAAGGGCAATCATGTTAGCTGAGCTGCTGAAGACTCCATGGGATCAGACCTTCTTGCTGACCGACGACACCGCGCGCACGATTTTCGAGCAGATCAGGGATCTGCCCATCATCGACTACCACTCCCATCTCGACCCGCGCCTGCTGGCCGAGAACAAGCCGTACCACAACCTCACCCGCATCTGGATCGCCGACGAGGGGGTAGGGGATCACTACAAGTGGCGGCTGATGCGGGCCAATGGCGTCGACGAAGACCTCATCACCGGCCGAGCCGACGACTTCGAGAAATTCAAGGCCTATTGCAACACCATGGCCAAGGCGATCGGCAATCCGGTCTACGAGTGGTCGCACCTGGAACTGCGCCGTTACTTCGGCCTCGACCTGGCCCTCAACGAGGCCAACGCCGACGAAATCTGGGAGGCGGCGAACGACCAGCTCGCGCACCTCACCCCCCGCGATCTGCTGACGCAGATGAACGTGAAGGTGGCCGTCACCACCGACGATCCGCTCTCTGACCTGCGCTTCCACAAGGTAGTTAACGACGCGAACCCCGGGTTCACCCTCACGCCCTCGTTCCGCCCCGACCCGCTGCTCAACATCAACGCCGACTCCTTCCCGAACTACATCGAGGAGCTGGCGGCGGCTACCGGGCGGCTGGTCGTCGACTTCGACTCCCTGCTGCGCGCAATCCGCACCCGCATGGAGTTCTTCAACGAACAGGGCGCCCGAGTTTCCGACCACGGGCTCGACGCCTACCGCTTCGTCCAGCTCGACGACGCCACCGTCGACGCCTACTTCAAGAAACGCATGAACGGCGAGAAGCTGCCCCCCGATCTCGTCTATGCGTACCGCACGGCGCTCATGCGCAAGTTGCTCGGCTTCAACCGCGAGCTGGGCTGGGCGGCGCAGATCCACTGCGGTGCCGTCAGGCGTCAAAACCGCCCGCTGACGGCTGAACTCGGCCCCGATGTCGGCTTCGACTCGGTCTCGGCCCAGCCCGATCTCGCCGAGCACATCATGCGTCTGGTACGGGCGAGCTACGAGGATGGGGCGCTGCCCAAGCTGATCGTCTATCCGCTGAACGAGCGCGACTGGGAGCCCATCTCCACCTACCTGGGCAACTTCCAGGGCGAGGGCCGCCAGCGCCTGCAGCTTGGGGCGGCCTGGTGGTTCAACGACCACTTCCAGGGCATCCACGAGCAGCTGGAGATGTTCGCAAACCAGTCGCTGCTGGGCAATTTCACCGGGATGCTCACCGACTCGCGCTCCTTCCTCTCCTACGCCCGACACGAGTACTTCCGCCGCATCCTCGCCTCCCACTTGGCCGACTGGTACAAGGAGGGCCGGGTGTTCGGAACCGTAGACGATCTGGTGGAACTGGCCTCTGACGTCGCCTATCGCAACGCACACGCGTACTTCGGGTTCCAGGAGTAGGCCATGGCTGAGGAACCGACGGGAGAACAAAGGCAAGTGAAACGCCGCTGGATGTTCACGCCCAAGAAGATCACGGTTGGGCGCGGCGTCGAATACGGGCTGACCGACCTGATGGGCGGCGGCTGGAACAACATCGTCTCCGGGGTGATCTTCACCTTCTTGATGAGTCAAGGGGTGAACCCGGCTGCGGCGGGCGCGGTGACAGGTATCGGGCGCATCTTCGACGCCCTGTTCTCGCTGTTCTTCGGCACGATCACCGACAACTTCTACCGTACGAAACTGGGCCGCCGGTTCGGCCGTCGCCACTTCTTCATCATCGCCGGATGTATCGTCTTCGCGATCCTGTTCCCGATGTTCTGGCTGCCCGCCTCGCAGATTTTCGCCGGGCATGAGTTCTGGTTCTACCTGATCATCTACGTGGGCGTCGAGCTGGCCATCGCGTCGATCTTGATTCCGTGGGAGACGCTCCCGACCGAAATGACGACTGACTACACCAAACGCACGGTGCTGTCGGGTTCGCGCATGTTCATCTCGGCGACGGGAACGGCGATCGTCTTCTTCGTGCTCGCCATCTTGAAGCACATGAACAACCCGAACGCCTACCTGATCACCGGCATCATCTGGACGGTCATCTTCGTGGTCGCGATCCTGGTCTCCTGGCGCTGCACCTGGGAGAAGGCCCCGACGCCCGAGTTCTTAGCCGAGCTCGACGCCAAACCGCACAAGCCGCTGCTGCAAGAGGCCTGGCAGTCGGTCAAGGACTTCGGCTCGACGTTCGAGAACAAGGCCTTCCGCCGCCACCTGTTCATCTACCTGTTCTCCTTCACCGGCAAGGATCTTTACTCGATCGTGCTGCCGACGTTCATCGTCTACGTGATGGCGATGCCGCAGGACTTCCCGTGGACGCTCCAGGCCTTGTCCGCGTTCGGCATCCTCTCCACGCTAGCGGCCGCCAAGCTGATGATCACCCATGGGCCGCGGTTCCTGTACACGATCGCGTACTCGACGATGATCGTCGCCATGGTCGCCTACTGCGCCTGCTATTTCCTGGGTGTGAAAGATCCGATCGCGATCTTCGTTGTCGTTTCGATCTTCTACCAGCTGGGCCGGGGCATCTTGGAGTTCACGCCGTGGAACGTCTTCCCGTTCATCCCCGACGTCGACTATCTGATGACCCGCGAATCCCGCGCCGGTATCTATGCCGCCGTGATGACGTTCTTCCGCAAGTCGACGGGCGCGCTCGCCTCCTGGATCATCGGCATCATCTTCGAGATCGTCGGGTTCGACGCCTCCAAACCGATCACCCAAGGGGTGCGCGATTCCATCACCTGGATTTTCCTCATCGGTGTGGTGGTGCTGATCGGGACGGCGCTGATCGCCGCGCAGGGGTTCAAGCTCAACAAGGAAACCCACGCGGTTCTGAAAGCCGAGATCGAGCGGCTGGAAGCGGGCGGCTCAAAGGCCGACGTCACCGCCGAGGCCCGCAAGGTCGCCGAAGAGCTGACTGGCAGGCGCTACATCGACCTGTGGCCCGAGCGGAACAAGGCAGACAAGGTAAAACACTAGGTTAAATAGCAGGGCCCCCGAAACCGGGGGCCCTGCTATTTATACCGAAAGAAGCTACGCCTTCATGGTGCCCGTCTCGAGGAAACGGATGTGGAAGTCGTGGCACTCGCGCAGGATGTGCGGCGTGTGGTGCGACTTCACGGAAGCCTCGGCGCGGTTGTAGTAATCCCACAGCTGTTCGCGGTAGTCCGGGTGCGCGCAGTTGTCGATGATCTTCTTGACGCGCTGGCGCGGAGCCAAGCCGCGCAGGTCGGCCAGGCCTTGCTCGGTGACGATCACGTGGACGTCGTGCTCGGTGTGGTCGTGGTGCGAAACCATCGGGACGATCGCCGAGATGGCGCCGCCCTTGGCCGTCGACGGGGTGACGAACGCCGAGATGTATGCGTTGCGGGTGAAGTCGCCCGAGCCGCCGATGCCGTTTTGCATCTTCGTGCCCATGATGTGGGTCGAGTTCACGTTGCCGTAGATGTCGGCCTCGATCAGCCCGTTACAAGCCAGGACGCCCAGGCGACGGATCGGCTCGGGGTGGTTCGAGATGTCCTGCTGACGCAAGATGATCGTCTTGGCGTACTCGGCCGCGTTGTCATTCATCTTGGTCGCGTACTCCGGGCTCAGCGAGAAAGCGGTGGCCGATGCGGCGACCAGCTTGCCGGCGTCGATCAGGTCGACCATGCCGTCCTGGATGACCTCGGTGTACGACGTCAGGTTCTCGAAATCGGAGTTCAGCAGGCCGGAGAGCACCGCGTTGGCGATGTTGCCCACGCCCGACTGCAGCGGCAGCAGGTTCTCGGGCAGACGTCCGTGCTTGACCTCGTTCACCAGGAAGTCCAGGTAGTACCCGGCGATCTTCTTGGAGTCCTCATCGAGCGGCTTGAACGGGGAGTTGCGGTCGTGGTCATCGGTCTCGACGACGGCTACAACCTTCTCGAACGGGATGTCGTACCACGTCTGGCCGATGCGATCCCCGGCCTTGAGGATCGGGATGGCCTGACGGTTGGGGGGAAGGGCGACGCCGTACCAAATGTCGTGCATACCCTCCAGGCCTTCAGACTGCCAGGCGTTCACCTCAAGGATGATCTTGTCTGCTGCGCGCATCCAGGAGATGTTGTTGCCCACCGAAGACGACGGAATGACCTTGCCGTCCTCCTTGATCTGGGAGACCTCGATGACGGCCACGTCCATCTTGCCGTAGTGCCCGGCCCAAACCTGCGGCCCGGAGTGGGACAGGTGGGCGTCCACGTAGTAGGAGACGCCGTCGTTGATCTTCTTGCGCATGTCGGGATCCGACTGGTAGGGCATACGCAGCTTGATGCCGTCGACGTCGGCCAGCGCGCCGTCGAGCTCGGGGGAGGTCGAGGCGCCGGTGAAGACGCCGATCATGAACTCTTCGCCCTTGTCGTGGGCTTCTTTGATCTGCTTGGCCAGCGCCTGCGGCACGGCCTTCGGGTAGCCTGACCCGGTGAACCCCGAGACGCCGACGTTCATACCATTCTTGATGAACCGGGCGGCGTCGTCAGCGGACATGACCTTTGAGCGGTATTTCTCAGAGGCAATGCGTGACATTATGTGCTCCTTCTTCCCTGTCGGATGAACCGACACAAGCTTGCGCCCGCAGCCATACGACTGCTAGCTAAGCTAAACATATCCGGGTTTGCGAGCGCGGTTCAACCGCGAGACCTAGTGGGACGGGGTCACGCAGTAGGCCGTATAACGCTGTACCAGTGCGGGGGACGACACCCGCTACCCCCGATGGTTTTGTTCTAGGCCGTCGGCCTAACAACAAAACCAGTCCGCAACTTCGGCGTGAAGAACGTCGACTTGGGAGGCATCAGCAGGCCCTCGCGGGCCGTGCGCTCGATCTCTCCCAGCGAGGTGGGGCGGATAAGGATGGCCGCCGCGACGTCGCCGGCCAGGACGCGCTCGCCTGTCTCCTGCAAGCCGTGCTGGTACTGAACCTCGTGCGGGAAACCGGCCAGCGCGTGCTCAAGATAAGCACCGTCGAGCGCTCGAACCCCCTCGAAAACCTCGGGTTTGGGGATCAGCCACTCGGCCCCCGGCTCCCCATTTTCGACGAACAACAACAGCAAGCGTCCGAGCTCTACCATGTCGCCGAGCAGGTGCCGAGTGAGCTCGGGGGCGGGCTCAATATAGAAAGACTCGGAGAGTTTGGCGCGCAGCTGCTCGACCGTCGTCCCCGTGTAGAGCCGGTGGATGGCCTCGATGGAGAGCTGCTCGGGGATCAGCTCGTTGACGAACGTGAGGGTGAGTTCGGCGTCGGTATCGGTGCGTCCGGTGGCCGCGCGCACTTCGTCGCGGTAGGTGCGGGAGATGGCGTACCGGTGGTGGCCGTCGGCGATTAGGACGTCGTCGGCGGCCAAAATCTCCTCGATCCGGGCCACGCGCTCGGGGTCGGTCACCCGCTCAACAGTATGGACGACACCCTCGGCTTCCATCGACCCCATCGGCTCGCCGGGCTCGCGCAGGGCGTCCGTCAGGCCGCGGGCAAGGCTCAACCCCCACACGGGCGAGAGGTTGGCGTGGGTGGCGCGGGTCAGGTCGAGACGATCGGTCTTGGCTTTCGGCGTGGTGCGCTCGTGTGGAAGGACGCCCCCAGCCCCCTCGTCGACGACCTCCAGGCCGCCCAAAACCCCGACGATCTCGCGGTTCGCGCCCGCGGCGTCGGTGAAGGCCATGCGATAGATGGTGAACGACGGAACCGGATCCTGTACCAGCACACCCTCGGCCAGCCAATCGCTCAACGCTTCGGCGGCGCGCTCGTAGCGTTGTTCGTCGCCTTGCGGGACGTCGATGTGAACGATGTTGTGGGGATCGCGCGCGGCCAGCTCGGCGACGTCGGCATCGGAAAGGACGTCGTACGGCGGTGCGATGGTTTGGTTGAGATCGGCATCTGGCGAAAAGCGAAAAGCTTGGAAGGGCCTGAAAACGGGCATGGGCAGATTGTAGCTTGACGGGCCGCCCGCCAACGCCGCTGTTCGAACCAGCGCATCAGCTGCCGGTTCCAATAGGATGGCCATATGGATTTCGATGCACGCGCGCATGTGCGCGAAGCTACGTTGAACGCATTCAACTTCCGTCGGGCCACGAAGGCCTTCGACCCCTCCAAGCCGATCGACCCGGCTGACTTCGACGTCATCTTGCAGGCCGCCCGGCTCTCGCCGACCTCCAACGGGCTCGAGCCCTTCAACCTGCTGGTGCTCGACTCTGCTGCGGTTCGCCAGCGGATCGTCGACGAGGCCGGGGGAGGGCCGCAGTGGGTGCAGGCACCAAAGTTGGTCGTCATCACTACCAAGCGCGGGGCCGGGCTGCACGCCGACGGCGAGCACATCACCCACATGAAGCTCGACGTCCAGGGATTTCCCGCAGATGATTTGCCCGGCTGGCAGGAGCACTTTGAGTATTTCCTGACCAAGAATCTGGAGCTCGACAACGACAAGCTGCGGCTCGAGTGGGCCCGTCGTCAGGCGTATATCGTGCTGGGCAACATCATGACGGCCGCAGCCCTGCTCTCCATCGACTCCTGCGCCCTGGAGGGTGTCAACTACGCGGTAGTCGACGGCATCCTCGACCAAGAGGGCCTGCAAGACAAGGTGAAAGACCAATTCGCGGTGGCCGTCGCCCTTGGATACCGGGCAGCCGAGCCCAAGCGCGAACGCACCCGCAGGCCACTAGAGGAGATCGTCCGCTACGCGTGAGGGATCGGATTACGTTCCGATGAAACCCCGAAATGGGGAAACGATCGGAACATAATCCGATCGAGTTGTTGCGCGACCCCGCGCCTCAATTGCGAACCGGGTGCGTGTGAACATAATCGTGAGCGTCCCCGGACTGGATCCGGGGCGCGTCCTGACGAGAGAGTCCTGCCGTTCTTATACCGGGTCGGGATTGCTGACCGAGTCGGCTGCGAGCCAGGCTGCACCTACGATCCCAGCGCGGTTGCGCAGATCCGCCGGAATTATCGGTGTCTTTAGCGTGAGCTTGGGCAAGAACTTCTGGGAGTTCTTGGATACGCCGCCGCCGACTACCAGCAGGTCGGGCCAGAACAGGTTCTCCAGGTGGGAGTAGTAGCGCTGCAGCAGCGGAACCCACTCGGAGTAGCTCAGGTCGAGCTTCGTCTTCACGCCCGCAGAGGCGACGGTTTCGGCGTCGTGGCCGTCGATCTCGAGGTGGCCGAGCTCCGAGTTCGGAACCAGGACGCCGCGGTTGATGATGGCCGAGCCAATGCCGGTTCCAAGTGTGGTGACGATCACAAGTCCGGGATGCCCCTTGGCGGCGCCGTACTTTACCTCGGCGATGCCGGCGGCGTCGGCGTCGTTTACCAACACCACCTTGCGGCCGATCACTTCCTCGAAGATGGTCTGGGCGTCGGCGTCGATCCAAGATTTGTCGATATTGGCCGCCGAACGGGTCTTTCCATGCGTGACGACCGCGGGGATGGTTACACCGATGGGCTCGTCGCCGAGCTGGTCGGAAAACTGCTGTGCGATGCGGGCTGCGACGGCCGCGATGCGCTCGGGTGTGGACTTTTTGGGTGTGGGGATGCGGATCCGCTCCGTCGCGAAATCTCCTGCGAGTAGATCGACCATCGCTCCTTTGATCCCTGATCCGCCGATGTCGATGCCTAGAACTAAGCCAGCTGTCATGGCCCTAGCCTAAACGGAATTTCGTGCCCTCGTCCATTTGTTTTCAGGCCTTGTGGTCTAAGCAATCAGGTTGAGGGGTACCTGTTGTGGCACTGTTCGGGCGTCCGACACCCTAAGGTTCGGGGACAGCTTGGGCTGGCGTGAAAGAATGTCCCGAAGGAGTGGAGCATGAATCTGACAGAAGCTGACGCCGAGCACGTCGCCGAGGTGATGGGCGGGCTGGCGAACACCGGACGCGTGTTGATCTTGGCGCGCCTGCTGGAATCCCCTGCGACGGTGACCCAGCTGGTGGACGATCTCGACATGGGGCAGACGACCGTCTCCAACCACCTGCGCATCCTGAGGCACCTGGATCTCGCCAGCGGCAAGCGCGACGGACGCAACGTCGTCTACGAACTGGCCGACGATCACGTCCGCGAACTTCTCACCCAGGTGCTGAACCACGCTTCGCACAGCTAGCGAGCGCCACACAGCTGGCGAGTACCGCCGTCGGTGCTGAAAAGCCGGGCACGGAAACCGCACCCGGCCTGCTAAGTTCGATCAGCGCTTTAGCCACTTGCTCCACTTCGTGGTGTCCTGGCCGGAAATATCTTCCTTCCAGGTATCGGTTGAAACCGTATCCTTATACGCTATCGAGAAACCTCGACTTTTCGGTGGGGCGGGTTGCGACGGCGGAGAGGGCCTGGCTAACAAGTTCGTAGTGCGGGTTGCGTTGGGCGGTTCGATGAGTACACTTTAGCCATGGCAAATGTTGCAACACTTGATGGGTTGGTGGGGCTGCGAGAGTTCCGCGCGCATCTGTCCAGCTACTTGGAGCAGGTGAAGGCAGGCCGGACGCTGACTCTGACCGAGCATGAGACTCCGGTCGCTCAGCTGAGGCCACTGCCTGAACAGTCGAACTACGAGAAGCTCGTGGCTGCAGGGATAGTACAGCGCGCGAAACGGTCTGTTTCGATAGATCCGCCGGTAGTAGCGGGCGGGATCGTCAGTGACCTGGTCGGCGAGCAGCGCAGATGATCGGATATTTCGATACTTCAGCCGTTATCCCGTTGGTCATCGCTGAACCGAGCACGGAGATGTGCGCACGGCTGTGGTTGGAATGCGACGTCCGGGTCTCTACCCTGCTGATAATTGCTGAAGCTGGAGCCGCCCTAGCGCAGGCTCTGAGGATGGGGCGGCTGGACGACGCCCAATACGAGAAAGCTGTGGAGTTGTTGGGGCGCCGGGCCGAAGAGCTCGACCTAATCTCCGTCACAAGGAAGACCGTGGATGACGCGGCCAAGCTGGCCGCCCGTCACGCCCTGCGCGGATACGACGCGGTTCATGTCGCCTCCGCGTTAGCAGTGTCCGAGGAGGATTTGGTAGGAATAAGCGGGGACAAGCAGCTATTGGATGTCCTGCGCTCCGAAGGTGTGGACGTTGTCAACGTGAACGATGAGGAGCGCAACAGCGATAAGGTGCAATCGTGATACTTACGTTCAATACCGATATGGCTGCAGGGTACAAAAATAAATCGCAACGTGCGCGCGTCCTGACAGAGAATTGGATGGAGCGAAATGGCTATTGTCCGATCTGTGGTGCCTTTTCTATCAGGCATTATGCGGCAAACAGGCCAGTTGCGGATTTCTATTGCGATGCCTGCAAGTCTGACTTCGAGCTAAAAAGTAAATATAGTAAGAGCGGGAAACTGATGGGGAAGGTGGTGGATGGCGCCTACGATACGATGATCGCAAGGATTACTTCGCGCAATAATCCAAACTTTTTCTTTATGACGTACGCGAATGACGCCGTGAGCAATCTACTTATGGTGCCGAACTACTTTTTCGTTCCCGCGATTATTGAGAAGCGTAAGCCGTTGTCAGATACCGCACGGAGAGCCGGTTGGGTTGGTTGCAACATACAGCTTTCTGAAATACCGAAAGCCGGACGTATCTACATGATTCGAAATCGGATCGAAGTCGACAAGAAAGTTGTGTTCAGCAACTGTGCGAAGGCAAGCAGGCTCCAAACATCAGACATTGAAGGCCGAGGATGGCTTCTGGATGTGTTGGCATGTATTGAAAAGATAAAAACCGATCAGTTCTATCTGGCCGATGTCTACGCTTTCGAAAATCAACTTGCCGCAAAGTATCCGAACAACAAGAATATTCGCGCAAAAATCCGCCAGCAATTGCAACTTCTTAGAGATCGAGGATTTATTGAGTTCTTGTCAAGAGGGGTATATAGAAAGATCAGATAGTCAAGGAAGAGGGCTATGGCAGCGTCGTCTCCGACCTGATCGAACGTTGACCACGGCGACCCTGGGAGGACTCGAACCTCCGACACAGAGTTTAGGAAACTCCTGCTCTATCCTCTGAGCTACAGGGCCATCGGCGCGTATAGCTTACCGCTTCTCGTCGGGTTGCCTGGCCCGCCGAGCTAGCGCGGGCCTGCACATGGGCCGTCCCGCGTGAATCCGGACGGCTCGATTTCGATAGGGTATGGGCATGAGCGAATCTGGACTCGCGGCCTCCCAAGAGAAGATGAGGGCGGCCGGGGCGAACCCCACTGCCATTGCCGTTTTTTCTAAGTACTACCACCAGCTTGAGGAGGGCGTCACCGGGATCATCCCCGAGGACTCGATCTCGCCGCTGCTCGATCCGGTGCTCTACGCCGAGTTGGACGTCCCCGAAGATGTGCAGCGCGAAGCGCTCGACCATACCGCCGTTATCAAGCTCAACGGCGGGCTGGGAACCTCGATGGGGCTGGACAAGGCCAAGAACTTGCTCGACGTCCATCCCGGGCTCACCTTCTTGGACATCATCGCCGGGCAGATACTCCATGCGCGCAAGAAGTACGGCGTGAAGCTGCCCTTGTTCTTCATGGATTCGCAGCGCACTCAGGCTGACTCGCTCGCGTTCTTGGACAAATACCCCGATCTCAAGCTGGACGGTCTGCCGCTCGACTTCCTGCAAAACTACGAACCCAAGCTTCGCGTCGACGATCTCACGCCCGTCGAGTACCCGGAAGATCCGTCGCTCGAGTGGTGCCCGCCCGGACACGGGGATCTCTACGCAGCGCTGTGGGAGAACTCCCTGATTGAGAAGCTGCTCGACCTCGACTACCGCTACCTGTTCGTCTCCAACGGCGACAACCTGGGCGCGACCCTCGATCCGAAGCTGGCAGGCTGGTTTGCCTCCGGCGGCTTCCCCTACGCCTCCGAGGTGTGCACGCGCACCCCGAACGACCGCAAGGGCGGCCATCTGGCCATTCGCAAGGCCGACGGGCGGCTGATTCTGCGCGACTCCGCCCAGACCTCCGACGAAGACCAGAAGTACTTCCAAGACGAACACCGCCACCCGTACTTCCACGCCAACAACCTGTGGTTCAACCTGGAGGCGCTCTATTCGGCGCTCAAGGAACACGACGGCGTACTCGACCTGCCGCTCATCCGAAACGAGAAGACGGTGAACCCCGCCGACTCCTCAACCACGCCCGTCTACCAGATGGAGACGGCCATGGGCACCGCCGTTGAGCTGTTCGACGGAGCACAGGCCATCGCCGTGCCGCGCTCGCGCTTCCTGCCGGTAAAGACCACGAACGAGCTGCTGCTGCTGCGCTCGGACGTCTACGAGCTGGGCGAGGACTTCATCTTCCGCCAGGCCGCGGAAAAGATCCCCGAGATCGACCTCGACAAGCGCTATTACAAGCTCATCCACGAGTTCGAGAAGCGGGTGAAAGTACCGCCTTCCCTGCGCCTGGCCGACGTGCTCGCCGCCAAGGGCGACTGGACTTTCGACGGCCCAGGCGAGGTCGTCGGAACCCTGACGCTGCCAGAGACAAACAAGCCCCAGCGCTTCCCGGAGGATCTCTCGATCGCGCTGAACGCCCAGGGCATGAGCGTCGCGCAATACCTGGCCGCCCTCGATACCGCCCGCAAGCAAGCCGAGGTTTCCCCGCGGGTGTTACCGAGTTCGCGCACCGAGCTAAACGCCGATGAGCGCCGGTTGATGCAGGACGTCCCGCCGCACTGGTGAGCCGTGCGGGACGTCGGGTCAATGACCTCAACATGGCCCGAGCGCGTCAGGAGCGGACAGCCACGCTCAAGGTTCCAGCCCCGCTGCCGTCGGCTCAATGCTCGACGAGGCGGAGGGTTCCTCAGGCGCAACTGGGCAACCGTTCGCAAGGGAGTTCTGTACAGAAATGAGCGCGAAGTAGGCGGCCAGCGCAAACAAGGCGACGGCCAACAACCGCTTGTGGACTCTCACTGTCCGTTCCAACGAAGCCAAGAATTTATTCATGGCCGAGGTCTTGGCGATGGGCAGCCGCCGCGGACTAGATTCTCTAGGTTCTGTGGACAACTGCCGCATGAAGCAGCGAAGAGAAGGCTTCTTGTGGATAAGCGGGCTCCAGCCAGGTTCCTAAAGAAAAGCTGTAGGAAATCGCGATAGAAGCGGCATAA
>JAISTE010000093.1 GCA_031272825.1 Propionibacteriaceae bacterium | reverse complement strand
CTCGATGATGCCGTTGTGGATCAGTGCCACCCGGCCGTTGTGAGAGATGTGCGGGTGGGCGTTTTTGTCCGACGGCCCGCCGTGGGTCGCCCAGCGGGTGTGGCCGAGCCCGGTGCCGGATTCGGGAAGCGGACGGGCCTGGAGCTCGGCCTCCAGATTGACGATTTTCCCGGCCTTCTTGCGGAAAGCGAGCTGGCCGTCGTCGACGACGGCGACCCCACCCGAGTCGTAGCCGCGGTACTCCATCCGCTTCAACCCTGCGACGACAACCTCACCCGCGTTGCGCGGCCCGACATACCCGATGATTCCACACATGCGCCCAAGGGTACCGGGTGCGGGTTCGGTACAAGGCCGTCATCCATGTTCGCAAGGAGGAATTGGTGTCTAAACGGGCGCGACGGCGATGCCCTCGCTCGTCGGGCACGTCACCCGTCCCCGCCCATTTAGACTAGGGCCGTGAAATCGTCAGTCCGTCTTCGTCTTGGAACTGTTCTGGGCGACTGCGCAGCGAGCGCGTCGCGGCTGCTGGGGAAGGGCTCGGGGGCGTCGATCCGCGGGCAGATTCTCACCCGAGTGGAGCCCAGGGCGTTCGAGTACCTGCTGGACGGACGCCAAGTGCTGGCCGTTTCCGGAACCAACGGGAAGACCACCACCACCCACCTGCTGGCTGCCGCCGTGCGCGAAGATCGCGGCGACAAGGAGGTCGTCACCAATACCGACGGCGCCAACCTGCACTACGGCATCGCTTCGGCCCTGTGCAAGGACTTGAGCGCCCCCGTCGCCGTGTTGGAGACGGACGAACGCGTGGTCTCCGACATGATCAAGTTCGGCAAACCCGCCGTGCTGGTATTCCTAAATTTTTCGCGCGACCAGCTCGACCGCCACCACGAGATAAAGTCCCTTGCCAAATCCTGGAGGACGGCCCTGGAGCAGGCGGGCGCTGAGGGCCCGGTCGTGGTGGGTAACGCCGCCGATCCGCTGGTGGTTTGGGCCGCCGAGCTCGCGCACTCGACGGTGTGGGTGGACACGGCGACGAAGTGGAATGAGGATTCCGCGCTTTGCCCGAACTGCGGGGCGATGCTGGTTACGGATACCCAAGCCGTCCCCGGACTCCGATCCGGGGCGGCGGAACCGGTACAGCCCAACACAACCCCAGCGACGGCTGGAAGCACCGCGTGGCGCTGCCCCAACTGCGGCTTGCACAAGCCCGAAACCGAATACGGCGTAGTCGGAAACGAGATCCGCCTGCCCGACGGGCAGCTGGTCGATCCGAAGCTCCAAGTTCCGGGCTATTTCAACTTGTCCAACGCGGCCTGTGCGCTGGCGGCGGCGGCAACCTACGGCGTCGACGTGCCGGTGGCTATCCGCGGAATGCGCAAGGTCACGGCCCCGGCGGGCCGCTTCGCAACCGCCAAGATCGGCTCTTCGCAAGCCCGGCTGATCCTGGCCAAGAACCCCGCGGGTTGGGCTGAGGCCCTGCCCATCGCGCAGTCGGAGCCGGTGGTGCTGGCCATCGATTCGGTCGCGGCCGACGGCAAGGACGTGAGCTGGCTGTGGGACGTGCCCTACGAGCGCTTGGCCGGCCGCCACGTGATCTGCACGGGTCCGCGGGCCCAGGATTTGGCGGTACGGCTTTCCTACGCCGGGGTGGAGCACGAGATAATTCCGGACTTGCTCACGGCCGTCGATTGGTGCTCGCGGGCCAAGCCGACGTGGGAGAACGTTCCGGCGCCGCGCCCCTGCGAGGGCCAGATAATCGACGTCATCGCCACCTACACTCCCTTCCAAAAGCTGCTCAAGCTAGGGGGCTTGCGATGAACTCCATTGGTAAAGTCCGGAGGCCTGCTATGAACAAGATCGTCGTTTGCTATCAATCCTTGCTCGGCCTGTACGGCGACCGCGGCAACGCCATGGTGCTGCGCTCGCGGCTGGCCGCCCGCGGATTCGACGCCGAGATCGTCGAGGTCGAACCGGGCGACGAGGTACCCGCCGACGGGCTCGTCTATCTGCTGGGCGGCGGCGAGGACGCGGCCCAGATTTCGGCGGTTCGGATGCTCAAGGAGGACGGCAACATCTTCCGCGCCGTCGATTCGGGAGCGGTGCTGTTCGCCGTGTGCGCGGGCTACCAGATCGTCGGCAACACCTTCACCGTCGGTGACGACGATCAGGTGATCGACGGCCTTGGCCTGCTCGACGTCGACACCCGGCGCGGCCCAGAGCGTGCTGTCGGCGAAATCCTCACCCACTGGGATTCGCCGACTGGCGACTACCTGATCACCGGCTTCGAGAACCACGGCGGCTTCACCGAGCTGGGCAAGGGGGCCAAAGCGTTTGCCCAAGTGGAGGTGGGAATCGGCAATCGAGCCGACGGCACCGAGGGCGCGATCTCGCGCACCAATCCCAAGATCATCGGCACCTATCCGCATGGGCCGGTGCTGGTTCGCAACCCCCAGCTGGCTGATTATCTGCTGGAACTGGCGTTGGGCGTCGAGCTGGACGAGCTTCCCAGCGAAGAACTGGACGAGCTCAGGAGGCAGCGGGTGGCAGCCGTGCGGCGGTAGGCCCCTACCAACGTCCGAACCTGCCACCTCGGACAGCGCGGGCACACGTAAGATAGCCACTATGTCTCAGTTACGGCTCATGCAAGTCCATGCCCATCCCGACGACGAGTCCTCCAAGGGCTCTGCCACTACCGCGTATTACGTGGCCCAGGGCGTCGAGGTGATGGTCGTGACCTGTACGGGCGGAGAGGCCGGAGACATCCTCAACAAGGCCCTCGACACCCCGGAGAACTGGGCCAACCTGCCGCAGCTTCGCCAGCACGAGATGGCCGAGGCCGCCAGGATCCTCGGCATTCACCAGCGCTGGCTGGGCTACCACGATTCCGGGTTCCCCGCCGACGAGAACTACATGCCGCCCGCCGATTCGTTCGCGGCCCAAGATCCGGAGGTTGCCGCCGGGCGTCTGGTGAAGATCATCCGCGAGTTCCGCCCGCACGTGCTGACGGCCTACACCCCGGACGGCGGATATCCCCACCCCGACCACATCCAGGCACACCGCGTGGCGGTGGCCGCGTTCCGGCAGGCGGCCGATAAGGAGCTGTGGCCCGAGCACGGCGAGGCTTGGCAGATTCCCAAGCTCTACTACGACCGCACGCTGAACGAGTTCAAGTGGGCGGCGTTCGACGAGGCCCTGATCGCCGACGGCCAGGAGCCGCGCTTCGCCGGGCGTCGGACGTATGCGCACGAGGAGCCCGAGTACACCATCACGACCAAGATTCCTTGTGCCGAGTACTTCGGGGTTCGACGCCAAGCGCTGCTCGCCCACGCCACCCAGGTCTCCCCCGACGACAAGTTCTGGTTCTCCCTGCCTTTGGAGGAAGAGATGAAGGTCTGGCCGTGGGAGGACTGGCACCTGGAGGTTTCGCACGTGCCGACGTCGATCCCGGAGGATGACATGTTCGCGGGGCTCCGGGAGGCTTAGCCTCCGACGGTTTTGCCCGCCCACCGGCTAAGGTTGGCCTGTGATCCACCGCCGCTGCTCCAAGCCGTCCTGCCAGAAAGCGGCTGTGACTACGCTAACCATGCAGTACTCCGAGAAGACGGCGGTTCTCGGCCCACTGGAGGCCGCACACGAGCCTGGCAGCTACGACCTGTGCTCGACCCACGCCGATTCGTTCAAGACGCCCGTGGGCTGGTCGCTGCGCCGGGTCTCGGGCCCACAGCGTCCGGTGTTTGCCCAAGATGAGCTTCTCGCGCTAGCCGACGCCGTCCGTCGGGCCGGAAGAGTATCGACGAAACAGCCGGTGCTGCGTACGCAGCGAGGACACTTGGGGGTCGTGGCGGACTGAGTGCGTCCCGAGTTACTCAGCCCAATGCATCTTGGCTCTTGCGGAGTGGAATCTCTACGGCTGCCCAGCAAGGCGAATCACATTCGTGTCTGCCCCGTCGATCTGAAGCTGATAAACCTCACCATCCGCAACTACCAGCGGCCTGGTCGATGGATAGCCAGAAGATGCCAGCATGTACCTTTCAGCGACTTCGGCACGGGAGTTTAGTTTAAATACGAACCGCTCGACGATGAACCCGCCTTCAGCTTCTGAATAGTGGCCCTGCGCTAGGGAGTAGTAGGTGTAATCACCCTCCGCGG
>JAISTE010000030.1 GCA_031272825.1 Propionibacteriaceae bacterium | reverse complement strand
GCCCAATGGTTCATCGGCCTCTTCCAAGCCGGGGCCGAGACCTTCTTGAGCTGGATGACGGGCATTGTGCCCACCGTCTTGCTCCTCTTGATCGCGATGAACTCGCTGATCCGCATCATCGGCGAAGAACGCGTAAACCGGGTCGCCGCCAAAGCCGGAAACAACCCGGTCAGCCGCTACCTGCTACTTCCGTTCATCGCAACCTTCATGCTGGCCAACCCGATGTCCTTCACCCTCGGGCGCTTCCTGCCCGAGTACTACAAGCCCGGATACTATGCGGCCAACGCCCAGTTCTGCCACACCTCGAACGGCCTGTTCCCGCACATCAACCCGGGCGAGCTGTTCATCTGGCTGGGCATTGCCAACGGGATTACCGAGCTGAAACTGCCCACGGGCGACCTCGCGGTTCGCTACCTGCTCGTCGGCGTGATCATGAATTTCCTTGGCGCTTGGTCGACCGACCTGATGGTGAAGCTGGTATCCAAGCAGCAGGGTGTCACCCTGTCCAAAGAAGTAAAGGCGGCTTGAGATGTACAAATCAGTGAGAATCGAAGCTGGCAAGGGCGGATTCGGCGGGCCCCTGTTCATCACCCCGACCGAAACCCGCAACAAGATCTTGTACGTTGTCGGAGGCGGGGTAAAGCCCGAGGTCGTCGAAACCTTGGAGCAGCTCACCGGCATGGAATCGGTGAACGGCTTTGGCACGAACATCCCCGACGACCAGATCGCGCTGGCCGTCATCGATTGCGGGGGAACCCTGCGCTGCGGCATCTACCCGAAGAAGCGCATCCCGACGATCAACATCCTGCCCACCGGCAAGACCGGCCCGATGGCCCAGTTCATCACGGAGGACATCTACGCCTCGGCGGTCGGCCCCGCGCAGGTCACTCCTGCCGAAGGGGTAGCCGGGAGCTTGAGCGAAGAGGTGCAGGCCGTCGAAGCGGGTGAAGCCGAAGCCGAAGCACCCAAGTGGTCGACGGATAAGAAGATCTCCCAGACGCTGGCCGAGAAGAAGAACAAGTCGATCCTTACCAAGATCGGCCTGGGTGCTGGCCGGGTTATCTCCATCTTCTTCCAGGCCGGGCGCGACGGCGTGCAGGCCATGATCAACTCGATCATCCCGTTCATGGCCTTCGTCGCCATGCTCATCGGCATCATCAACGCCTCGGGCTTTGGAACCTGGTTCTCCAACCTGCTAACGCCGCTGGCCGGAACCGGCTGGGGTCTGCTTGGCTTGGGCTTCATCTGCTCGCTGCCGTTCCTCTCGCCGCTGCTCGGCCCTGGTGCCGTCATCGGGCAGATCATCGGAACGCTGATTGGTGCTGAGATTGGCAAGGGAAACGTCCCGCCAAACCTGGCGCTCCCGGCGCTGTTCGCGATCAACACCCAGAACGCCTGCGACTTCATCCCAGTAGGGTTGGGCCTGGAAGAGGCTGAGCCGGAGACGGTCGAGGTCGGGGTACCGGCGGTGCTCTACTCGCGCTTCCTCAACGGCGTGCCGCGCGTGGCAGTCGCCTGGCTGGCCTCTATCGGGCTTTATCAGTAAAGAATCAATAGGCGAATCAATAGGAGAGGGATCATGGCTGAGATATACAAAACTCGGATAATTTCGCAAGGGGCCGAGGCCGACACCTTCCTCGCGGGGGGCATGGCTATCACCTTCGGCTCGGGGGCGCCGGACACGCTCGCCCAGTACTGCTTCATCTTGGCTCCGGCCAAGCTGGCCGCTCAGGTGCGGCCCGGGCAGCTGCTCAGGGTGGGGGAGCGCGCTTACCCGATCACGGCCGTCGGCGAGGTGGCCTCGCGCAATCTATCCGAGCTCGGCCATGTCACCCTCAACTTCGACGGTGCCGACAGCCCGCAGCTCGACGGTACCATTCACATCCGCGTGGACGGCCCGGTTCCGGACATGCGCCCGGGCGTAGATTTCAGCATTGAGGATTCTTCCGAGGAGGGGAAATGAACGAGGACTTGTTCGCACGCGGGTTGGCTAAAGGCTCGCAAACCAAGGTCATCAACGTGGGCCGGGGTGTAGCCGCCAGCGCAGGGAAGAGCCTGAGCGAGGTATTGGGCGTCGATAAGCCCTTCTTGGTCGTGGCCGACGAGCACACTTGGAAGGCCGCCGGAGCTGCGGTCTGCCGCTCATTGCAAGAGTACGGGCAGGTCGCCGAACCCATGATCTATCCGGGCTACCCGGCGCTGTATGCCTCCTACGACCACTGCGAGGAGATCAAGGCTCGGCTAGCTAAAACCGGGGCTACGGGTGTCGCGGTCGGGTCGGGAACGATCAATGACCTTGTGAAACTGGCCTCGGGTGAACTGGGCCAGCCCTACGGCGTCGTAGGTACCGCCGCCTCGATGGATGGTTACTCCGGGTTCGGGGCGCCCATGGGCGTCGGCGGGGTAAAGGTGACGCTGCCTTGCCCGGCCCCTGCCGTCGTCGTATTCGACTACGACGTGGCCGCCGCCGCCCCGCGCTCGATGACGGCCTCGGGATTCGGCGATCTCTCGGCCAAGCTTCCCGGAGGTGCTGACTGGATATTGGCCGACGCTGTGGGCGTCGAACCGATAGATCCGCTGGCCTGGGAGCTGGTGCAAAGCGGGGTACAGGAGGCCCTGTCGCAACCCGCAGCCTTGGCTGCCGGTGATCCGGACGCCTACGAGGGGCTGGTCAACGGCCTGCTGCTCTCGGGCTTGTCCATGCAGGTCTACGAGGGCACGCGCCCGGCCTCGGGCGCCGAGCACTACTTCTCCCACCTGTGGGAGCTAGACCATCTCGGGGCCGACCTGGAGCCGCCGCTCTCCCACGGCTTCAAGGTGGCGATTGGAACGCTGGCCATGACGGCCTTCTACGAGCGCTTCCTGGAACGCGATTTCTCCGCGCTGGACATCGAGGCGGCGGTTAGAGCCTGGCCTAGCTGGGAAGAGCTGGAGGCCGATATTCGCTCGAAGATGGACGGGCCGCTAGCCGAGAAGGGAGTGAAGGAAACCGCCGAGAAGTACGTGGGCGCCGAGGGGCTGCGCGCTCGGCTGGGATCGGTGGCCGGAAACTGGCCTGCGCTGGCCAAGCGGCTGCGGGCACAATTGCTGCCCTTTGCCGAGCTTCAAGAGCGGCTTGGGCTGGCCGGAGCGCCGACAAAACCGGAAGATATCGGGTTGAGCGCGCTGGACGTCAAGGCGACGTTTCCGAAGGCGATGTACTACCGTAGCCGCTATACCGTGCTGGATTTGGCGCGCGAGGCGGGTTGGTTCGACTCGCTTGTGGACGAAGTTTTCGAGGGGAGCTACTGGGCTTGAGGTACAAGGCGTACATTTTCGACCAAGACGGAACGATCTATTTAGGCGACAAACCGTTACCCGGTGCGGTAGAGGCGATAGCGGCCATCCGCGAGGCAGGGGCGGCGATCCGGTTCGTCTCGAACAACCCGACCAAAGATCCCGAGGAATACGTGGCGAAGCTGGCCAAGATCGGGATCGACGCCGAACTCCAAGACATCACCAACACCGTCGTCACAACGGTGAACTGGCTAAAACATAACCATCCGTCAGCGGTTCTCTTCCCGATCGCCGAGCCGCCGCTTATCCGCGCCCTGGAGGCCGCCGGGTTCGAGATCAGCGATGACCCCGAGCGCATCGACATCGTCATCGCCTCCTATGACCGCACGTTCGACTACCGCAAGCTTCAGATCGCCTTCGACGCCCTGTGGCGCTACAAGCGCGCCATCTTGGTCCAGACCAACCCCGACAAGTACTGCCCGTTCCCGGGCGGCAGGGGAGAGCCGGACTGCGCCGCGATCGTCGCCGCCATCGAGGCCTGCACCGGGGTGAAATGCCAGGTCAACTTCGGCAAACCCTCGGCGATCATGGTCGAGGCGGCCTTGTACGGGCTCGATCTGGATCCCTCCGAGGTGCTCATGGTCGGCGACCGTTTGATGACGGACATCGCCATGGGGGTGAAAGCTGGAATCGACACCGCGCTGGTGCTGACGGGCGATTCCAAGCTATCCGAGGTAGATGAACTGCCCGAGGCCGAACGTCCCACGCACATTTTGAAGGATCTGACCGAACTGCCTTAGTGTTCGGTCGTCGAGCGCGAAGCTTCCCAACGTCCCGCGCGGCTCCCCTCGTCATCCTGCGCGAAGTCGCAGACCGCAGCCGGGCGAAGCCCGCGCCCCGGTCTCAAGGAGCGCAGCGACGAATAGACCGCAGCCGGGCGAAGCCCGCGCCCCGGTCTCAAGGAGCGCAGCGACGAATAGACCGCAGCCGGGCGAAGTCCGCGCCCCGGTCTTAAGGAGCGCAGCGACGAATAGGATCTCAATCCGTGATGTCCTCACCAAACAACTTACGCCGGATCGTGGAAAACCTGAATGTTCGCTCCCAGTGCGTTGAGCCGGTTCGGCAGGTCTTCGTACCCGCGGTTAATCACGTAGACATCACGCAGATCCGTCGTTCCGTCGGCGGCCAGTGCCGCCAACATTAGGCACACGGCCGGGCGCAGCGCGGGCGGGCAGATCAGCTCGCGGCCGTGCCAGTGCGTCGGGCCTTGAACGACGAGCCGGTGCGGGTCGAGCAGCTGAACCCGCGCTCCGAGCTTGCCCAGGTCGAGCAGGTGGATGGCCCGGTTCTCGTAGACCCAGTCGTGGATGAGGGTGGAGCCGGTGGCGCAGGCGGCGATCACCGAGAAGAACGGCAGGTTGTCGATGTTGAGCCCGGGGAAGGGCAGCGGGTGAATTTTGTCCGCCGGGGCGTGCAGCTTCGACGGGTGGATGGTGATGTCTGTCAGCCGGGTGCGTCCGTTGTCGGAGAAGTATTCGTCGCTGAGCTCGTAGCGCTGCCCCATCTCGCCCAAGACTGCCAGCTCGAAGTCGAGGAACTCGATGGGGGAGCGGGTTATCGTGAGCTCCGAGCCGGTGACGATAGCAGCGGTAATCAGGCTCATCGCCTCGATCGGATCTTCGGAGGGGGAGAAGGTGATGTCTTCCTCGATACGTTCGGTGCCGCGCACGCGCAAGGTGGTGGTGCCGATGCCGTCGATCTGCACGCCGAGGTCGGTCAAGAAGAAGCACAGGTCTTGAACCATGTAGTTGGCCGAGGCGTTGCGGATCACCGTCTCCTCGGGGCAGGTGGCCGCGGCCATCAGCGCGTTCTCGGTGACGGTGTCGCCGCGCTCGATCAGCGTGAAGGAGTGCTTGTGGGGAGCCTCGTGTGAAACGCGCGCCGAGTAGTAGCCGTGCGCGGTGTCGACGTCCAGGCCGAAGTGTTTGAGCGCCTGCAGGTGCGGGGCGACGGTGCGCGTTCCCAGATCGCAGCCGCCCGAGAAAGGAAGATCGAAGGCGTCCTCGGAGTGGAGCAGCGGCCCCAAGAACATGATGATCGAGCGGGTGCGCTTAGCCGCCTCGATGTCCATGGTGTTGAGGTTGAGCTTGGCCGGACGCACAAGGGTTAGCTCGGTTTGATCCTTCGCCCAGGTGCACTGCACCCCGATGGAGGTCAGCACCTCGACCAGGCGCTTCACCTCTTCGATGCGGGCAACGTTCTTCAGCGTCGTCTTCCCGTGATTGAGCAAGGATGCGCACAGCAGCGCGACCGCAGCATTCTTCGAAGAGCGCACGGAAATCTCGCCGCTGAGCTCGGTCGGGCCTTGGATGCGGAAATGGGTCGGCCCGCCGGCCCCGGCAGAAATCAAGGTCGATTCGAGCACGCTCGCGATGCGGTTGATCATCTCGATGGACAGGTTCTGGTTGCCCGACTCGATCCGCCCGATAGCGCTCTGCGAGGTCTCCAGCCGCTTGGCCAGCTCGGCCTGCGTTAGCCCTCGCTGCTTGCGGGCATCTCGAATCATCGCCCCAATATTCGCCTGGTTAAGTTCTGCCATGCGCCGAGTCTATCTCATATTTGAGATGTTTGGGAGTTAGGGAGCGGGGGAGGATCGCGCAACATGACACAAACGGCTTTACGGGCTAAAACCGCTTGCCAGACACACTGCTTGACAACTAGCGAGGTGAATATGCAAAATAATCCCGCAACAGTGTTGTAACGTTTCAACCATTGTGCGAGGAGGCTCAATGCGCAAACCACTTGCCGGCTACCGGGCGCCGGACATCCAATCAAAGTCCCTCAGTGAAATTGAGGCCGAGCGCTGCGGCACCGGAATGGATGTGGAGGCCACAGCATGAGAATCGTCTTCACCTCGCAGGTAGATCCGACCCAGATTGAGATCTACAAGGAAGCCCACGCCCATGTGTGGCCCGAGATGCTGGAGGCTCTGCGCGATACCGGATGGGGCGAGTACACGCTGCATCTATCTGACGATGGCTTGCTGGTCGGCGTCTTTGATTCGGATTCGTATGACGCAGCCCAGGCGCGCATGGCGGCCACCGAGGTGAATGCGCGTTGGCAAAAGGCCATGTCCGAGCTGTTCGCCGCAGATGGTGCGCCTGACGAAGGTATGGTCGTCTTGCCGACAATCTTCGATCTCGACGCCCAGCTCAAGGCCGCCGGACTCCCTATCGGTCTCCAGCAGGTCGAGGTGCGTTGATCGCGCGCGGACTGGGAGCAGAACCAAACTTGAATGTTGTGCTACTGTAGTTATACAACATTCTAGAGATTGCTGAGGAACACATGGTTTCCGCTCCCTCAATGCGCGCGATCACCCTCGCCGAGGCTGCCGAGCGCTACGTCGCCGACCTGGAGCGCCGTGCGGACGCCGGGCTACTTTCGGCCCGCACTGCGCGCATGAGCCGCGACGACATGGCCGATCTGGTAACTCTGATCGGCGGCGAACGCATCGTGGACGATGTCACGGGCCGCGACGTCGACGATGCTCTCATCGCCTTCGCAAAGCTCCCCGACCGCAGGTTTACCCGCCGCGACGCCCCCGCAAAACCCCGCTCCATGGCCTCCAGGGAGCGGTTCTACAAGTCCGTCTCGGCGTTCTTCTCCTACTCGGTCGAGCAGGGCTGGGCCGCCATGTCGCCGATGCGCTGGGTGACGATGAAGGTGCGGGCCGTTGATAAGAAGAAGGAAGGCCTGGCCGACAACCGCCGGGCGCTCACCGGTGCTCAAGCGCTCGCCTTGCTCGAACACGGGGCTGGGAGCCCCTCCCCCGACGCCGAAAATTTCAACACCAACTACCGCCGCGACCGTCTCATGATCGCGCTCCTGGAGGTCTTGGGCCCCCGCATTTCCGAGATGACAAGCGCAAACGTTGATTCGATCGCTAGGGATGTGGACACCGATGGCAACCTCCAGGCCTGGTGGACGGTCAACGGCAAGCGCGGCCAACGCCGGGTACCGCTCTCCCCCTGGCTGCTCTCCCTCGTCGACGAATACCTGCCGGTGCGCGCCCAGATTGTGCGTGAGGCCAAGAGCGAGGAGCGGGCGCTGTTCGTCTCGGTCAGGGGAAACCGGTTGAACCCGATCGACGTCGAGCGCGTCATCGACCGCGCCTACAAGCGTGTGCTGCAAACCGACCCCGATAACGCCAGGCGCCTAACTCCCCACGCCCTGCGGCATACGGCCGCCACGATCATGCTTTCCTCGGGTTGGTCGGTGAAGGTCGTCAAGGACTTGCTTGGGCACGCCAATATCTCGACGACCTCCCTCTACCTCGACGACCTGCCCGGCGAGCTGGTGGAGGCGGTCAGGCTCAACCCGGTGGCTGAGCGGGCGGCGAAGGCAGATAGCTAGCGCCTGTTCGATTCCATCTCCCCCAGGTTCTCGTGGAGCTTTACCAGCGCCTGCCCGATCTTGAGGGATTCCTCCTCGCTGATGCCGGCGAACATCGCCGCCATGAACTCGCTCTGCGCCTCGGCGGCACCCTCAGACCAGCGCGCCACCTTCTCGGTGGCAATAATGCGCAGCGCGCGGGTGTCCTTTTGATCGGGCACGATCTGCACAAATCCGAGCTTTTCAAGGTGGTTGAGCACGGTCTTCAGGGATTGGTGGGAGGTGTCCATGGCCGCCGACAGCTGCGTGAGCGTCGGCGGCTCGTCGAACAGGCTCAACATGACCAAGGCCCACCACTGCCGGGAGGTCAGCTCGGGCAAATGGGCGTCCAAGAGCCGCTGCAGCCGGTTGGCTACGGCAAACACTCCCCCAAACACGAGCGTCGGCCCATCGAAGCCCTGAGCCTTATCGCTCAAGTCGATATTCATGTCACTTCCGTTCCCAGTTAGGTAATATCCTACCCGCTGTAGGGTGTTACTTCACGCGCGCGTTCAACCAGTTGAGGACGTCGGCGATAACCAGGTCCTTGTCGAACTCGTTGAATATCTCGTGCATCATTCCCGAGTAGATACGCAGCGAGCGATCCACCGAACCGATCTCTTGCAGCATCTGCATTGAATCTAGCGGCGAAACCAGGCCGTCTTGCAGCCCGTGCAGAATCAAGGCCGGGGCTGTGAACTGCGCCGCGTTCTGCTTCAGGTAGTTGATGCCGCCCTCGAAGGACTGCATCAAGCCCACTGAAATCTGCTTCTCAACCAACGGATCGGCGTTGTACTTTTCGACGACGGCCGGGTCAGAGCACACGCCCGCTCCCAGCTCGTTGGCGACGTACGTCTGCGGGTCTCCAACGACCGGGAACGGCCCTAGCAAT
>JAISTE010000010.1 GCA_031272825.1 Propionibacteriaceae bacterium | reverse complement strand
GGCGGACTCTCTGGATCGTGAATCCAGCGAGGCGCTTGAGGCACTAATCCGGGCGGTTCGCGCCGAGCCTGGGTTGGCTGAACCCTTGGCGCTGACCGGTCTGGCAGCATGGGTGGCGGGCGATGGCGTGCTGCAGCTGATCTGCGCCGAAAAGCTCACCGAGATGGGCAGCGCGGCAGCCGGTTTGCTCTACGAGATCGGCGATCTGGCCGTGCCTCCGTCGCAATGGGAAGAGCTGAAAGAAACCCTGGTCGAGGAGCTGGTTAGCTTGCTGCACTCCGACGATCGGCTGGAAGCCGCGTGAGAAGGGGTAACGCTTGCCTGCACCTCACATCGTCATGCTGCGCGTAGTTGCAGCATCTTGTCCAGCTGTGGGGATAGATCCCGCGACTGCGCGCGGGATGACGAGATGGGGAAATCTCTGTGACAAGAAAGGTCAGTCACATTTGTCCCGCCCACGCCACCCCTATGCCCGCAAGTGCGGGCAGCCACAGTGTTTCTTACGTCCCGGGGCAGCCTAAGCCAGCCCCTGCACCATGGAGCCGACCAGATAGGTCACGTTCATGGTCAAGAAGCCCACCAGCACGTTGCGTATGACGGGCTTGACCCAGGGAACTTTTGCGAAGCGTGAGGACAGATAGCCGGTGATGAACAGCGCGACCACCACCGCCGCGACGGTCGCCGTAAGCCGGTAGGCGACAGGCGTTAGGGTCATGACAAGCAGCGGGATGATCGAACCGCAGGTAAAGGAGATGAGCGAGGCGAAAGCCGCAGTCCAGGGCGAGACGGGCCGCTCGACGTCGATGCCCAAGCTCTCCAGATCGTGTTCTTCGACGGCCGCATCCGAGTAGTGCTGCACAACCTCTTCGGCGATCTTAGGAGGAATACCCTTGCTGATGTAGCTTTGCACGAGCGCCTTGCGCCTGGCCTTCGGATCCCGTTGGAATTCCTCGCGCTTTTGCTTCGAGGCGGAAAGCTCGGTGTCTCGCTGGGAACTGACGGAGACGTACTCGCCGCCGGCCATCGACAGCGCCCCGGCAACCAGCGAAGCCAGCCCCGAGACCATAATCACGAAGGAATTGGCTGTGGCGCCGGCGACGCCGAACACGATGCCGGCCGTCGAGATGATGCCGTCATTCGCCCCGAGTACCCCGGCCCGCAGCCAGTTCAGCCGACTGGACAGATTCTCGCTCTTGCTCTTCGCCACATGCCAACTCTTTACGACTTTCCAGATTCGCGCAAGCATGGGAAGCCTAAGCGAAGCCGTGTGTGCGAAACGAGGAGGAGCGACTATTTGGCTGCTGGTTGATGTGGCTCACCCGTTGCCGCTATAGGGCGGTTCGGCACTAAATCCCCTGCAAGCTGAACTCGAAGCTTATCGGTTCGGCAGGTATCAGGTACTGGGCGTGAGTCTTGGGGTTACGATCAGCTTTCCTGCCTTCTTCGTGAGCGCAGAGCCAACCAGATGATTGCCGTCCAAAACAGATAGAGGAGGGCAACCTCGACGGATCCGATTCCAACCCAACAGCTCACCAGACTTGCGGCCAGTATTGGAACTACAAACCAGGCGATTATCACGAGTACTGTGGTCAGTATCTTCACGGCTCTGTTCCTCGGAATCTAGACTGTCGTCGTAACTTTTTCACGGCCCGTCTTGGTTACAGAAATTACACCAGTCGGATAGTAAGTGGCGTAGCACCCATACTTCACGACGCAATGTTTGACCTGAACCTGAATTCGCGATCTTGAAGAGCCAGTTCCTACTCCAGATACACTACGATCCACTACTTTCCAACTTTCGATCAGTATGTCTGGGTCGGTAATCTCGTAAGTCGGTTTAGAGTGACTTGTCACCTTAGAGCCGTTGGTGCACACCTTTGCGGCATGCGAAAACTTGAAGATGGTAAAGCCAAGGAGTGATTTCAGCTCGCCTTTGCCTCGATGGGTCTTGCACTTTCCGGCAGCGCGTGAGCTGGGAAGCGGGACAATTTCCTCAGTCACGACATATTTTCCGGGGAGATGTGCCGCGAGATCTGGGTAGTTCTCGATGAGATATTGCTGTTCGTCGGGGCTTAGAGATCCTAAAAATGCGCGATTTATCATTGTTTGATCGGGCTCAGAGGTAGCCGTTGTGGAATTTGCTGATGCCTGAGGTAGGAACAGAGCGATACCGAGTGCAACGATTGCAGATGTCAATACCTGTCGGAGCTTATGTTTAGCCATTGTTATGTCCTCTTATAGGTAACCGTCTGTATAAGTGAATTTATCTACCCGGAAAATATGAGTCAAGCCTTGATGCGTCTAAAGGGTGATAGGGGTACGGAAAAGGGGCTACAGTGCGGGCGTCTCGGGGTGTTTCTGGAGGTATATACGGCAGCCATGTTGAAGCTGTCCTCATCGGAGGCTTGGGCGTTACCCGACGGTCGCCAACCTCGCGGTTGCGACATCTTGGCCCAGTGGCTAGGGTGATGGCTCCCGAAGCTGTTCGGAGGAAACCGGTGCGAAACCGGTGCCGACCCGCGACTGTGACGGAGAGATCCCAAGCCAGATCTTTCGGACTGTTTCGGACTCTATATCCGTCGCGGAGTGCGGATGGAGTCGGCTCGGTTGTCCCCCGTCGTTCCCCGCCTCCTTGAACAAGAAAGGGAACAATGGTTCCACACGCAAGAGCTGGCGGGATTTCGGCTCTCAAAGCGATAACCGTCCTACTATCCGCAGCACTAACCCTCAACATGGCACCAACAGTCATGGCCGATCCCGGAATCGGCCAAGCCAACCCCGCCCGGGGCGGCACCGCCCTCGGGCAAACCTCCTACACCAAACAGAGCACGGACGGGCTGCCCGATGCGGTCGTCGACTACATCGTTCCCGCTAGCCAGTACTCCAATAAGACTCCGTACGGCATGAATCCGAACCGGATGCTGGAGGGGCAGGTGATCTCTTTGGGTAACTTCGGCGGATATGTGACCGCCTATTACGCAGATGGAATCAAGAACGATCCCAAGCACAAGTTTGGCGTCGACTTTACCGTGTACGGCAATTCATTGGGTTCGGCGTTTTCGGAACCCGGCAACGTGTACGTCTCCGAGGACGGCAAACAGTTCTACCTGCTGGCTGGCTCAGACTATTTCGAGGATCACACCATTCGCGATTACCAGGTCACCTACACGAAGGACGCGGATGGGAACTCCGATTGGGCCGATAACCAGGGCAAATCGGACGATCCCGGTACGAGCTACCGCTTCCCGCTGCCAGAGAACTATCCGCTCTTCCAATGGCCTAGCGACGTCAACTCACTCACCTTCAGCGGGCCATTTCTTGTCGGTGATCTCGCTAAACCCAACACCTCCGCATCGGCGGCTTTCCCCGACTGGGGTTACGCCGACGTCCACACCCCAACAGGTCCAACCAGTACCGAACCGGGCAACCCGTACCGGAACGTCGATACCCTGATGAAAAGCGGCGGCTATGGTGACGGCTTCGATCTGGACTGGGCCGTCGACGAGCGGGGCAAACCCGTGGCGTTGGACGAAATCCACTACATAAAGGTCTCGACGGCCTCACACATCTATGCGGGCGCGATCGGCGAAAAGTCCACCGAGGTCAGCGCCATCCAGGCAGCACCGGAAGCCGCGGCGCAGGTCGGCAGGTCGAGCGCACCCACGGCGATCAAGGTCAACGGCAAAGCTCTCACCCTCGATGCGAATGCTGAGGTTACGGTCGATTTGGATGCTCAGCTCGACGTCCAAGTCGAGGGTGCCCCAGAAAATGTCTATATCGGCGGGGTCAAGGGGGCTTCCCGAACGTTTTCCAAAGCGCCGCTTTCGCGCACGCTGCGGGTCGTGGTGCAAAACGGTGACCGCGAGCCGGTGATCTACAACATCGCTCTGAAAGCCCCGGGTACTGAGAATCCTGGCGGCGGGGATAATCCCGGCCAGGGTGATAAGCCCGACGGCGGCGACAATCCCAATCCAGGGGACAAGCCCAGCGGCGGCAGCCAAAGCGGGGGCGGGCAACCTAACAGCGGGAACTCAAGCCACTCAGGCGCGAACCCGAGTGTGCCGTCACAGAACAATGGGAACGCAATCCCCAGCTCAGCGCCCACTGTCCAGCCGGCAGAAGAAAACTCGCCGCAGCCGAAGACCAAAGCCAAGCCGACGCTCAAGCTCAAGCTCGCCAAGTCCGTGAAAGCCAAGCAGCGAGCAAAGCTGACGCTCAGGGTGGCGGCCGCCAAGAACGTCAAGGCCTCGGTGAAAATCCGCATCCTTGATAAGAACGGCAAGCGGGTAAAGACGCTTACGGTCAAAATCGGCAAGTCGGGCAATGCCAGCGTGAAACTGCCCAAGCTAGCCAAGGGTAAATACACCATCTCAGTGCAGTACCCGGGCAACAAGTCTGTGAAAGGCAAGTCGGCCAAGCTGAAGTTGAACGTCGTCTGAGGTAAAGGCACCCGGCGGTTGGGTTCGCGTACAACTCAACCGCCGGGCCCGCAAACTGAGGGAGAGCTGGGCGCGTTTCGCCAAGCCAGCAAGCGCGGATAAGATTGGGCCTTGGTGTCTAGGCAAGGAGAGATTGTGGGTGCCGATTCGAGGCATGCTAGCTACGACGTAAACGCCGCCCAGGAGCGCTGGCAGAAGTACTGGGCCGAACACGAGACGTTCAAGCCGCTCGACGACGGCTCCAAGGAACGCCGCTACGTGCTCGACATGTTCGCCTATCCCTCCGGCGACCTGCACATGGGCCACGCCGAGGCTTTCGCGATCGGTGACGTCGTTGCGCGCTATTGGAAGCTCAAGGGCTACGACGTCATGCACCCGATCGGCTGGGATTCCTTCGGTCTGCCCGCCGAAAACGCCGCCATTAAGCGCAACGCCCACCCCGCCGAGTGGACGTACGCGAACATCGAAACCCAGGCCGCGTCGTTCCGCCGCTACGGCCTGAGCGTCGACTGGTCGCGGCGCATCCACACTTCCGACGAGGAGTACTACCGCTGGACGCAGTGGCTGTTCCTGCGCTTCTTCGAGCGCGGCCTGGCCTACCGCAAGGATTCCTACGTCAACTGGTGCCCCAAAGACCTGACTGTGTTGGCCAACGAGCAGGTGATCGACGGCAAGTGCGAGCGCTGCGGCACCGACGTCACCAAGCGCAAGCTCAACCAGTGGTACTTCAAGATCACCGAGTATGCCGAGCGGCTCCTCGAAGACATGGACCAGATCGAGGGCAAGTGGCCCGATCGAGTGCTGGCGATGCAGCGCAACTGGATCGGCAAATCCCAAGGCGCGTACGTCGATTTCCAGGTCGACGTCCTGGGCGAGCCCCTCACCGTTTTCACCACCCGGCCCGACACCCTCTACGGCGCGACCTTCTTCGTGGTCGCCCCCGACGCCGAGATCGCCCCGAAGCTGGTGACCGAGGAGAACCGCGAGGCCTTTGAGGACTACCTGGAGAAGGTCAAGAAAGCCACCGAGATCGAGCGCCAGTCCACCGAGCACGAGAAGACAGGCGTCTTCCTGGGCTCCTACGCAACCAACCCGATCAACGGCGCGAAGCTGCCGATCTACGCCGCTGACTACGTGCTTTCCGATTACGGCACCGGCGCGATCATGGCCGTCCCCGCGCACGACCAACGCGACCTCGACTTTGCACTCAAGTTCGACCTGCCCGTCATCACCGTGCTGGAAACCGGGCTTCCCGACCCGGCCGAGTCCGGCGTCGCCACTCCTGGGGACGGAACCTACGTGAACTCCCCGGCGCTAGAGGGCCTCACCGACAAGGCTGCGGGCATTGCGGCGATGAACGCCAAGCTTGAGGCCGATGGCACGGGCAAGGCCGCGACGACGTACCGGCTGCGTGACTGGCTGCTCTCCCGTCAGCGTTTCTGGGGTTGCCCGATCCCGATCATTCACTGCCCCGAGCACGGGGAAGTTCCGGTGCCCGACGATCAGCTGCCGGTTCGTCTGCCCGATCTGCGCGGCGAGCAGCTGCGTCAGAAGGGCTCCTCCCCGCTGGCTGCGGCCACCGACTGGGTGAACACAACCTGCCCGATCTGCGGTGCCCCGGCCAAGCGCGACGCCGACACCATGGATACCTTCGTGGATTCGTCCTGGTACTACCTGCGCTACTGCTCGCCGCACGCCGACGACGCGCCCTTCCACCGCGAAGACGTAGAAAAGTGGATGCCGGTGGCCCAGTACGTCGGCGGCGTGGAGCACGCGATCTTGCACCTGCTGTACTCGCGCTTCTTCACCAAGGTCTTGTACGACCTGGGGATGGTCGACTTCACCGAGCCCTTCGCCCGGCTGATGAACCAAGGCCAGGTCATCAACGAGGGCAAGGCGATGAGCAAATCGCTGGGCAACGGCGTCGACCTTGGACAGCAGATCGACGCCTACGGTGTGGACGCTATCCGCACCACGATCGTCTTCGCCGGCCCGCCGGAAGACGACATCGACTGGGCGGACGTCTCGCCTGCCTCGACAGTGAAATTCCTGCAGCGCGCCTACCGCATCGCCTACGATGTGGCCTCCGACAAGGGGGTTGACTTCGCAACCGGCGACAAGGCCCTGCGCCAGAGCACGCACCGCACTATTGCGGCGGTGACGGAGGCTTTGGATTCGCAGCGCTTCAACGTGGTGGTCGCGCGCATCATGGAGCTGGTGAACGCCGCCCGCAAGGCCATCGATTCGGGCCCGGGCGCAGCCGATCCGGCCGTGCGCGAGGCGGCCGAGGCTGTTGCCGTCATGGTCTCCCTGATCGCGCCCTACCTGGCCGAAGAAATGTGGGAGCTGCTCGGGCACGAGCCGTCGGTTGCCGAGGGCACCTGGCCGGTTGCCGATCCTCAGTTGCTGGTCGCAGAGTCGGTTACCTGCGTGGTGCAGGTCGGCGGCAAGGTGCGCGCCAAGCTCACGGTTTCGCCGTCGATTTCCGAAGCCGAGCTTGAGGAGCTGGCCCTGGCAGACGCGGGCGTGCAGCGGGCCTTGGACGGACGGTCGGTGGCCAAGACCATCGTCAGGGCTCCGAAACTGGTGTCTATCGTTCCGGCTTAAGTGTTGGAAATTCCTTGGAATTTCCCTGTGGATAAGTGACAAATCTGTCTTCTTGCCGCCAAGACCGCTGGCGTGAAGCATGAAGAAGATGTCAACGAGCGCTTGCAGGCGCTGCTAGCGGCGGCTCCCAATCGCCGTGCCGAGCCGTCCTCGCCCAGGCGGGGATTGCCGGAAACGGATTCGGATCCGGATTGGGAGCCAGAGCCCGAACTTGTCCGGGAGCAACCTGTCGTAGTCCCAGCCGTGGAGTTCAGTGATGACGACTCCGGTTGGGCCGGGCGGTTGTCTAACGCCCTGTTTTGGCTGAAGAACCACCTGAGCGTGCTCGGCATCGTGCTGCTCGGGGTCTGTTTGTCGATCTTCTATGCCTCCTCGCAAGTGCATTCGGCGGAGCTGGGCGGTTCAGCCGAGGTTCCGGCCGCCAGCATGAGTTCTGCTGGAAGTGCCAGCGCTTCGGCTCAGGAAGCAGGAGAAACTGCGGCTGCTCCGAGTTCGGATGAGGATCTGCGGATACTCGTGCACGTGCTGGGCGCGGTGAAGAACCCTGGGGTGGTCTCGCTGCCGGTCGGCTCAAGGGTGTTGGACGCGCTGAAGACCGCCGGGGGCTTGAAGAAGGACGCCGACACCGCAGAGCTGAACTACGCATCGGTTCTCAACGACGGCGACCAGGTGATCGTGGGCACAAAGAAGGAGCCGCGAGGGGAGATCAGAGCCGGGCAGGCCGGAGGCGCAGGCGTCGGGGGTTCCGGCGCGGCTGGCTCGGACGCGGCGGTGCTCGTCTCCTTGAACCAGGCGACTTCCGATCAGCTGGAGACTTTGCCGGGCGTTGGCCCGGCCCTAGCGGCAAAGATCATCGCCTATCGCGATGAAAACGGCGGGTTTACCGAAGTCAGGGAGCTTTTGCAGGTGTCAGGGATTGGAGAGAAGAAATATGCCGAGATAGCGCCGCTGGTGACGTTGTGAGGGCGGCCTCGCAGCCCGGAGTTGTTGACGCGAGTGGTTTGTCTGCTCTTGGCGGGTCGCTCGCCGGTATTGGCCGCAGACTTTGGTGTTTGTTCAACCTGCTCGATAGGCGCGAGGGCGGCAAGGACTGGCGTCCGGTGCTTGTGGCCGGGCTCGTTTGGTTGGCGGCGTGGTTCATCTCAGGAAACGCGCGGGCACCGGCGTCGCTGAGCTTCACCCCGCAAATCGACGCGGTGGTCGAGCAGCTCCACGAGGGGCTGCGGCAGGCTGCCTTAGTTCTGGAAGCCGGATCGCGGGCGCTGGTTCCAGCGCTGGTCGTGGGCGACACCTCGGCCCTCAGCGTGCAGATCGAGTCCGATTTCAAGGCGACCGGCTTGACCCACCTGGTGGCGGTTTCCGGGGCAAACCTGACCATCTTGCTGGGGTTCGTGCTGGCGCTCGCTTCGCGCCTTGGTGTGCGCGGGTGGTGGCTGCGGCTGCTGTCGGCGGCCACCGTGGTTGGATTCGTGATCTTGTGCAAGGGCGAACCCAGCGTGATCAGGGCTGCCGCCATGGGTACGGTCGGGCTGCTGGCCCTCGGGCTATCCGGCCCGGCGCAAGGGCTGCGGTTTCTGAGCTGGGCGGTGGTCGGAGTGCTCGTCGTCTCGCCGGTGCACTCGCACTCGCTGGGCTTTGCGCTCTCGGTCAGCGCCACCATGGGGATCATCCTGTGGGCAGGGCCGTGGGCTGAAGGTCTGGCCGGGTTGGCCACGCGGGCGGTCGGGAGAGTTAGAACGTGGCTTGGGCTTGCGATGAGAAGGAGTGCTGAACCGGGGGAGGGGAGCGCTGATCCTGGGGACACGCGGGCCGGGCCGCTCACGCTCTTGCTAGCCGAAGCGGTTACCGTTCCGCTGGCGGCCCAGGTAGCCACCGAGCCGCTGATCACCACAATCTCGGGTCAGCTCTCGGTAGTGGGAGTCTTCGCCAATCTCGCGGCCGCCCCGCTGGTGGCCCCCGCAACAGTGTGCGGGTTTATCGCGTTGTTCCTGGCGGTAGTAGCCATGCCGCTGGCAAGTGTATTTGCGCTAGTGGCAGGCGTGTTCGCGAATGGGCTGCTCGCCATCGCTCACACTTGTGCGGGCCTGCCGCAGGCGGCCATACCCTGGCCATCCGGGGCACTGGGCCCGGCTCTGAGCGCTGCGCTCGCCGCGGCGATGGTGCTGTTGCTCGCTGGGAATGGAATCCGGTGGTTACCCCCGCTGCTGCTGGCACTGGCCGTGCTCACGGTTCGGGTGGTGGCCCCGCCCGGCTGGCCTCCGGCCCAGTGGCAGGTGGTGAGTTGTTCCGTCGGGCAGGGGGATGCGACGGTACTCAACGCTGGCGGCGGAAAGGCGGTGCTGGTGGACGCCGGGCCGGAGCCGCGGCTGCTTAAGACCTGTCTAGAGCAACTCGGCGTCCAAGAGGTACCGCTGGTGGTGCTCACCCATCTGCACGCCGATCACATCACCGGGGTGAGCGCGCTCGGCGGCGTGCGGCAGCTATTGGTCTCGGATGTGCGTGAACCGGCCTCGGGATGGGCGCTGGTGAGGGGTGCCCTGCCGCAAGCCGAGGTCGTCACCGCGAAAACCGGGATGCGGATCGGGGTGGGGGAGGTTTCGATCGAGATCCTGGCCGCGCTCTCGCTGCTGCGTCCGCCGGTTTCTGAGAGCTCTGAAGCCGGGAGCGAGTATGCGGGCGAATCCTCTGAAGAAAACAACGCCTCGCTCGTGCTGCGTGCAACGGTGGGCACCAGCACCGGTTCCTCAGTGCTGAGCATCTTGATGTGCGGGGATCTGGAAAGCGAAGCGCAGCTCTCGGTCGCGTTGGACAGGGTGGATCTGCGCGCCGAGGTGTTCCTAGTGCCGCACCACGGTTCGTCGAGCCAATCGGAAGAACTGTGGAAGCGGGTGGGAGCTGCGGTCGCACTCATCGGGGTTGGCAAGGGCAATAGCTACGGCCATCCCACCGAAAAGACGCTGGCGTTGGCGAGGAGCTATGGCATGGTCGTCTACCGAACCGATCTGAACGGCTCAATAGCCGTAGCGAAAGGAACTGGATTGAACGTCTACTACCAAAGGGAATAATCGCCGACGGGCAAAGTGTGGGATGCCCGTGGGAGGATTGGGCCGTGACTAATGCTCTGCTCATCATCGGCAAGGATCCCTATCGCGTCGGGAGGAAGCGCAAGCTTTTCCTTGACCAGGCCAGGCAGCAGCACCCGGACGCCGTGTTCACCGAGGTTTCCGGGCAAGGGCTGGCTTCTGGCGAGCTTGCGGAGATCACCGGGGGTTCGCTGTTCGCCGACGAGTCGATCGTCTCCATCACCGACCTGGACATGCTCGACAGCTCGCTGCATGAGCAGCTGGTTGCACTTGCTACCCAACCGGGGGAAGAGCTCTCGCTGGTCATGTCTTTTCCGGGCGGAACCAAGGGCATCGGCGTGGTCAACAAGCTGAAGAAGGCAAAAATCCCGGTTGAGGAAGTCAAGGAACTCAAGCCGTGGGAGCTGCCCAAATTCCTTCAGGCCGAGGCGGGGCGAGGCAAGCTGGACGAGCACGCCGCAAACGCCCTCATCGAGGTCATCGGCACGGACATCCCTACCTTGATCGGCGCGCTGCGCCAGCTTCAAGAGGATTCCGAGGGCGGGCGGGTGAGCGAAGAGCAGATCCGCAGCTACTTCTCCGGCAGGCCCGAGATCACCTCCTTCAAGGTCGCCGACGCTGTGCTTTCGGGAAACCTCGCCCAGGCCCTAGCTCAATCGCGGTGGGCGAGGGAATACAAAAGCTCAAAGGACAAGGTTCCCGAGTTTCTGATCGTTACGGCCATCGCCAACAAGCTGGTACAGCTCGGCAAATACCACGGAGCCATGGCCGAAGGGCTGCGCGGCGGTGATCTAGCCTCCTACGTGGGGGTAGGGCCAAACCAGCTCAAATTTCTGCAGCCGCTGGCGAACCGCTGGCGGCCCGATGCCATCGCCGAGGGGATCAAGGCCTGCGCCAAGGCCGACGTAGCTGTCAAGGGCGGAGAGGCGGATTCCGCTTTCGCCCTGGAACAGCTCCTGATCAAGATCGCCGACCTGCGCAAACGCTGAAGTACCCGCCCTTACCATCTCCGAGTTCCCTCACTCGTCATCTCCGAGTTCCCGCCTTTGCCATCGCCGAGTTCCCTCACTCGTCATCCCGCGCGCAGTCGCGGGATCTATACCTGTGACTGAGCAGGATGCAGGGGCTGCACGCAGCCTGACAATGGTGGGAGCAGGTGCCTGCATTTGCGGGCACTGGGGCGGCGCGGGCGGGTCGACAAGAGCAGGTGCCTGCTGCTGCTCAGTTAGACTGACCCCATGAGCAGACTCGAAGCCGGTGAGGCAGCCCCCGCATTCACGCTTCCCGATCAAGACGGGAACCCGGTATCCCTGGCAGATTTCGCCAGAAAGGCAGTCGTGTTGTACTTCTACCCGGCGGCCATGACCCCGGGCTGCACCCGCGAGGCCGTGGACTTCACCTCTGACTACGGCAAACTCGAAGGCGCCGGATATGCGGTGTTGGGCGTCTCTCCTGACAAACCCGAGAAGCTCGCCCGCTTCAAGGCCAAGGAATCCATCCCATTCCCGCTGTTGTCCGACCCGGAGCACAAGGTGCTGGAGGCCTACGGGGCCTACGGCGAAAAGGTGCTCTACGGCAGGAAGCTGGAAGGCGTCATCCGCTCGACCCTAGTCTTGGACGTCGCCGAAGACGGCAGCGCCAAGGTTCGCCTGGCCAAATACAACGTAAAGGCGACGGGCCACGTGGGCCGCCTGCTGGAGGAGCTCGGGATTGCGTAAGTGGTGCACTTGGGCAGCTCCGGTGTAGCGCGCATGTGCGAGGGCGCTACGCTAGTCCAAAACCACGTCCGTCAAGAGCTCGTTGTCGACCTCCTGCCCTGCGCGCATTACGGTTAGCGAGCCGTCGGTTTCGATGATGGCGTACTTGATCTGATCCAAGCGGCTGACTCCTGCCCGCCGCAGCCTGATGTAGAGGTTCCCTTCGCTGATGCCGACTGCGGCTAGCTGATCTAGTACCACTTTTCCGTCTACGACCACAGCCCGGGCGTCGCGTGTGATGAACGAGCGCCCGCGCATCCACCTGGAAGTGTGGAACAACACCCATTCCCAGAACATGACCGTCAGAAGTGCGATAGCCCCGCCCAGCATCGTCGGAGATTGTCCGAGTATGGCACGGGCGGTGAGCGCGCCGATCAGCATCATCATGGCGACCGAGGCCGTCGAGACCCGCAGCTTGAAGCGCGGGCCGAGCAATTTGAGCACCAGCGTGAAGAACCAATACAGGAAGGTTCCGGAGATGACGACGGCCAGAGCCTGATCCCAGCTGACGCCCAGGTCGAACCACAGAGTATCCATGCCTCCAGATTACTGTTTCGGCTCGCCCCCACCTACCCTCCATAAACTTCCGAAACTTTCGAGTTAGGTTGCAAATCGAAAGTGAATCGATATAGACTCGAAAGGTCAGAAGGAGGACGATGGCGTCGGATCGCACCGCGCGCGAGAGCTACATACTGCAGCGTCTGGCCAAGGATGGCTCGCTGTCGGTGTCTGTGCTTTCCGAAGAGCTCGGCGTCTCCGAAGTGACAATCCGCTCTCAGCTCAAAGAACTCGAAGAACGCGGGCTGCTCTCGCGCACCTGGGGCGGTGCGCAGGCCTCCTCCATCCGCAACGTGCTTGAGCGCGACGCCATCAACGACTCCGAAAAGGATCGCATCGCGAAGAAGGCCGCCGAGCTAGTCAGAGACGGCGACAGGGTGATGATCGAGGCCGGAACCACCACCGCCCGCATCGCCAAGTTCCTGGGAGGGCTTCAAGGCGTGCAGATCGTCACCAACTCCACCCTCGTCTTTTCCTACGCGCGCACCAACCCCGACCTCGAGGTGATTCTGACCGGCGGCTCTTTCCACCGCGAATCCGAATCGTTGGTCGGCCCCATTGCTCAGCGAACGATCCAAGGCTTCAACGCCCGGCTGGCGTTCGTCGGTACCGACGGCTTCACCGCGGAACGCGGTTTGACTACGCAGTTCGCCGAGGGAGCCGAGATTATCAAGGCGATGCACGAACGCGCCGAGGAAACCTGGCTCACCGCCGACTCTTCCAAGTACGGGAAGGCCGGATTCGTCTCGGTGCTCAGGCTGGACGAACTGGCCGGGATGGTGATGGACGCCGGGCTCGCTCCCGACGTCAAAGAACTTTTGCAAAAGACAGTGCCGTTGAAACAAGCATAGGAGTACAGATGGCAACAGTAGTGGTGATGCCCCAGGCGGGGAACACCGTGGAATCGTGTCTGATCACGAAGTGGGACATCGCCGTTGGCGATGCCGTCAAGGACAACACGATCATGTGCGAGATTGAGACCGACAAGTCCTCGATGGAAATCCCGGTCGGCGCGCAGGGAACCGTGTTGGCCCTGCTGGCCGAGGAAGGTGACGAGGTTCCGGTGAAGGAACCCATCGCCGTCATCGGTGAGCCGGGTGAGAGCGTCGATCCGGCGCTGCTCGGCTCAAAAGGAACGACGGGCGAAGGACAGCAGGGTGCATCCGCTGCGGATGCTGGGGGT
Organism: Propionibacteriaceae bacterium; assembly: GCA_031272825.1. Lineage (GTDB taxonomy): Bacteria > Actinomycetota > Actinomycetes > Propionibacteriales > Propionibacteriaceae > Propionicimonas. The sequence goes on along the minus strand of JAISTE010000010.1, from coordinate 23,080 downwards.
TCGGCCCAAGCTGCCGGTGTTTCTGTTGCTGCACCACAGCGAGGTGGAGATCCTGCGACTAGCGCGCAGGATGACGTGGTTGGGGCCAAGATGGCACCAACCGGCACCTCCCTCGCTTCCCCCAGAGCCCGCAACACCGCCGCGGCCAAGGGCGTCGACGCTACCGCGATAGTCGGCACTGGCCCCAACGGCCGCGTGATCGAGCGTGACGTGCTCACCGCCGCCGCCTCGGCCCCGGGCCTGACCTCGGCGGCGAAGCTAGCCGGCGGAACGGTCGGCCGCATCGGAACCGGTATCGGCGGGCGGGTTACGGCGTCGAACCTGGCAAGCGGAACCGGGGCGCAAGCGGCTGCACCGATCACTGCCGCGAGCCCGAGCATCGACACCGCCGATTTCCCCGGCGCCTTCGAAGACACCCCGCTCAAGGGCGTGCGCAAGATCGTTGCCGAGCGGATGCTCGAATCCCTGCAGGTCTCGGCCCAGCTTTCCTACACCTCCACGGCGAACGCCGCCGGGCTGCAGGCCCTGCGCAAGCGCTTCAAGTCTTCCGATCCGGAACTGGGCTATACCAAGGTCACCATCGGCGATCTGGTCGGCTTTGCCCTGGTTCAGACGCTGAAGCAGTTCCCGGGCGCGAACGCCACGCTCGCTGACGGGGTTTGGCGCAAGTACGAGCACGTGCATCTGGCCATGGCCGTCGACACGCCGCGCGGTCTGCTCGTTCCGACGCTACGCTACGCCGACTTGATGAACCTCAAGCAGTTCTCCGACGCCTCCAAGGTGCTCGCCCAAGAGGCCATCGGCGGCGGCATCAACCCCGACCTGCTCTCCGGCGGAACCTTCACGGTTTCCAACCTGGGCGCGTTCGGGATCGAGTCGTTCACGCCGATCGTCAACCAGCCGCAGGTGGCGATCCTGGGCGTCGACGCCATCACCCCGCGCGCGGTAATCAACGCCGACGGCACGGTCGGGGTCCAGCAGCGCATCGGCTTCTCGCTGACGGCCGACCACCGGGTCATCGACGGTGCAGACGCCGCGCGCATCCTGCAAGACTTGGTGAAGCGAATCGAAAACATCGACCTAACGGTATTGGGGTAAGAAATGAGTGATTACGACGTAATCGTCCTCGGCGCGGGCCCCGGTGGCTACCTTGCCGCCGAAAGGCTCGGCCACGCCGGTAAGAAGGTTTGCCTGATCGAGAAGGAATACCTGGGCGGCACCTGCCTGAACGTGGGCTGCATCCCGACGAAATCCCTGCTCAACTCGGCAAAACAGTACGAACACGCGCTGCACGCCGAACAATTCGGCGTCACGGCCAGCGGCGTCGAAGTCGACTGGGCGAAGGTTCAGGCCTGGAAAGCGCAGGTCGTGAAGACTCTCGTCGGGGGCGTCGGCGCGGCTGAGAAGAAGGCCAAAGTCGAAGTGATCATGGGCGAGGGCAAGCTGCTCGGCCCGGGCAAGGTGGAGGTGAACGGCGAAGTGAAGAGCGCCGACCACATCATCATCGCCACCGGCTCCACCCCGGCCATGCCGCCCATCCCCGGCACCAAGGACAACCCCAAGGTGCTCGACTCCACCGGTCTGCTCGCCATCGACCATATCCCCGGCAAGCTTGCCGTGATCGGCGGGGGAGTTATCGGCGTCGAGTTCGCCTCACTGTTCGCCGCTCTCGGAACCGAGGTGACGGTCGTCGAGATGTTGCCCGAAATCCTGCCGTTCATGGACGACGAGATGGCCGCCAAGCTGCGCAAGGGCACCAAGGGAGTGACTTTCAATCTCGGATGCCAGGTAAAAGCCGTAGAAGACGGCACGCTCGTGTTCGCCGACGCCAAAGGCCAAGAACAGCGACTGGAAGCCGACGTCATCTTGATGGCGGTCGGACGCCGTCCGCTCGTCGAGGGCTGGGGCGCGAAGGAGGCCGGGCTGGAGTACACGCCCAAGGGCATCGCCGCCGACGACACCATGCGCACCAACCTGCCGAACGTCTGGGCGGTGGGCGACGTCACGGGCAAGTCCCTGCTGGCCCATGCGGCCTACCGGATGGCCGAAATCGCCGTGTCCCACATCCTCGACACTGAGAAGGCGGCCAAGACCGGGCAGATCCTGCGCACCAACACCATCCCGTGGGCCGTCTACTCCATGCCGGAGGCCGCCGGGGTCGGGCTCACCGAGGCGCAAGCGCTCGCACAAGGCTACGAGATCGCCAAGGCCACCGTGCCGCTGCTGCTCTCGGGCCGCTTCATCGCCGAAAACGGAATGAAGGCCCCCGGGGCTGTGAAGCTTATCGCGGACAAGGCCACGGGCGTCGTCCTCGGAATCACAGTACTCGGGCCCTACGCTCCCGAAATGATTTGGGGGGCCGCCACCGCGCTGGAACTCGAGCTCACCGTCGAGGACTTGCGCCAGGTCGTCTTCCCGCACCCGACCGTTTCCGAGGGAATCAGGGAGGCCGCCTGGGCCGTCAAACTCTAAGACGCAGGGGGACGGCACCCATACCGTCCCCCGTCATCCTGCCAACGCAGGATCCGATAAGAACCACTAGATTCTGCGACTGCGCGCAGAATGACGAAGAAGCGATTCCTAACGGAACCAACCACCGTCACATGACGGAACCAACCACCGTCACCCGACGGAACCAACCACCGTCATCCTGCGCGGAACGTAGTGAAGTCGCAGGATCTCACAACAACATAAGGAAATAGATCCTGCGATTACACGCAGGATGACGAAGACAGAAATCCTGTGAAAGCAGGACAAGAAAAACAGAGCCTGCCGCGACGCAGGATGACATTCAAAGAGGAACTAATGACGAAATCGCTATTTGTGAACCCAGCCGAGGTACGGGCGCCAGGGGAGCTGACCGCCCCCGCGATCCCCGTCAACCAGTACAAGATGGACTGGGCGAAGGAGAAGAAGCACTTCGGTGCCGACGGCCTGATCGGCATGCTGCACGACATGATCGCCATCCGTCAGTTCGAGTCCATGCTGAACTCGATCAAGACAACCGGCGGCTGGCAAGGCATCGAATACAACCACAAGGGCCCCGCCCACCTGTCGATGGGCCAAGAGGCGTCCGCCGTCGGGCAGGCCGCCGAACTCGAACCCTACGACTTCATCTTCGGCTCGCACCGCTCGCACGGCGAGATCTTGGCCAAGTGCTTCTCCGCTGCCCGCAAGCTGCCGGTCGCCGAAACCCAGAAGATCATGGGCGAGTTCTTGGGCGGCGACACGCTCAAGTACGCCGAAAAGATCGGCTACGACACCGACGAGGAACTCATCGAAAACTTCATCTTGTTCGGAACGCTCGCCGAAATCTTCGCCCGCAAGGTCGGCTTCAACCGAGGCATGGGCGGCTCGATGCACGCGTTCTTCACCCCGTTCGGCTCAATGCCGAACAACGCCATCGTGGGCGGTTCGGCCCCGATCGCGACGGGTGCGGCCCTGTTCAAGCGCATCAACAAGCAGCCCGGCATCGTGGTTTGCAACATCGGCGATGCCTCGATGGGCTGCGGCCCGGTGTGGGAGGCCATGCAGATGGCCGCGATGGACCAGTACCGCGAGCTGTGGGATCCGGCCGATGGCGGCAACCCGCCAATCCTGTACAACTTCTTCGACAACTTCTACGGCATGGGCGGCCAGACCCACGGCGAGACGATGGGCTACGAGATGGTCGCGCGCGTGGGTGCGGGCGTCAACCCGGAGGCCATGCACGCCGAGCGCGTCGACGGCTACAACCCGCTCGCGGTGGCCGACGCCATCCGCCGCAAAAAGGAACTGCTGCTCGCCGGCAAAGGCCCGGTGCTGCTGGACACCATCACCTACCGATTCTCCGGGCACTCGCCGTCCGACGCCTCCAGCTACCGCACCCGCGAGGAAGTGGAGGCTTGGGAGGCCGTGGACTCCTTGTCTGAGTACTCGAAGCTGCTTATCGACAAGAAGGTGCTGAGCGAAGGCCAGGTCGAAGAGCTGACTGAATCCATCGTCGCCAAGCTGACCAAGGTGCTGGCTCTGGCCTCCTCCGACGAACTCGAGCGCGTGGATGTGGCCTATATCGAGGGCAAGATGCTCTCCAACGGCCACGTGGAGGCCTTCTCCGACGCCGAGCCCGAGCTCTCCGAGCCGCTGGAAGAAAACGCCCGCGTCAAGGCCATCGCCCGTAAGGTGCGCACCTCCACGCAAGACGGCAAGCCCGTTTCCAAGGTGAAGATGTACCAGTTCCGCGACGGCCTGTTCGAGGCCATGGCCCACCGGTTCTCCATCGATCCCACGATGGCCGCCTGGGGCGAAGAAAACCGCGATTGGGGCGGCGCGTTCGCCGTCTACCGCGGGCTGACGGAACTGCTTCCGTACCGCCGTCTGTTCAACTCTCCCATCTCCGAGGCCGCAATCGTCGGTGCTGGCGTTGGCTACGCGCTGGCCGGGGGCCGGGCCGTCGCCGAGCTGATGTACTGCGACTTCCTGGGCCGGGCCGGTGACGAGGTGTTCAACCAGATGGCCAAGTGGCAGTCGATGTCCGCCGGTTTGCTGAAGATGCCGCTGGTGCTTCGCGTTTCCGTCGGAAATAAGTACGGTGCCCAGCACTCGCAAGACTGGTCGTCGCTCGTTGCCCACATCCCAGGCCTGAAGGTCTACTTCCCGGCAACGCCGACCGACGCCAAGGGCATGTTGAACCTGGCGCTCGCCGGCACCGACCCGGTGGTGTTCCTGGAATCGCAACTGCTCTACGACAAGGGCGAAGACTTCGAGTCCGGCGGCGTTCCCGAGGGCTACTACGAGACGGAAGAGGGCGAGCCCGCCATCCGCCGTGAGGGATCGGACATCACGATTGCGACCGTCGGCGCGACGCTTTACCGCGCGCTGCAGGCTGCCGACGAGCTGCAGGAAAAGTACGGCATGAGCGCCGAGGTGATCGACCTGCGCTTCGTCGCCCCGCTGAACTACGAGAAGCTCATCGCCTCGGTGAAGAAGACAGGCCGCCTGGTACTGGCCTCCGACGCGGTCGAGCGCGGCTCGTTCCTGCACACTGTGGCGACGCACGTGCAGAACCTGGCCTTCGACTACCTGGACGCCCCGGTGGTCGTGGTCGGCTCGCGCAACCACATCACCCCGGCTCCCGAGCTGGAGTCGCTGTTTTTCCCGCAGCCGGGCTGGATCATCGACGCTATCCACGAGCGCATCGTCCCGCTGCCGGGCCGCGTCCCGGAAGCCAACTTCACAGACGGCGAGCTAGAGCGCCGCGCGCGGTTGGGGGTGTAAATCTCACAACTCTGAAGTAGTTCCGGCGCCGAGCCCCGGGGAAACCTGGGGTTCGGCGTCTTTGTAGCGGGAAGGGTTTGCCACGGCATAGGCCGTCTGTGCGCGGCGTTTGTTGCCGTTCGGTAGGCTAGATAAAACGGCGGGTGCCAAGTCGTGCGGGTATTCACTAGCTCAGTTGATTGGAGGATCATGGGAGAAGCGGTCATCGCGTTCTTTGTTGCCGCCGTGCTCCTTATTGCCTGGGTTGCATTTGTTTCGTCGGAGTCGCATTCTGCGTCCACGCGGCAAGCTCGCGAGGCTATCAAGTTCCCGGGCGGAGGCTTCCTGATCTCGAATAAGGCTGCCTGGGGCTGCCTTGCGGTATTGGTGGACGACTCTAGGAAGTGTTTTGCCATGCGCACTAGCAAGGACAAGACCGCTCAGTTGTACGCGATGCCAGACTTGGTCGGCTACAGCATCTACATGAACGGGGAGGAGAGGGGTGTCGATGTTCTCGTCGCTGCCACACGGGCTAAGACCCCTATCTCGAGCCTTGAGCTGCGCATTCGCGTCGACGACGACAATCACCCGCTGTGGAGGCTGGTGTTCGTAGGCCCCGGCGCGGAAACGTGGGCGGATGGTTCATCGGAGAATATGACGAACGAGATTCGCAAGATGATTAACCTGCTTGATTACATCAAGGCCGAGCAACCGAGCTTGGTCGGGGATCGTTGGGTGCCGGATGCATCTGGGAGTGCTCAGTGGATCCAAGCCGAAGAGCCTCCCGAGCCGAAGGCTGAAGCCGAAAAGCCCAGAGCCCCTCGAAAGCTGATACGGCTGACGTGCAAGGGGTGCGGAGGGGTGAGCTTCAAAAAGGACGACGAGTTGTTCCTCTGCGAGCACTGCGGATCAAGCTATGTGTGGTCGTCCTGAATCCTTGTGGCGGTAAAGCTGTCGGGTGGCAAAGGGCTAGAAGAAGCGCATGATCGTGCGCGTTGGAAGATGTGCACGATCATGCGCGCCCTTCTTGGTGCAAGCCGAACCGCTATCTCGAACATGTAACTGGATCGCCGAAGGCCGCCGTGAGTTCTTCCGTTTTCGGCCAACGTCTCTTCTCGCGCAGAGCCTAACCAAGGCAAATGGTAGAATCCTAACCATGATCGCAACCATTGATGCTGCCGGGCGGCTGGTGATTCCCAAGCCGCTGCGCGACAGGCTCGGGTTCCGCCCAGGGAAGGTGGTCGTCGAAGCGGACGGCAACGCCCTGAGGGTGGAGATCCCGGTCGAGAGCCACCTTGTCGAGCGCGACGGGCATCTGTCGCTGCCAGAGGGAGGACCAGCGCTGTACGGCGATCAGCTGAGGGAGTTCCGCTTTGACGATCAACGCTGACCTGCTGCTTTTAGATACCAGCGCCGCGTTGGCGCTGGTGCAGCCGGACAACCCCTTTCACGATTGGATAGCCGAGCAGGTCGAGGGGCGCGCGATTGGGCTGTCGGGGCACGCAAACTTCGAGGTCTACTCGGTTCTGACGCGCCTGCCCATGCCGTATCGAATCTCGGGCGATGACGCCCTGCGCCTGATCCGAGCCGAATTCCCCGAGCCGCGTTTTCTCGGGGCGTCCTCGCAAGCGAAGCTGCTAGAGGAGTTCCGAAAGCTTGGCCTTGCCGGAGGCCAGGTTTACGACGCGCTGGTGGCAGCTGCCGCTCGCGAACACGGGCTGCCGCTGCTGACTTGCGACAAGCGCGCCGAAGCCACGTACCTTGCCTTGGGCGTCGAGTTTGTGGCTCCCTGAGCTGTGGGTATGCCCTGAGAAAACCTGACCGCATGCCCAGTATCCTTTGTTGGTTCTGTTAACGACCCAGGCGCTCTCTCCGGAAGCGCGGATTCGAAGCATCTGTTTCGGGTGCCATGCGATTTTTGTGAAGGGGTTTCCTTCGAAGCTAGGGGGAACTTCCTGGTGTGCCAGAGCTGCGGCACAAGCTACTTGTGAGATAACTAAGAAACTGCTAGGGAACTTGGAACGACTAACTGCCCCTCGCTCGGTCATCCTTATGAGCCTTCGGCTCGACGGACGACGCTAACTCGGGGTGGCTAACCGGACTTGAACCGGCGACCACCTGGACCACAACCAGGTGCTCTACCAACTGAGCTACAGCCACCATGTGCCTTTCGGCTTGGTAATACTAGCTCATCTAGCGCTGAGAGTCGAACTGAGGCTCGCTGCAGGAACTGTCGAGAGCCGTCGAACACCCTTCTTGCTCGGCTCCAATCAGCCTTAGGACAACCGAATAACCGCTGCAGCCGTCCAAGTCGTAAAGTAGTCCTTTGTGAATGATTATCTGGTGTGGATAGATTGCGAGATGACCGGTCTCTCGCTTGAGAAGGACGCCCTGATCGAGATCTCGGCCTTGGTGACGGACTCTGACCTCAATATCTTGGGGGAGGGCGTCGACGTCATCATCAAGCCCCCGCAGGAGGCCTTGGATCAGATGGGCGATTTCGTCACGCAGATGCACACCAACTCCGGGCTGCTGCCGCTGCTGGCCGATGGCACCACCATTGAAGACGCCCAGAACCAGGTTCTCGAGTACATCAAGGAGTACGTCAGCGAGCCCGGCAAGGTGCCGCTGGCCGGAAACTCCGTCGGCACCGACCGCACGTTCTTGGCCCGAGATATGCCCGAGCTCGAAGAGTTCTTGCACTACCGCAACGTCGACGTCTCCTCGATCAAAGAACTCGCCCGCCGCTGGTACCCGCGGGTCTACTTCAACGCACCCGAGAAGACCGGCAACCACCGCGCGCTCGGCGACATCATCGACTCGGTGAACGAGCTGAAGTACTACCGTCTCGCACTGTTCCCCGCCGAACCCGGGCCGACCTCGGAGGAACTCAAGGAGATCGCCGAGAAAGTGCTCGAGTGAAGCAAAGGGCATGCTCCGACCCGGAGTATGATTGCCTAGCCAGCCCCGGTAGCTCAATGGATAGAGCAGCTGACTTCTAATCTGCAGGTTGTGGGTTCGACCCCCGCCCGGGGCGCCGATAGAGTTGGCCTATGAGCGTGCTCGTCATCAACGGCCCGAATTTAAACACACTCGGCACACGGGAGCCGGGAATCTACGGCCACACCACCTTGCCCCAGATCGAATCCTCGCTGGTCAAACAAGGCCGCGAGGCGGGCGTCGAAGTGCAGACCTTCCAGTCCAACCATGAGGGGGCCATCGTCGACCGCATCCAGGAGGCACAGTCTGCGGGGGTGCAGTACATCGTCATCAACGCCGGGGCCTTCACGCATACGTCCGTCGCCATCCGCGACGCCCTCGTCGGCTCCGCGATCCCGTTCATCGAGCTGCACATCTCCAACGTGCACGCCCGCGAGGAATTCCGTCACCACTCCTACCTGTCCGACGTCGCGGTCGCCGTAATCGCGGGCCTGGGAGCCGATGGCTACCGCTACGCCCTCGACTACGCAATCTCGCACGTCAACCCGCCCAAATCCGACGCCCCCTATCCGCACGTCGTCTTCGACCTGAACCAGAGGCAGGGAGAATGAAAATCACGCACCTGGGCCACTCGACGGTGCTCGTCGAGACCGACCAGCGCATCCTGGTAGACCCCGGAAACTTCAGCTCCGAATGGCATGGGATCACCGATCTCGACGCCATCATCGTCACCCACCAGCATCCCGACCACTTCGATCCCCAGAACGCCCCCGACCTCATCAAGGCCAACCCGCAGGCCCGCCTGCTGGTTGAGCCGTCAGTGAAGGACGTCTACGGGTTGGAAAGCGCCGAACCCTTCCACGCCGACGCCGCCATCCAGCTCGGTACCACCACAATCAGCGCCGTGGGGGGCCTGCATCAGGTTATCTACAAGGAGATTCCGCGCGTGGGCAACGTCGGATTCGTGATCGAGGCCGAGGGGGAACCGCGCTTCTTCCACCCGGGAGATTCGCTGGCCGTCGCCCCGGCTGGAATCGACATCGTGGGAGTGCCTGCCTACGGGCCCTGGGCCGCGATGAAAGAGGTCATCGACTGGGGCCGAGAGGTGGCCGCGCCCATCGGCTTCTTGATCCACGACCGGCTGTTGTCCGACAACGGATGGGCGCTGAGCTATAAGCAGATTGGGAATTTCATCCCCACCGAACTGACCGATCTGCGCGGGCGCGGGGCCGTTGAGTTCTGAGGGGGAATTCGAATTTGAGATTCTGCGACTTCGCGCAGAATGACGGTGGGGCGTGCAGAATGATGGTGGGGTGCGCAGAATGACGGTGGGGCGTGCAGGATGACGGTGGGGTGCGCAGGATGACGGTGGGGCGTGCAGAATGACGGTGGGGGATGGCTTCTACCGTATGGGAAGCCAGATGCAACCGCACGCCTAGTTCGAATGCAGCGTGATCGTCGAGCCGATTTTTACCTTGTTGCCCGCCCCCGGCTCGGTGTAGGTGGCGATGTTGAGCTTGAACGGCGAATCGTAAACAACCTCGACGACCAGGCCCAGGTTCTCCAGCTTCTCTTTCGCGGCGCTGGTGCCCATCATCACTACTTCAGGTACGGTCACATACTCTGAACCCTTGGAAACCGTAAACGTGATGGTGTCGCCCCGGTGCGCCTCCGTACCCTCGGCGGGGTCTTGGGAGATCACCAGCCCCGCTTCCAGCTCTTCGGAATAGGCCTCGGTCTTCTTCACCTTCAGCCCGGCTTCCTTGTAATAGGCCTTGGCCTCGGAATATGCCTTGCCGACGTACGAGGTGATGGCGACCGGTGCCGGGCCGTCGGAGACGACGACGTCCACCACGGTATCGCGCTTGACCGACTCGCCCTTGGCGATGGACTGGGAGATGATCTTGCCCGCCTCGACGTCGTCGGAGTAGTCGTGTGTGACGTTGCCGAGCTTGAGGTTGGTCTTGGCCAGGGCATCGGCGGCAGCGCTCTCGGTCTTGCCGGTGAGTTTGGGAACCGCGTAGCGCTCCTGGCCCTTGGAGACGAACGCGCTCACTGTGCCGCCGATTTCCAGCGGCATCCCGGAGGCCGGGTCGGTGGAGACGATGTGATCGGCGGGAATGTCCTCGGAGTAGACGTGGTGTTCCGAATCGTCTTCACTTGGCCATCTGATCTTGATGCCGTGCTGGGTAGCCAGCGCCGCGGCGGCCTTCTCGTCCATGCCGCCGAAATCGGGGGTACCGCCGGGCACGAACCGGCCCTGCAGGTAGTACCAGGCGCCGAAGCCGCCCAAGCCCGCAATCAAGAAGACCACCAGCACCAGCACCAGGCCGCGCCACTTGCGCCGAGATTGCTGGTTCTTGAGCTTCACCGCCCGCGGCGATGGGCCTTGGGCCGCGTTATACGGGGGAGCGACGGGCGAAGGCGCGTACACCCCGGCAGGTGCGGGAACCACGGGGTTGGGAATCGGGGGATTGGAAACCCCGGGATCGGCGACCGCCTGGTTCAGAACGGGGATCTGGTCGGCCATTACCGGCGTGCGCTCTTGCAAGCTGGGTTCGGATTCCGACAGATCCGGCAGCGAGGTGGTGTTCAGCGTCGCCGGATCGTAGTGGTAGTTGAGCAGTTCAGCGGCGAGCGCAGGGTTCGAGCGCACCCCGGCCTGCAGTTCGGTGTACACCTTGCGCATCATTTCCAGCAGCACCGAGCCGTTGGCGGGCCGCTTTTCGGGCTGACGCGCGGTGGCGGCCAACACCAGCGCATCCAGGTAGTCGGGGATGGCGGTATCGGCGGCGGGCAACATGGTGGAAGGGGCGGGCGTATCCGTGTTGACATGCGAATACGCGACGGCCACGGGCGAGTCCCCGGTGTGCGGCTTCACGCCCGTCAGCATCTCGAACAAGATGATCCCCAGCGCGTAAACGTCCGCGCGGGCATCGTAAGGAGAGTTGGTGACGATCTCCGGCGAGACATACGAAACCGTGCCCATCAGCGTGCCCGGATTCGAGTTCATCTGCGAGGCGACGGGCTTGGCCAGGCCGAAATCGGCGACCTTGATCTGGTTGCGGCCCTGGGCGATCAGCACGTTCTCGGGCTTGAGATCGCGGTGCAAGATGCCCGATTCGTGGGCGTAGGCCACGGCGTCGACGATCGGAAGCATCAGCTCGACCGCGCGCTTGGGCCCGATGGGTGCGGTGTTCGTGATCAGGTGCCGCAGCGTCCCGCCCGGCACGTATTCCATGACGATGAACGGACGGCCCTCGTCGACCCCCTGGTCGAAGATGGAGACGATACCTGGGTGCTGGAGCCCGGCGGCGGAGATGGCCTCGCGCTTGAAACGGGTGACGTACGCGGGATCGGTGCACAGGCCGTCGTGCATGACCTTGACGGCCACCGAGCGCCCGAGCGTCAGGTCTTTGGCTTCGTAGACCGTCGCCATGCCGCCCTTGGCGATCATCCGCAGGATTTGATAGCGGCCCACCAGCACGCGACCCACGATGGGCTCACCGGCTTTACCGCTCATACTCCACTTCCGACACTCGGGTTCGACAATTGTACGTGCGCAACGGTTGACAACCGTGGAAGCGCGCGCCGCCGATTCTTCGTCATCCGCGAAATGACGGGCGGGGTTATGAATCCCTCCCCGACAGCCGCGGTGCCGCAGATGGCTTCCACTCAGTTTTCCCGCGTCAGCTCATACAAGGCGATGGCAGCGGCGACGGACGCGTTCAGCGATTCCATGCCCGTGATCTTGATCGAGGCCAGCTGATCGCAGTTCTGGCGAACCAGGTGCGACAGGCCCTCACCCTCGGAACCGACGACGATCAACACCGGCTGGTTGAGAGCCGACACCGCTTCGATGGGCAGCTCGGCGTCCCCGGCCAGGCCGACGACCAGCACACCGGCCTTCGACCAGGCCTTCAGCACCTGGTTAAGGTTCTTGGCCCTGGCAACGGGGAGGCGGGCGGCCGCACCAGCGGAAGTCTTCCATGCGGCGGCGGTCATCTGGGCCGAGCGGCGCTCCGGGATGATCACACCGTAGGCGCCGAAGGCCGCGGCAGAACGCACGATGGCGCCGAGATTGTGCGGGTCGGTTACCGAATCCAGCGCCACGGCCACGCCGTTGCCGCGCTCAAGGGCCTGCTCGAGCAAATCGCCCGGATCGGCGTACTCGAACGGCGGAATGCGCAGGGCGACACCCTGGTGGGCAGCCCCTCCAGTGATGCGGTCGAGGTCGTGCTTGGTTGCCTGCAGGAACGGAATCCCGTTCTGCGCGGCGAACGAGAGGATCTCCTTCATCCGCGAATCACGCTCGACGCCCTCAGCCACCAGCGCCTGCTTCACCGGCACGTTGGCCTGCAGCGCCTCCAGCACCGGGTTACGCCCGAAAATCCAATCAGAGGACGAGTGGGTGCGCTGGGCGGGTTTCCTGGACTTTTGCGAAGTTGGTTTGTTCTTATCGCGATATGCCTTGTGGTAGGGGCGATCTTCGGCCTTGGGCGTCGGCCCTTTGCCTTCCAAACCGCGGCGGATGCGGCCCCCCGAACCTGCTGGGGCCTGGGCCCTGCCGCGCTTGCGAACTGCGCCTTTGCGCTGGGAATTGCCGGCCATTTACACACTCCATCTCACGCCGTTCGGCGTGTCTTCGATCTTGACGCCCAAAGCGTTGAACTTATCACGGATCGCGTCCGCCTTGGCCCAGTCCTTAGCCTCCCTGGCCGCCGCGCGCTCAGCCAAAAGTTGCGCCACCAGGCCGTCCACAACCGGCTTGAGATCCTTACCCCCAGATTCGACGGCCCACGCCGGGTCTTGCGGATCAAGCCCGAGAATCCCCAACATTGCGATCACATCGGCGCAGGCGCTTCCGGCGGCCTTGGTATCCCCGGCATCCAGCGCCCGATTCCCCTCGCGGATGGCGTCGAACAAAACTGCGCAGGCCTGCGGGGTGCCGAGATCTTCGTCCATCGCAGCGGCGAAGGCATCGGGCACAGAACCCGGGGCGGAAATGTGTTCGGCGGCCCGCTCCAAGAACGAGTCGATGCGCTCCAGCTGTGCGGTGGCCTCGCCGAGCGCCGCGTCGGATAGCTCAATCACCGAACGGTAGTGAGGGGCGAGCAGATACAGCCGCACGGCCCTGGCCGGGAAGCGCTTGACCACCTCGGAGACCAGCGCCACATTGCCCAGGGACTTGCTCATCTTCTCCCCGGACATGGTGACCAGCCCGTTGTGCATCCAATACTTGGCGAAGGGCTTGCCCGCCGCCTGCGACTGGGCGAGCTCGTTCTCGTGGTGCGGGAACTTGAGATCCATGCCGCCGCCATGGATATCGAACGCATCGCCTAAGTATTTGCCCGCCATCGCCGAGCATTCGATGTGCCAGCCAGGCCGCCCGCGTCCCCAAGGCGACGGCCAGGTAGCGGTTGCCGGATCGCTCGGCTTTGCGCCCTTCCACAAGGCGAAATCGCGCGGATCGCGCTTGTCCAGCGAATCGGAATCCTCGGCGGCCTTCATCTCATCGACCCGCTGGCCGGACAGCCAGCCGTAGCGCGGCCAAGACTTCACGTCGAAGTAGACGTCCCCCGAGCCGTCGGGAGCCACATACGCGTGGCCGTTGTCGATGATCTGTTGAATGAGCTCGATCATCTCGGTGATGTGCCCGGTGGCACGCGGCTCATAGGAGGGCGGAATGCAGCCCAGCGCGGTGTAGGCCTTGTGCAGCTCAAGCTCGACCTCGTAGGCCAGCTCGTACCACTCCATCCCGCGCTCGGCGGCCTTGGCCTCGATCTTGTCGTTGACATCGGTCACGTTGGCAACGATCTTCACCTTGTAGCCGGTGTGTGTCAGCCAGCGGCGCAGCACGTCGAAGACGACCTCCTTGCGGATGTGCCCCAGGTGCGGGGCGGACTGCACGGTCAAACCACAGTGGTAGATGGACACCTGTCCGGGAATCACGGGTTCGAGCGGGACAACGCGCTTCAGCGCGGAATCGTACAGTCGGAAAGTCACGGGCGTAAGTCTACTGGCTGAAAAGGAGGCCGAGAGAACCCCCGCTGCGGCCTGCGACTACGCGCAGTTCACTTCGAATGCTTGGCCCGAAGCGCCGCGATATCCAGATACCCGCTGGGCTCGGGCTGCTCCTCGGCGTCGTCCTCCCAGGGGTCGTGCGGCGGCGGGCCGTCCTCCTCGTCCCCAGCGAAACCGTGGGACGGGTCGTAGGGGTTCGTGAGCGTGCGATCCAGCGACACCTTCTCCTCGGGCAGCGTGGTGAGGACGTCGCGGATATAGCCCTGCGCGGCCTCGATGAGCGGAACCTCGCGGCATTCTCGCTGGGATTGGTACCAGCGGTAGTCCAGCACCTCGTGGTAGACCTGGGCGCCATCGCGCTTGCCGCGCAGCTCGGGCGGCACGGCATCCAGAACCGGCTTGTAGCACTGGGTGAGCCACTGGGAGGCGACCACCGCGTCGTCGACGTGCTGCTGGCCGGTGCGCACCTTGAACGTGCCCATGTCGTTGAGCAGGCGCCTGGCCTGGTTCTCCTCGGTGTCCAGCCCGGTGAGGCGTAGGAGTTTGCGCTGGTGATACCCGGCGTCGACGACCTTGGGCTGGATTTGCACCTGGGAGCCGTCGGGGGAGGTGGTGATGTCCAGCTCGGCGACGTCGAAGCCCAGGGCGTTGAGCCTGCGCACGCGGTTTTCAATGCGCACGATCTCCGAACCGGCGAACTGCTCGACGCCGGTCAGCTCGTTCCACAGATCGCGGTAGCGGTTGATGATCGAATCGGCCAGTTCCTGCGGAGACAAGGAAGAATCCAGCATCCCCCCGGCCTCCAAGTCGGAGAATTCGCCGAAGAGGTTGACGTGGGCGATGTCGAGGTCGGCCTCGCGCTGGCCGTCGGAGAGCGCGTCGTGGATTTCGGAGGTTTCGGCGTCGACGAGGTAAGCGGCGAAAGCCCCGGCATCGCGGCGGAACAGCACGTTCGACAGTGAGACGTCGCCCCACAGGAAACCGATGAGGTGCAGCCGGACAAACAACACCACCATGGCGTCGATCAAACGCCCGACTGTCTCCGGGCGAACCCCGTAGTCAAACAAGGTTCGGTAGGGAAGCGAGAACTCCAGGTGCCGGGTGATGAGCACCGGATCGAGGGGCTTGCCGTTCTCGTCGATCCTGTCTGTGACGACGGCCACGGGCTCGACAGCCGGGGCGTCCAGCCGGTGCAGGTCAACCAGCATCTCGTACTCGTGCAAGGCCAGGTGTTCGATCACTTCTTTGGCCGCGTACACCGAGTTGCCGACCTGGATGAAGCGCACAACGTGGCGGGAAATGCCGCGGGGGAGCGCCACCAGATAGGACTCCGGCCACTGGGCCAGGGGGATAGTCCAAGGAAGCGGTATGAACCGCGAATCTGGCCTTGCGGACAGGAAGTGAGGCATCGACATCCCTTGAGTAGTGCTTTTCGGACAAGTATACGAACGGCCCCTGAGCTTGTTAGCCCAGGGGCCGGACGTTGAAGTGTTCGCGTGTTACGAGATGCGCAGACCGCTCTTCTCGTCGAACACGTGCACGGTATTCGGATCGACCGCGTTGAGGCGGACGGTGGTGCCGCGCTGCGGAGCGACGCGGGCCGAAATATGGGCCACAATCTGCTGCGCGGTGATGGCGTCGGCATCGGTACCGGAAATGGTGCCGTACAGGTAGCCGTCAGCGCCGAGCTCTTCGACGACCGCAACATCGACGGAAATGCCGGTGGTGTCGATCTTGAAGTTCTCCGGGCGGATGCCAATGATGACCTCGTCGCCCTCTGCCTTGGCGAGGACGTCGCGTGAGATCGGAACCGTGTAGTCACCGATCTGAGCCCCACCCTCGACGATCTTGGCCGGCATCAGGTTCATGGCAGGCGAGCCGATGAACCCGGCGACGAACACGTTGACCGGCTCGTCGTACAGCTTCAGCGGGGAATCGACCTGCTGGAGGATGCCGTCCTTCATGACCGCGATGCGGTCACCCATCGTCATGGCCTCGACCTGGTCGTGGGTCACGTAGACGGTGGTGACGCCCAGGCGAGCCTGGAGCGCGGCGATCTGGGTACGGGTGGAGACGCGCAGCTTGGCGTCGAGGTTGGACAGCGGCTCGTCCATCAGGAAGACCTGAGGCTTACGGACGATCGCGCGGCCCATGGCGACACGCTGACGCTGGCCGCCGGAGAGAGCCTTCGGCTTGCGGGCCAGGAACTCCTCCAGGCCGAGCAGCTTGGCAGCTTCCTGCACACGGGCGTCGCGCTCAGCCTTCGGCACACCGGCCATCTTGAGGGCGAAACCCATGTTGTCAGCTACAGACATGTGCGGGTATAGGGCGTAATTCTGGAAGACCATCGCGATATCGCGATCCTTCGGCGGCAACTGGGTGACGTCACGGTCACCGATGAAGATTGAACCGGCGTTCACCTCTTCGAGGCCGGCCAGCATACGCAAGGTGGTGGACTTGCCGCAGCCGGAGGGGCCGACAAGAACCATGAATTCGCCATCGCCAATTTCGAGGTTGAACTTGTCGACGGCAGGGCGATCCGAGCCAGGATAGACGCGGGTTGCTTCATTGAATGTGACAGTGGCCATTGACCACATCTCCTTCCACGGGCAGGTACGTGCCCGACGATCCGTAGTGGAAAGCTACTGTGGGTAGCTGGTTGATCCTCAACCACGCACATTCTTGCACGGATACCACCAAAGTCCAAGCAGCTCTCACGCTTTTGGATGGCGGGAATATTCCAGGGTGCGCTCGGGGTTCAAGCTAACGGTGGGCAGGCGTTTTTGCGCATGTACGGCACTAGAATGGGCCAAGACGAAGGGTTGAGTTTGAGCGAGAAGATATACGACGGCGAGGGCCCGTACTATCTCGAGATCAGTGAATCGACGGGTGAGGGAACGTCCGCTCCGGGAGTTGAGCCCGCGGGAACGGCGGCGGCAAGCCAAGATGAACTCGAGTGGTGGCAAGAACCCGGCCTGCCCTTCGATCACAAGCCCGGCCGCAAAGACTTCGTGTGCTTAGGCCTTATCTCCGCCGTCGCCATCTACTCCCTGATCATGTTGCCGCTGCAACCGGTCGTGCTCGGCTGGGCGCCCCAGGTGCTCGGCGCTTTGGGCTACCGCACCGGCATGATCCTGACGGGCGTCCAGGCGTATATGGGCGACCATTGGTGGCCCCTAGTTCTCGGCCTGGGAACGCTGCTGTCTGCGAAGTTCGACTGGATCTACTGGTGGGCCGGTAAGCTCTGGGGCCGGGGCATCATCGAGATGTGGTCAGGCAAGAGCGAGCGCGCGAAGAAGCGCAACGCCCGGGCCGAGAAGATCGCCCGCAAGTACGAGACCTTGGCCATCGTCATCACTTACCTGCCGATTCCGATCCCCGCGGCCGTCATCTACGCGGTGCTGGGCGAGGCCGGGACGTCGCTGAAGAAGTTCTTGGGTGTGGACATCGCCTCCGCGCTCGTCATGCAGTCGATCTATCTGGCACTCGGCTGGTGGATCGGTGAACCCGCGGTCAAAGTCATGGAGGTCTACACCCAGTACATGTGGTACATCTCCTTTGCGCTGCTGGTGGGCGTCGTCGTCTTCGCCGTGTGGTCGACCAAGCGCCAAATGAAAGAGCAGTAGGGGTAGCTGCCTGACGGCATATGTACTGCTGCTTTTCTGCTCCTGCTTCTTGTGGCGCTAAAGGCTCGGATTGATACTTTCGGCTCAGTTTACGCTTGCGTATTTTTACTCGACGGTAAGGGCGTGCCAACATATCGTGCTAATCCCATTGGTGCTTATGGAGGTAAGGTATGAAGCAAATAGGAAGGCGGTTCGGCGCATCCGAACCCATCATCATCGAGGAACGTTCTAAGTTCCGCACGGCGGGCATGTTCGCCGCCGGATTCATGGCATTGGCGCTAGCCGGGACGGTTTCCCTCGCAGCATTCACAGATTCCGAGTTCGCCAGGGTGGCGGGCAACGACGACAAGGCAGGCCTGGCGGTCGGCTCCTATAACCTGCAGATTCAATCCGGTTCGGGCGGTTGGAAGGACACCTCAGCAGACGGCAATCCTGACCGCGACAAGAAGCCGACGTTCCCGATCGACCTGGCCAGCGGCGAGCAGCTACTCAAGGTCGGCGAGTACATCACAATCCCTGATTTCGAGATCAAGAACGCCTCGACGTCCAACAACCCGACCGAGCTGTATCTGAAGTTCGACGACGATGCCGCTGCGGTCGGCGGCACGGGTTCTCAAGACCTGTGGGATGCCCTACTGCTGGACGTCACTTCCGATGCTGGCGACAACGTGACGGCCGAGACCATTGCGAACATCAACGCGCTCAACGCCAACAAGGGCCTAAAGATCGGGACGAAGCTCGCCGGCGGAGGCATCGCCAAGGTCTCGCTCAAGGTGAAGCTGGAAGATTCGGCGGATGTGAACAACCTGCTCGATACGAAGGCCTACCTGCTGGCCCACGTTGACGGCATCTCGGTTCTGCCGTGAGAATCGCCCGGCGGATATCGCTTTCAGTTATCTGCGTGCTGGGAGCGATATCCCTAATCGCGTTCGGGATCATGCTGGCCTTCGGCATCCGCCCGATCATGGTGGCCTCCGGCTCCATGGAACCGGCCATACCCACCGGGGCACTGGCCTTCGACCGCGCGGTTCCCGCGAACCAGGTGGCCGTCGGCGACATCGTCACGGTGAAGAGAACCGGCGGTGACTACGTCACCCACCGGGTCGTGGCGGTCGCCGAGGGCCCTGAGGGGCTCACTCAGCTCACCTTGAAAGGCGACGCCAACGGCCAAAACGACCCCACGCCCTACCTGGTTTCCGAGGTTGGGAAGCACTTGGGCTCGATCCCGTGGCTGGGCTATGCGGCCATGTGGGTACGCAACAACTGGGTGATCGCCGCGATCCTGTTCCTGGCCCTGGCGGCCTTTTCCTTCTCGGGTGGGCCGCGGGTTTCCGTCGTCATGCCCGACGGATCGGTAGTGAAGGGCCTGACCCGGACGTCGGCAAAGCGGCTGGTCGAATCCGTGAAAGCCACCTCGGGCGGGGCAAGCGCGGGGGATAGGGAAGGCTCCGAGCCAGAGCAACCCGAGCCGGTTACGGAACCCCGCCCTGAGACTGGGGAGGGCCCCGAACCTGAGCCCAGCCACGAACCCATCCTGGAGGCGGTATCAAGGTGAAACGCGCGCTCTCCCTGCTCTCGGGCCTGCTGGCCCTGGCCCTGATCGCCTCCGCGCCGATCACCGCCGCCAGCTTTACCGATACAGAGGCTGGGAAGATGGCTATCGCGTTCGATGATCCTTTGCTGGATCTAGAACCCCTCGACACCATGGCCATGGGCACGGCCATGGCTTTAGATCAGTTTGGATGTCTGTGGATTTGGGGTTTACGCAAATATGGCATGGCGGGCGTCGGGGTAGAGACGGTCGCCTCTGAGGATCCGGCTAGCCGCGTGTGCCTTCCGGATTCGCGCAAGATTGTGACCGCCGACGCGACCTCCCAGTACGGCCAAAACTACGATCTGACGTACGGGGCAGCTGCTCTTGCCGATGATGGAACCGTCTGGACTTGGGGCTGCTATTACCTGCGCCTGTGCGGCGTTGGTGCCGCCGATAAGGACAATAGCGCAGGAGATACGCAGTACTACTCGCCGCAGCAGGTAACGTTCCCCAACCTGGCAAGCGGGGAAAAGATCGTCGATCTGAAGGCTCTGAACAATGCTTTCGCCGCACTGAGCAGCGGAGGGCAGCTCTTCACCTGGGGTGAGGCCACCTTCGGTGTCTTGGGTAACGGAACTCAAGGTACCAACCTCACGAGTCCCGTGCGCATGTTGACGCAAGTGCATTCATTCGGGACTTCCATCTTCTGCGGATGGGCGATTGCTGCAGCCGGCTGGCGTTCAGGCAAAGACGCGGCCAGCAACGACACCCTTTCGAGCAATAAAGCGGCGGTGGTGTTTTGGGGTAGCAACGCTGGCAGCTACGGGCGACCTTCCGGTGATACTTCCATCGCGGACACTGTGGTCAAGTCCACTCCCTCTGCGCTGACTGGCACCTTGGCCAATTACCTCGATTACAAAGACGGGGATTCGACGCTGGGCGCGAATACCGATGACAACGCCACTTTGGGAGTGCGGATGGGTTCTGCTCAAGATGGCGGAACTTTTCAGGATATGACAGGCCAGTACTATGGCTCCTCGATTAGGCTGAAGAACGGCTCGCTGCTGAGCTGGGGATACGGAAGCCATGGTGCCTCTGGGGCAGGAATTAGCAAGACTGGCGGAAAGCCTGCCCTGATAACTGCCGCAAATCCGATTGTCGGTTTGGCTACTGGAACCGAATTCATCTTCTATTGGGATTCGGCGGGTCAGGCCTATTTCTACGGCGAACGCAAACACACCGACAAATTCCCCCGTGAGGACGGCGCTCCGTATGAGCTGCCAAACGTTGCAAACCTGGCCTTCGCCATCGATGGCGGTACCACCTACCCCGCCTGGCAGAAAGGCAAGATCGCCAAAATTGTCGGCTTCGGAGATTCGGCAATGGTCAAGCGCACAGATGGGTTGCTCTTCACCGTCGGCGGAGGCAGAGAGCAGATTCCCTCCGGCAACCCGTATTCCATCGTGCGTGACTACCTACTCAAGACCAGCACCACCAATACCTCGGTTGGCCAGCCCGCTACTCTCTTGGACACCTGGAGCCGATAAGCACAGGGTTATGGGCAGTTGAAATGGCTGTGGGTTTTCCGTAATCCCTCGTTGGGTTCTTCGTCATCCTGCGCGTCGTCGCAGGAGCTCTATACAGTTCGGCAAGATCCTGCGACTACGCGCAGGATGACGAATGGGTGTTTGTGTGCAGGATGACGAATGGGTGTTTGTGTGCAGGATGACGAATGGGTGTTTGTGTGCAGCATGACGAAGGGGCGGAGCAGGCACTTCGGTGTACCACCGAAGTGTGCTCACTAGCTCTCTAAATGCAACTATCTAGCGATTATCCTTTGTTGCACTTTTACCCGGCGGTAAGGTCGCGGACGTATTTCTATCGTCAACAATCTGCTTTGGAGGCTAGGTATGAAGCAGTTGGGAAAGCGCTTTGACGCCGAAGAACCCATCATCATCGAAGAACGTTCCAAGTTCCGGTCGGCGGGCCTGCTCGCAACCGGGTTCATGGCTTTGGCACTGGCTGGGACGGTCACCCTCGCGGCCTTCACCGATTCCGAGTTTGCGCGCCTGGCCGGCAACGACAAGGACGCGGGCCTCGCGGTCGGCTCCTATAACCTGCAGATCCAGTCCGGCAACAGCGGCTGGAAGGACACCGCTAACGGCAGCGCCGACCGCGACGATCCCTCCGCCGCTCTGCCCATCGATCTGGCCAGCGGCGAGCAACTGCTCAAGCTCGGCGACTACATCGACATCCCGGACTTCCAGATCAAGAACGCCTCTACGTCCAACAACCCGACCAAGCTCT
The DNA here is from genome assembly GCA_031272825.1 of Propionibacteriaceae bacterium. Lineage (GTDB taxonomy): Bacteria > Actinomycetota > Actinomycetes > Propionibacteriales > Propionibacteriaceae > Propionicimonas. The sequence continues at coordinate 1,414 of JAISTE010000010.1, read as the reverse complement.
ACCTCAAGTTCGACGACGATGCCGCCACCCTCGGTGCCAACGGCTCGGCCGACCTGTGGGATGCCCTGCGCCTGGACGTCACCTCGGATGCCGGTGACGACGCTACCGCTCAGAAGATCGACGACATCAACGCGATGAACTCGGGTAAGGGCCTGGAGATCGGCACGAAGCTCGCCGGCGGCGACATCGCTACCGTCTCGATCAAGGTGAAGCTGGAAGATTCGGCCAGCGTCAACAGCCTGCTCGACACCAAGGCCTATCTGATGGCCCACATCGACGGCGAATCGGTGCTTCCGTGACGATTGCCCGCCGCGTATCGCTCTCAGTGCTCTGTGCGCTGGGAGCGATATCCATAATCGCCTTCGGGCTCATGCTGGCCTTCGGCCTGCGCCCGGTGATCGTCGCCTCGGGCTCGATGGAGCCGCAGATCCACACCGGGGCACTGGCCTTCGACCGGCCCATCCCGGCCAGCCAGGCCAAGGTCGGGGACGTCGTCACCTTGCAAAAGGAGAGCCGCGAGTACGTCACCCACCGCGTGGTGGCGAGTTCCGAGGGCCCCGACGGCCTCACCCAGCTCACCTTGAGGGGCGACGCCAACGGCCAAGACGACCCGGCCCCCTACCTCGTCTCCGAGGTGGGGCAGTACCTGGGCTCGGTGCCGGTGCTCGGCTACGTGTGCGTTTGGGTGCGCAACAACCTGGTGATCGCAGGCTTGATCCTGCTCGCCATCATCGTCTTCTCCTTTTCGGGAGGGCCGCGGGTTTCCGTCGTCATGCCGGACGGCTCGGTAGTGAAAGGGCTGACCCGCGCCTCGGCCAAGCGGCTGGTCGAATCCATGAAACAGGCCGGAACCGACGTCTCGGGGGTGCGCACCGAGACTGAAAACGCACGCACACGTGAAGCGAAATTGGAGGGAGCAACCCAGGCGTGAGAAGGGGAGTGTCACTGGTCGTCGGCCTGCTGACCCTGGCCGCGATCGCCTGCGTTCCGATGTCGCTGGCCAGCTTTACCGATACCGAAGCTGGCCGGGTGGCCATCGCCTTCGACGCTACCCTCGACCTCGACCCGCTCGACACCCTCGCCCCGGGCACAGCCATGGCCAAGGATCAGGAGGGCTGCCTGTGGATCTGGGGTTACCGGGAACACGGAATGGCGGGAAACGGGCAAGCTTCGGTGCCTTCCGACGACCCGGCCACCCAGTTGTGCCTGCCCGGCGATCGCAAGGTTGTGACGGCAGATACCACCTCCCACCGCGGGTTTACCGATGAACCAGGCCACGCGGCGGCGGCCCTGGCTGACGACGGTACCGTGTGGACCTGGGGGTGCGATAAGTACCAAGAGGTATGCGGCCGCGGCGACGACTCGGCCAGCTCCTTCTACGAACCCCGGCAGGTATCCTTCCCCGGCCTGGACT
>JAISTE010000005.1 GCA_031272825.1 Propionibacteriaceae bacterium | reverse complement strand
CAGGAATGGGCGGCCGATGATCGCGGGCATTGATTTCGGCGGGACGAAGATTTCCGCCGTTCTCACCGACGGCAACGGGCGGGTTCTCGAGCGCGGCTCGGCACCTGCCCCTGCCAGCGAGGGCGGGGATGCGATGGTTTCCGTCGCGGTTTCGCTGGTTCAGCGCTTCTCTGAGCGGCCTACCGCTGTGGGAGTGGGGGCCGCTGGGGTCGTCGACCATGTGAGCGGCACGATTGTCGCCGCATCCTCGACCTTCGCGGGCTGGACCGGATACCCGCTGGGCGAACGTCTGTCGGCTGCCCTCGAGGTTCCGGTTCACGTGGAGAACGACGTCCAGGCGGCGCTCGCGGGCGAACACGCCTGGGGTGCCGTGCGCGGGGCGTCGGACGTTTTGGCGATCATGCTCGGCACCGGGGTGGGCGGCGGCCTGATCCTGGACGGGAAACTGCGCCACGGGCCGCACGCGGCCGCGGGCGAGATCGGGCACACGCCGGGCTACTCGTCTTTGGTTTGCTCCTGCGGCCAGATTGGCCACCTGGAGACGATGGCCGCCGGGCGCTTCATCGCCAAGCGCTACTCGGCTCTTACCGGAGCTTCGGTAGCGGACGCCGAAACCGTGGAATCGCTGGCTAGGTCGGGAGACCAAGCCGCGCTCTCGGTGTTCAAGGACGCCGGAACTGCCCTTTCGCAAGCCATTTTGGTAGCGGCGGGGCTGATAGACATCACCGATGTTGTGATCGGTGGGGGAGTGGCCAACGCCTGGGACTTGTTCTGGCCGTCATTGTCTGCGGGCCTGAGCACGGCCCCACCGGTATCGGGTGCCACCGTCCGCGTGGTGAAAGCCGAGCTCGGTTCGGACGCTGTTGCGTTGGGCGCGGCCGCGCTGGCCGGCGCAGCGGCGTGAGATGGATACCGGCTTTTTGCCGTGCCTGCATCGGCCTGTGCTACCCAAATCTGAGGGTTGGCGGACAGTCTGGGCCCCGCCCCGGTTCAAGCCCGGGGATGGGTGTGAAGGATTATTCCGGCACGTGTCCAATTCACTTCCCGCGCATGGCCTCGTGTTTGGGGAGTGCGGGTATTTGCGGGCAAAACACCCACTGCGTAATCCTGGACAATCAACAAGCCAATCTTGTAATCCCGCGGGGGCGATACCCACCCCGTCATCCTGCGGGGGCAATGCCCGCCCTCCTTTCATCTTGCGGGGGCGACACCTGCCCTCCTTTCACCTTGCGGGGCAATACTCACCTCTGTCATCCTGCGGGTGGCAAGGCCCGCCCTCCAGCATCCTGCGGGTCAATACTCACCCCCGTCATCCTGCGGGGCAATACTCACCCCCGTCATCCTGCGGGAGCGAAGCGAGTCGCAGGATCTATGTGGCCGGGATGGCGGGCTTATGGCGGACTTGTGTGAGATCCTGCGACTTCGCGCAGGATGACGATGAAGAGCGCAGGATGACGATAGAGCACAGGATGACGGTGACGAACGCAGGACGACGGTGACGAGCGTAGGACGACGGGGTGTGCCGGACGATGGATGAACATACGCGATGGTCGTGGGAGAACATGGCAACAGCTGAAGAAGAAGCCAGGAACGTCCGTCATGATGTACCCAGAACCCAGAGAATAGGCAAGTAAACGGTTAGAAGGAGGAAACATGGAAGCCAGTGAGATCTGGATGGGGCCGCTGCCCGACGTCGTTCCTGGCGGGTTGCCGAACCCGCGGGTGGCGATCGCGGGAATCGCCATCGAATGTTCGACGTTTTCGCCGATGACTACCGAATACGAGGCATTCACCTGTCGGCGCGGCGAGGAGCTCTTGTCCTACTACCCGTTCTTCGATGAGTTCCGTCGGTTCGCCCGATGGCTGCCCGTCATGCAGGCGCGCTCGCTGCCCGGCGGTGCGGTGAGCGCCGAGGCCTACCGGCGGATGAAAGCCGAGATCATCGACGGCCTGCGCTCAGAAATCCAAAGCGGCGGCCCGCTGGATGGTCTGTACTTCGACATCCACGGGGCCATGTCCGTCATCGGAATGGAAGACGCCGAAGCCGACCTGGCCGTCGCCGTTAGGAACGTAGTGGGGGACGAGTGCCTAATCTCGGCGTCGATGGACTTGCACGGCAACGTCTCGCGGGCGCTGCTCGACCAGGTCGATCTCATCACCTGCTACCAGATGGCCCCGCACGAGGACGAATGGAACACCAAAGAGCGGGCGGTGTGGCACCTGCTGGAGCGGCTGCGCACGATCCCCGATCCCGCTGCCCGACGCCCATGGAAAGCCTGGCTGCAAGTGCCGGTGCTGCTGCCCGGCGAGAAGACGAGTACCCGGCTGGAACCGGCGAAATCCATCTACGCACAGGTTCCCGGGGTGCAGAATCTGGACGGCGTGCTCGACGCCGCCATCTGGGTCGGCTACGCCTGGGCCGACGAACCACGTTGCCAAGCAGCAATAGTGGTAACCGGCGACGATTCAACAGTGTGCAAGCGCGAAGCGCAGCGGCTGGGCAAGCTTTACTGGGATGCCAGGGCCGACTTCCGTTTCGTCGCACCGGCAATGAGCTTGGACGATGCCCTAACCCAAGCCCTCGCTCCCGAGGCCCCGCGCCCGTTCGTGATCTCCGATTCGGGCGACAACCCCACCGCGGGCGGAGCCGGAGACGTGAGCTGGACACTCGGGGAGCTGCTGCGGGCGTTTGGGACTGCAGGATATTTTGCGGAAAATGGGCGGGACGTCACTTCCCAGTCCTCCCAGCGCTCAGCCCGGCCGTCCACGAGTTCATCCCAACCCTTCCAGGGCCCACGCCAATCGTCCCCGGATTCACCTCCGTCGACTCCGGGCTCACCCCAGCCGTGCCCAGCTTCGTCCTCCTCGTCCCTGACTCCGCCCCCGTCGTCCCCGGACTTGATTCGGGGCGACGCCAGCGGATTCTCCCAAGCGCAACCAGCGCCCGCATCCAACACCGATCAACCCCAGGGTGAGTCCGTTCTCACCAGTCCGGGTGGAACAGAACTTACGGTCATCCACGCATCCATCTTCGACCCGGTCGCCGTGGCCCAGGCGGTAGAAGCCGGGGTTGGCGGCGAGGTGACTCTGGACGTCGGCGGGCATGTGGATTCTGGGCCGTCGGGGCCGGTGCGGATCGCGGGCACAGTGTTCTCCCTCACCGAAGGCGACCCGGTGGCCGGAACCCAGGCGGTGATCAAAGCCGGGCCTGTGCACGCGATTATCACCGAGCGTCGCAAGCCGTTCCACTATCTGCGGGATTTCCGCGCGCTCGGCCTGGAGCCAGAGAGGGCGGAAATCGTGGTGGTGAAGATCGGGTATCTCGAACCCGAACTGTTCGAGCTGCAGCGAGGATGGGTGCTGGCGCTCACTCCCGGCGGCGTCGACCAGGACTTGCTGCGGCTTGGGCATCACCACCTGGCCCCGGGCGTCTACCCGTTCGAGCAAGACGGCCCCGAACCAACGCTTGAAGCGGTCGTGACCCGCAGATGATTGAACCCACAACGGCGATTTCGCCCTGTTGTGGGGCTGTGGGGTCAATTTTGAGCCGGAAATTGCTCCAAAACGGGTGGAAATTGACCCCACAACCCCATATGGGGTGGTTTCACGCGTTGTGGGGTCAATCCGGCCATACGTGGGATGACCAGGTTCGTGGTTCGGCGGAGAATGGCTTCTCGGCTTCGGGGCTCCGGATCGTAACCACGGTAAGTGCGGCGACACAGGGCATCGTGAGGAGTGGCACGGGAGATCCTGCGACTACGCGCAGGATGACGAAGAAATGATGCGAGCCGTTGGGAAGTCCTGTTCGTCGCTTTGTTCCTTGAGACCGGGGCGCGGGCTTTGCCCGGCTGCGGTCTATGCGTCGCTTTGCTCCTTGAGACCGGGGCGCGGGCTTTGCCCGGCTGCGGTCTATGCGTCGCTTTGCTCCTTGAGACCGGGGGCGCGGGCTTTGCCCGGCTGCGGTCTGCGACTGCTCGCAGGATGACGGGGGAACCCAACGCAAGGCGGCGATGGGCCGCCCCGGATCGGAGTTCGGGGGACGGGGTGACTGAGCCCGGGGACGGCAGATAGATCCCGCGACTGCGCGCGGGATGACGGGGGTAGGGAAGCGCGGGATGACGGAGAGATGCATGGATGCGCGGTTCGCCGTCTTGCCCGTGCGTCCATCTGTCGGAGAGAATGACCGGGAACAGAAAGGAACCCCGTTGACTTCCCCATTTCTTGAAATCGCCGCGCAGACGGCCTCGGACGTCCAGACGGCCATCGGTGCCGGTGCCAACCAGGTGGAGTTGTGCGAAGCGCTCGACTTGGGCGGCATGTCCCCGTCGCTGGGCCTAGTCGAGGCCGCGATTGAGGCCGCTGGCGAGCCCGGCAAGGTGAACGTGCTGCTGCGCCCGCGCGCCGGAGGCTTCCACTACACGCCAGGAGAGATCGCCATCGTCTCCCGTGACATCGAGATTCTGCGCGAGCTCTCCGTCGGCTCGGTGGTGATCGGCGCGCTCGACGACTCCAATCAGGTCGACTTCAAGGCCGTGGAAACCTGGGTTGAGGTGGCGAATGGCTTGCCGGTCGTGTTCCACCGGGCCATCGACGTCCTCACCCACCCCGAACAGGCCGTCCCGTCGCTGGCCGCGGCGGGCGTCACCCGGATCCTGAGCTCCGGCGGCGCTCCCCGCGCGCTGGAGGGAATCTCTACGCTCGGACGGATGGTCGAACGCTCCCAGGGCCGCATCCAGATTCTGGCCGGCGGGGGCGTGCAAGTCCCGGACATCCCGGCGCTGCTGTCGGTGGGCGTCTCAGGCGTACACCTTTCGGCCAGGCACAAGGTCGGAATGAACCAGCCCTCCGGCCCCGGCGGCGGCGAGAGCGGCTACTGGGAGACCGACGCGTCCATCGTCAAGGATGCGGTCGCGAAACTGGCTTGAGAATGCGAAAAGCCCCACCATCTGGTGGGGCTTTTTATTTGTAGCGGGAGCAGGATTTGAACCTGCGACCTCTGGGTTATGAGCCCAGCGAGCTACCGAACTGCTCCATCCCGCGTCGGCTTGAAGAACTTTAGCCTAAATCCGCCAAAAGCCCAAATTCGATGGGGTTGTCGGGGTACCTGCTGGAAGCTGAGCGTCAAACCCACGCCAACTGCTTGTGCGTCCGAGCAGCATCGGCCAGGTACAGGTTGATCAACGTCTGGTAGCGCAGGCCCACCTGCTCGGCGAGTTCCTGGAAGTACTCGATGGTGTCGGTGTCCAAGCGGATTGTGATTTGCTTCTTCTCGTGGTGGACGTACGGGTTGGGCTTCGCGTTACTGAAGTCGTATTCAGTCCTCATGTCAGTATCTTCCATAGTGGCTTGCCTCCGTCTTGGTTGCCTTTCTAGCTGAGATGACGCGTATCGAGTGTTCCTCCCGAACCGTGTGGACTACCACCAGTAGTCGCAGCACCTAACTCAGTCCAAGAATGATGTACCGCATCTCTTGATCCGAGTGATCCGGGTCGTCGATTACGAGCGCATAGGGATCGGAAAACACGCTTTGAGCCTCCTCGATGGAGACCCCATGCTTGGCAATGTTGATTGTGTTCTTCGCCTCATCCCACTCGAACTTCAACATAACTACATTGTAGTTATGTTGTCGGTGCGAGGCGACAGGTTGTGATCGTTCGGCCTACGCCACCGGGGTCTGCGAGGATTCCGAATCTCGGGGTGTTTCAGTTGGCGTCGGAGTTGGGGTTTGGGTCGGAGTTTCGGGAGGCAGCGGCGTGGGCGTATCCACCGAGGTTTCGCTTGGCGTGGGTGTTGGGGTGTCGGTGGGCGTGGCCGTCACCGTTACTGTGGCCGTGGGTTGGGTGGGTTCGTTGCTTTCGTCCGGCTCGCTCGGGCTGCTCTCCGGCTTGGTCATCTGCGAGATGGTGGTTCCGTTCTGGCCGTCTAGGGCTTTGCCTGTCACCAGCTCGAACAGCGTGATGGCCGCGAAGGCAATGGCGAAGATCAATACCATCGCCACTAGGGTTTTCACCACGATCTTGCGCCACGGGTGTTTGGGTTCTGGCGGTTCACTCGGATCGACGCTGGCGGGCCAGTATTCGTTCGCCTGGAAGATCGCTGTGGGGTCGGCAGGCTCGGCAGGTTCTCCCGGGGTTTCGGGGAACTCATTGGCGACGTTCACCGGCTGCGTCGCATCCAAGGGTGCGGGTTCCATGCCCGATTTGGCTGCCCCCGAATCCTTTGGGCCGGTTTCTTCAGCATCCTCGCCATCGGAGGCGGAATCAGATCCGTCAGTGCTGGAGGCGATGGACGCCACCTTGCTCACGGCCGTGCCCAGGCCCTCCTTGGTCTTGTTGATGCCCGCGGTGTAGAGCGTGCCAGCGACAGCGCCGATCACCGAGGCCAGGGCCGCGCCGATGACGGTTCCTGCAACCCCCAGCGTCGAGCCGATTACTGCAGCCGTGGCAGCGGCCAGCGCGCCGCCCAGAATCTGTGGCAGCGAGAATGACAGCTCGCTCTTCTCCTTGGACATCCATCCCCTTCCGGGAAGACAGTCTACTGAGTGGCTCAATGCCGCCGCTCCAGCGGGCCTGGGAAAAGATTGTGAACGGAAAATGGCCCATTCTACGGATGAGCCGAGTGTTTTCAGCAGTGTTTGCTCACGGCAGACGACGAAACCCGCAAAATCCGTTCACGATCTTGCATTGGGCGGCGGCGGCGCAAGCGGGACAGCAAGTGCGGCGAACTACCTACGCTCCGGCTTCCAGGCGGCTCTTCAGCAGGTGCATGAAGTGGCTTGCCTGCGAGATTTGGATGGCCCGGTTGTCGTAGGTGAGCGAGAGGTAGACCATGTCACGGATACCGATGGACTCGCCGGTTAGCGGGTCGTTCACCACCACCGGGCGGCGTTGACAAGCGCCGACGCCCAGCGCGGCCACCTGGGGCGGGGTCACCACCGGGGTGTCGAACAGGACGCCGCTGGCCGAGTAATCGACCACGGTGAAGGTGGCGCCGAGCAGGTCGGCGGGCAGCAGTGCACCGGCGCTCGCCCTTCCGCGCAGCTCGCCCAGCGAGTTGATGACGTTGACCAAAGACATCTCGCCGACGTTTTGCAGCACCGGGGCGACCCGTCCTGAAGCCGTGTCCATCGGGACGGCAATGTTTACCTGTTGGGAGTACTTGAGGGTGCCGTCGAGCTGGGCGTTGAGCATCGGGGCCTCTTTGAGGGTCTCGGCGGCGGCCCGGATCACGAACGGAACGTGATCGGAAGTGCCGATGTACCCGCCCTGGGTGATGCCGCGCGCGATGGCCGTGAGATCGACCTCCAGCGTGACGGTCAACGGCAAGACCTCGTTCCTAGGCTCTGCATGGCGGGGGGCGACGGGCGCAGCCGAGATCGGTGCATACGGTGAAGTCTGCTGGGCCCGCGGCGGGTACGGGGTTGCGGGTGCCGGGACGGGCGAAGCTGCGGCTGGCGTAGTGCTAGCTACTGCCGTCCCCGGGCTGGACCCGGGGCGGCCCAGATAATCGTTGGCGCGCCCCGGATCGGAGTCCGGGGACGCAGTGGTGGGGGTCACTGTGGCGGGGGACGCAGCGGCTGGGGTCGCATAGACCGGAGGCTGCGTAGGCTGCGATGGTGCGGTTGCCGCAGGAACCGGAGCGGCAACGGGAGCCGGAGAAGCAACCGGCGGAACCGGGCTCGCCTGCACTGGGCTGTTCGGAATCCCGCGCGCGAGCGTCGGAGCTGCGACTTCCCCGGCGGCTTCCAGGACGTCTTGTTTGCGGATGCGCCCGCCCACACCGGAGCCGACGACCGTGTCCAAGTCAACGCCCTTCTGTTGGGCCAGCTTGCGCAGAACAGGGGGGATGTAGTGCCCGCCCTCGTCGAGCTGCGGCTCTTCGAGCGCCCGGCTCGGGTAATCCGCCGCGTGCGCGGGGTAGGCCGGGGGAGCGGCGGGAGATGCGGGAGCAACAGGAGCCACGGGAGCAACTGGAGCACTCGGGGCAGTGCCGCCTAGCGGCGGGACGATGTGGGTTCCGTACACCGGCTGCGCGCCGGACGGCGCAGTAGGCCAGGGAGCGGGGGACGTCGTCCCAGGGCTGACTACTGTCGTCCCCGGGCTGGATCCGGGGTGGCCCAGATAATCATTTGCTCGCCCCGGATCGGAGTCCGGGGACGAAGTAGGTGAAGTGAGGGGAGGAGTAGGTGAAGTGAGGGGCGCCGCAGGCTGTGTAGCAAAGTTCTGATCGGCAGCAACTGGCTCAGCTACCGCCGTCGTTCCAGCTTCAACCGGGCCGCCAGAACCACCGGTTCCCTCATCCCCAGGCGCAACATCGGAAACAACCGCGAGCACGGAATCGACAGCGACCGTCTCGTCCTCGTTGGCCCGGATTTCGGCCAGATAACCGGCAACGGGGGAGGGGATCTCGGTGTCCACCTTGTCGGTGGCGATCTCAACCAGCGGCTCGTCGACCGCCACCTTGTCGCCGACGGACTTGAGCCAGCGCGAGACGATTCCTTCGGTCACCGACTCGCCGAGCATCGGGAGACGAACTTCCGTGAGAGTTGCCATGAGATCCTCCTATGTTGTTCAGCCTAGCCCACGGTGCTTCGAGAAGTGGATGACGGCCAGGTAGGCCTCGACCAGGGCCTCAGAGAGAGCGGCCCCGGGCCCGGGAGAAGTTCCCTTCATGATCGACGCCGCAGCCCCGCCGCAAGCATAAAACCCGGGAATGGTCTCGCCTTGGGTATCAATCACCTGCGAGTTCTCGTCGATGAGCAGCCCGCCCTTCGTGCCCTCGTCGCCGGGGTAGACCTTCACCGCCCAATACGGCTTCTTGGTCAGCTTCCCCAGCGAGGCGACGTGCGCGTGCTTGGAGTGGGCCAGCGCGTAGCGATCCCACACGGACTCGCCGCGGTGGAAGTCCTGATCCTCGCCCTTGTGCGCGAAGCCGTTGAACCGCACCACCGTGCCCAAGAAGCCCGGCTCGTCGATGCCGAGCAAATCGGCCAGCCCGCCCAGGGTCTTTGCTGAGTACAGATCCTCGGATTCGCCCTTGGTGTCCCCGGCCGCCCACGGCCCCAGTCCGACCGCCTTGCGGTGGCGCTGATCCATAATCAGGTACGACGGTATGGTTCGGGTTCCGCGCGAGCGTTGATACTGCCGGTTGACGATCTGTGCTCCCGGCGCGGCCTCGTCAATATAGCGATCCCCCGCCTGGTCGACGATCAACGAGTGCGGTGCCTTACGTGCGGCGTCCAGCGAGTAGGCGCGGCCGTCGATTACGGTGACGGGCGTCCACCAGGCGTCGTTCATGGCCGAGAGCTGCGCCCCCAGCCCGGCGGCAAGCTTGAGCAATTTTCCGGTGTTGTGGCTCATCAGCGACCACTCGGCGTTGGTCGGCAGCGGCAGGTATTCCTCGCGCAGCTCCTGGGAACCGGCGAACCCGCCGGCGGAAAGCAGCAGCGCCTTCGGGCGCAAAATCTCGTCCTCGCCCTCGACGTGGACGCCCACCTCGATGCCGTCGTTGTTTTCCAGCGAAATGATCTGGGCGTCGAGCCTGATCTCAACCCCGTTGGCGGTGGCCCGGCGCAGCAGCTCGGCGACCAAAGCCTCGCCGCCGGTCGCGGCGTGCCCCTCGGAGCCGGTGAAGGCCCGCACGAACTGCTTCAGGTGCGAGGCCTCCTCAACAGGGGATTTCGAGCGCAACTTTTCGGCCCAATCGCCCAGCGAGCGGCGATCAGTGGGAACAGTGGTGACGACGCGTCCCTCCGGCAGCCCCCCGGCGTCGGCAGGGTGGTAGTCGGGAACCCCGCGGTCGAGCGTGAGCGGCAGGTTGGAGGCGGCCAGCCAGCGGGCGAGCTTGGGGGCCGTGTTGGCGAACACCGCGCGGCGGATGGAGGTCGAGGCCTGCGTCTCCTCGCCCAAGATGGTGCCCAGATACTCGACGGCGTTCTCCACCGAGTCGAAGATTCCGGCGGTGGCGGCCAGGTGGGTGGCGGGCAGCCACATCTGGCCCGAGCCGGTGGCGGTGTCTCCGCCGACCAGCTCCGAGGATTCCAGCACCAGGGCTTTGATTCCCAGCCTGGCGGCGGCTACGGCGGCCAACAGCCCTGCGGCCCCGGCGCCGATGATCACCAGCTCGGCGTTCTTGTTCATGATCTGGTTGGCTCCTCGAAATCTTCGGATTCGGCCAGGACAGCCCCCATGTGGGTGAGCATCGCCATCGCGAACAGTGTGCGCGTGCCGAAGCCGGTCGCCCCGAAGGCGTTGGCACCCCACGGCTCGGCGGCCCAGGCGGGCCCGGCGATGTCCAAGTGCGCCCAATCTCCGATGACGAACTCGCTCAAGAACGCGGCAGCGTTCATTGAACCGCCGATCCGGCCCGGGGCGCTTACCATGTCGGCGACCTTGGATTTCAGCTTCGGGTACAGGAAGTTCGGCAGCGGCATCTCCCACAGCATCTCGCCCATGATGGTGCTGGCCGTGTTCACCATCTCGGCGAGCTCACTCGAGTTCGAGTAAAGCGCCCCGATGCGTTCGCCGAGCGCGGTGCGCGCGGCACCGGTCAAGGTGGCGATGGAGATCGTGTAGTCGGGGGAGATTTCGTCGGCCATCGCCAGTGCGTCGGCGAGGATTATGCGGCCCTCGGCGTCGGTGTTGGTGATTTCGACGGTCTGGCCGTCGTACATGGTGATGACGTCCCCGCGCCGCATGGCAGAGCCCGAAGGCATGTTTTCGACCAACGGAAGATAGGCGTCGACTTTTACTTTGAGGTTGGCGCTGCCGACCGCAATTGTGGCTGCGGCTACGGCGGCTGCCCCGGCCATGTCGTACTTCATCGTGGACATTGACTCCGGGCTCTTGAGGTCGAGGCCGCCCGAATCGAAGGTCACGCCCTTGCCGACGAACGCGATGTACGGCTTGCCGTCCCGCCAATCCTCTGGGGTGTAGTTGAGCCTGAGCAGCCGCGGCTTGTGTACCGAACCCTTGCCGACGGCCGTGATTCCGCCGTATCCCTCTTCTTCCAGTTCGTCGGCGTCCCAGTCGGTGAACTCAACGCCGACGTCCTTGGCCGCTCCCGCGATCATCTCGCAGAAGGTGTCGGGGGTGAGGATGTTGGCCGGGGTGTTGATCCAGTCGCGGGCGAGGTAGGTGGCGAAGATCGTCGGGTACGGGAAGTCCTTGCCCGCCTGGGAAGCCGTCTCTTTGTCAACGATCAGCTTGATCGCCGAAACCGGCGTGTCGGAGCCTTCGAGGGTGAACTGGTAGCAGCCCAGCCCGGCGGCCTCGCCGATCGGCCAGGTCATCTCGGGCGGGAACCCTTCCATCCCGATGGCGACTTTCAGGGCCTTGCCGTTGCCCATCGTGATGACCTTGCGCATGGCCGCCCCGTAGGCGTCGCGCAAGGTGGTGGGGGATTCTTCCTGCGGGCCGAGATTTACTCCAGTGAAGACGAGCGCCGTTTTGTCGGGCCCGAAGCCGACGGCCACGTTTTCGATCTGCGGAGAGGCGCCGACCAGCTCGGCGGCTTTGAGCAGCGGCAGGCCCATCACCTCGGCGAAGTGCTCCGAATAGCCCTCGGGGATGCCCACTATCCGGAACTTCGACCGATACTGTTCGACGCCCAGCACCAATACGTCGGTGGATTTGGCCAGGGTGGTCGTCGTAGAGACTTCAGGTAACGCCGTGTTCAAGATTCGCCTTTCGCTAGCGAACCCAGTCTAATCACTTATCGCCGCCCCGGGCCGCGCGGCGGGGCCGGTGGTTGATTAGGCGGGTACCGCCCCTTCCCGTATTCCCGTCCCCGGACTTGATCCGGGGCGGCCACTACGCGTCCGGGTGTCCCACTCTCGTTATCCCGCGGAGCGAAGTGTAGTCGCAGTACGCTGGATCTTTTTGTTGGGGTGGGGTTGAAAGTGAGATCCCGTGACTACGCGCGGGATGACGATGAGAGGTGAGGGTACGGGAGTCAACCCGACCGTGGTCGGGCCGCCCCGGATCAAGTCCGGGGACGGGGTAGTGGGAATGAACGCCGTGGGAGGATCGGGTACTCACTCTCATCCCCCCCATTCAGGGTTCCATCAGGCCCAACACTCGTACATCCCCTACCGCCGCATGTCGTACTTCGTATAAACGTAACTTGGTAATAGAGTAGGACGCCGGAAAGTGAAGGTAAGAGTTGAAAAAGTTAGTTGGTGTGCTGCTGGCCGCTTCGCTGTTGCTGACAGGGTGCGGCTCGCCGAATCCGGATCCCGGAGGGACTGCTGACGAGCAAGCCGGCGCGGCCCCTGCGCCGCAGACACAGGATCCCCCAGGGGATGCCCGCAGTGAGAAGACAAGCCAGGAACCCTCCCAAGAGATAACCCCCGAACCCCCCGCCAACCAGGCAGCCAATCCAGAACCACCCTCAACCCCAGTCCAGGCCCAAACCAACGCGGAAGCGCCCCAGGGCGTCGATCCAAATCAAGGCCCCGCTGTCGACTGCAAGGTAGAGAAGTGCATCGCCCTGACGATCGACGACGGACCGCCTCCGGAAACCGCCGAAGTGCTGGATCTGTTCAAGGAAAAGGGAGTGAAGGCCACGTTCTTCTTGTTGGGATCGCTGGCGAAGGAACGTCCGGAGCTGGTCAAGCGCATCTACGACGAGGGGCATGTGATCGGCAATCACTCGTGGGATCACGCCGACATGAACACCTTGTCGACGGCCAAGATCAAGCAAGAACTGGAGCGCACGAACGAGGTGATCGCGAAGGCGACCGGTGTGGTTCCGTCGCTGGCTAGGCCGCCGTACGGGAACAAACCCAAGGCCTACATAAAACAGGTGAAAAAGGACGGGCAGGCGATCATCATGTGGACGATCGACCCGGAGGATTGGAAGACGCGCAGCAAAACCCAGAACATCAAGCGCATTGTCGGTGCTGCGAAGCGTAATTCCATCATCCTGACCCACGACATTTGGCCTAGTACCCGCGCGGCCTATAGTTCGATCATCGATAAGCTGCAAGCGAAGGGATTCACGTTCGTTACTATCCCGGAGCTGTACGGCAACAAGCTCAAAGCGGGTAAAGTTTACGGCTGGTAGTTTAGAGTTCGCCGCTTGGCGAGCCTAGGGGGTTTTGTGAGAAAAGTTGTGGTTGTGTTCCTGGCGTTGGCTCTGGCGGGGTGTGCGGTTCATCCGTCGGAGACAGGTAATCCAGACGTGGGGACGCCCAGCGTAAGTAGTTCCAGTGCTTCTATTCCGGCGTCTACTCCGGCGTCTAGCGAGAGCCCGGCTGAGACCGTCGTTCCTGAGACGCCCGAGGTTCCGGCTGAACCTGCGGTCGACTGCTCGGTGGATAAGTGTGTGGCGCTGACGATCGACGACGGCCCAGTAAAGCAAACCGCCGAAGTCCTGGATCTGTTCAAGAAGTACGACGTCAAGGCCACCTTCTTTGTGCTGGGCCAGAACGCCAAGAAATATCCAGAGTTGCTCAAGCGCATGGTCGAGGAGGGCCACGAGATCGGCAATCACTCGTGGAACCACCCGCAGTTCGACAATATGACCGCCGCGCAGATCAACAAGCAGCTCGACGACACGGACAAGGTCATCGAGAAGGCGACGGGCATCAAGCCGGTACTGGTGCGCACGCCCTACGGCCAGGGAATGCTGGATTCGGAGAAGAGGGTGCGCCAGGTGCTGAAGAAGCGCGGCAACCCGCTGATCCTGTGGAGCATCGACCCGAACGACTGGAAGGCTTCAACCTCGGCGACGGCCTCGTGCATCGTCGGCGGCGCGCGCAAGGGCTCGATCATCCTCACCCACGACACGGGCGCGGAAACCCGCGCGGCCTACCCGACGATCATCAAGAAGCTACAAAAGAAGGGCTTCAAATTCGTGACGATCTCCCAGATGCTCGGCGACAACCTGAAGGCCGGCAAGCGCTACTCAGGCAAAGGCTCGACGGACTGCAACCGGTAAGCGGCGATTGTGTGGCGTCAGTGCCCGCGTTTGCGGGCACTGGGTAGCGTGAGTAGGGCGAGTGCGCAAACGTGATTGCCCCGCTCATTTCTGTGGAGGGTTAGGGTAGACGCTGTCGATGAGAGCCTTCACTAAAGCCGCCTTTTCCGTGTTTTCGTAAAGCTTCAGACGTGCCAAGGCGAGGTTGTAACACTCGTCGTCATTACGGGTGGCGATCACCCAAACCACTGTCACGGTGCCGTCCGCCTCGACTTTGAAAACGATGCGGTATTGCCTGTCTCCAACTACAAGCTTCCTCAGCCCTGTCAAGTTTCCCGTCTGTTTGTAACCCGCACGGGATGGTAGCTAGCATCCGGATGGTGGGGTCGACTACGCCCGCATTAGGGGGAGGATCAGGGTTATTGCTGATGGGTGAGGGTGGTTCCGTACGGAGAATATCGGTAGTATCCTACCTATGAATGTGAATGAAGAACGCCAGATGAAGATTGCCGTCGTGTACGCGTCCAAGCATGGGACTACCGAGAAGGTGGCCCGCGAGATCGCTCGGGCTGCGGACGCAGAGCCCATCGATTTGGTTGAGCAGCCCGACCCCAGTCTTGATGGATTCGATGCGATCGTGGTCGGAGGGTCGGTCTATGCCGGGCAACCGACGAAGGCCCTCAAGAACTTCTTGGCCGCCCACCAAGAGGTGCTGCTAAGTAAACCGCTGGCGTTGTTCGTCTGCGGGATGATTCCCGAAGCGCAAAAGCGTGCCGAAGAAATCGCCGCAGTGTTTCCCGAAACCTTGCGCAAGCATGCCTTGGGGTGCTGGTTCGCTGGCGGAGAATTTAGGTTTGACAAGCTGAATTTTTTTGAGAGGGCCATCGTCAAGAAGATTTGCCATATCGAATCGTCGATTAGCGCCTTAGACCCCGACGTCCCCGGCCAAATCGCCCAGGCTCTCCAGGCGGTGAGATGAACATGGAAAACGCAGCTCAGCACCCGATGAATCAGTGGGTACGTCGACGTCCAGCGCTCGGTATTCCCGGAAAGACACTGGCTGCGGCATCCGGGTTTACGGCTTTCGCCGCTGTTGGAGGAGCCGCAGCCGCGCTGCCGGAAGCCAAGAACCCACAGGCCATCCTGCAGCCCCTCCAGGCGCTGCCACTTGCCGACGCTCTCTTTGGCGATCTCACCTGGCCGCGGGCAATTTTGATCGGGGTTGTCGCCATTCCGCAGGCGCTGACGCTCGCTTCGGTGCTGTTTCGCTGGAAGCCCTCGCGGGTGATCGCGGTGCTTGCGGGCACCGTGCTCTTGGCCTGGATGGCCCTCGGTGCGGCTCTCTACGGCGTTGGCTCTGAGGTGACGGGTATCCCCGTGATGGTGATCTTTTCTGCTTGCGCGCTGGCCGAGATTGGCGTCGCGCTGTGGAAGCCCAAAGGCAAGGTCAGAAGGGGCTATGCGCGGGCGTAGCCGGTGCCTGAATACTCCGTTCTCAGCCGAGCGGCTTAGGACTCTCAGGCACGTTTGAGGTAAATCACGGGTTCGTCGGGTACTCTCGTGCGCTCACTGAGTTTGAGATGCGTGCAGGAGGCGGGCGATGAGCGAGAGTGCGGCGAAAGAAGACGTCGTCTTGGCGTCGACGGGCAGCGACAGCGAGCGTATTGCTGCGCGCGAAGAGGCGAGGTGGGCTGGATTTCTGACTTCCATCGCGATCTTCTGTATCGGGGTAGTGCTCTTCTCGTGCATCCCGCCGCTTCGGCAAGGATCGGTCTTCTATGTCATCTGGCTTGTAGCGCTGGTCGGGCTCAGCGTGGGAATGTGGCTGGGCATCTCCCCGGCGATGCGTCGCCGCAGGCTCGCGAGAAGCGCAAACGTCGAGCAGGGGTTAGGCCAGGAGTCTGAATCTGAGGGCTCGGACGCCGCTCAGTTTGGCGGTTCGGACACTTCGGAGTAAAGTACACAACTGCGCCTGCGCCAGTAGCTTAATGGATAGAGCATCTGACTACGGATCAGAAGGTTGGGGGTTCGAGTCCCTCCTGGCGCGCTAAACAGGAAGCCCCGGTTCGGGGTTTCCTTGGTTTAACAGGGTCATCATGGCCGGTGGGCCTACCATACGCGAATGGCAGACCCAACCACCTCTGCCGATTTGTTTGCTACTCAGAAGGTGAACCCTCTGAACCAGACGTTGGAGGTTCGCGTCACACCTTTTCCTGTTCCGCTTGCCTTGCGCTCCTTGCAAGGAGATACCCACCAGGTTTTCTCGTACTTGAACGAGACTCCTGCTGCTCCCGCTTCCAGGTAGCCGCCGATTGGGGCGGAGGAAGGAACGACCCATGTTCCGGTCTTGGAAAGGGTTTCTGAGCCGCTCATAGAGACAGTGGTCGAGAAGCTAGTCGAAGCCTTAGCGAAGATCGTCCCTGCCTCGGCGGTTAGAAAACCGGTAATGGATCCGCTCCAAGTTGTGGTTTCGCCAACCTCAATGGCGACTTGTACGCCAGGATGTCCATATGCCCTTTCGGAGCCAGGGATGTAAACGTTCGTCTTCTTCTTGCTTATTGTCCAAATTGGAGTGTAATCACAAGTTGCCGGAGTGGCTTGAGTTACATTGCCGCTTTCTTCGGCCTGTGCTGTGCTTGCGCTCGATATGGGCAGTGCCAGCACGAATGCTGCGGCTGCCGGTATTGCCTTGTGCATGGATTCTCCTAATTTTGGATAGTGTCCTTTTCTTGCGGGATGAAGTACGCGATCATCACGTATTCGGTTCCAGGATCTGGACTTATTTTTACTGTCATGTGGCTTGTCTTGTCGAAGTCTTTCTCTCCGGAGAAAACTATTCCGTCGCCACAGCCTTCGCCCATAACCCAAAACACCCGATCTGTGCCCTTGAGTGCTGAGGCACTGACGCGGCTGCCTTGGCAAGCGCTAGCCACGTACAGTTTGCCCGGCCCCGGAAGTGTCATCTCGTCAGGCGGGCTTTCTGTGAGACTGTCAGCTCGCCACAGTTCGACGACTCCATCTTTGGCCAGTTCCGACTTCCAGATTTTCGCGTAAGAAGCGAAACGGGTAAGGGAGAGCGGCTCTGAGAATAGCCATGCGAATGGGTTGCTGTTATAAAGATCCATCGATTGGCTGGCGGAGGGTGTTGCAGTGTGGGTAGCCGTGGGGGTGGCCATGTTTGGTTGTGGATCCGGGCTTGAAAGCTGAGTACATGCGAGTAACAGCGGTGTTAGCGGGAGTCCCAAAGAGATTAGGGCTGTGCGAATCCTCTTCTGTTGGCTTTCACCTGTTTGTTTCATATCATCTCCTTTTTGGTATGAATGGGTGGCCGTATTGAAGCTATATACATATTGGTGCAATGTCAAGGGTGCAATTGACTTTGGGGGATGGGGATTGCTTAAAGTTGATTAGGTTCTTGACATTAGCCGGGTTTGCGAGTAGTGGACATACTCGGTTGATCGCTGGAGTCTGATCAACCGGTTCTGGTTCCGCCGCTCGCGGAACGCTTGGTTGGGTGAGCGTCGATCTTGATGGAAAGAGTCGAGGCGATCCTCGCCCGAGCGGGGGACGCGTTTTGTCTCACGTTAAATTGATCGCGAAATCGGATGCGGAGGTGGTCTTCGTGGCCGGCCCGGCCTCCATGCCTTCACCGGCCTGGGGTCGGCTCAGACACTCTTGAGAGCGTGCCCTCGGCACGCGCGAGGCCCGGGGCGGGGCACTGCGGAAGCCGCGCGGGAGACCGCGGCAGGCAGCAGCCTGGCGAGGTTGAGCGGTGTCACGGAAACCGGCAGTGCCGGTCCCGGTTACCCGGCGGCAGCGAACACCTGGGTGGGCTGCGCGGCCGAGCCGATCAGTTTTTGCTGGATCGAGTTGATCCTCCTGGTGATCTTCGCGGGGTTCAGCGAGTAGTCGATGCCGGCCAGCCTGGCGTCCGTCTTATCGTCCAACGCGCCTGACCACAGCAGCCGCCGGTACGGGGTGGCTGGCTTGTCGTAAACCCTCCTGCTTCTGCCCGAACTGGTCTTCTCCCAGCCGACAGCCTTTTTGCAAGGCAGAATGTAGTTCTTCTTGAAGCACACCTGCTCCCACAGCTCGTTTAGCCAGGCCAGCTCCGCGTCCGTGGTGTAGCGGAAACGGAACGCGTGCTTGCGAACCCAGTCCCCGTTACGCTGCTCGACATGGGCGTTGTCGTTGTGCTGGTACGGGCGCGAGCGAGTGATGTTCGCGAGACCTTTCGCATCCGCCCAAGCGATCAGACCCCAGTTCAGAAACTCGGTACCGTTGTCGAAATCCAGGCCTTTCAGCTTGAGCGGATACTGGGCCACTATCCATTCCAGCCCTGCCTGCATGTGGACGAACGCTTAGTTCTTCACCGTCCTGGTGATACCCCAGCCCGTGAACGGATCCGTGACGGGATCCCAATCATTCTTCGTCGGTGCCCGGGATGAAGTAAGCGATCATGGCATAGCGCGATTCGGCGTCCGGATCGATGGACATTTTCAGGGTGGTCTTCTTTTTGAATGGTTTTTCTCCCGAGAACACTAGGCCCTCGCCGCAGCCTTCGCCCATTACCCAGAACACGCGTTCGGATCCCTTCATGCCGCTTACGCTGACGCGGTTTCCGGTGCATGAGCTAACGACGTAGAGCCTTCCCGGCCCGGGTAGGACTACCTTGTCCGGAGGCGCCAGCGTGTAAGAGTCGGCACGCCACAACTCAATGACGCCATCCTCGGAGAGCTTGAAGTTCTGTGATTCTTCATTGATCTCCTTCGATAGGGTTTGGCGCGATGCTAACGCTGCGTTTGCCGCAAACGCAAGAACCAATCAACTATGGGTGATGCTTTGCCCGCGGCCCGGCTTGAAGCCACCCACTATCATCGCCGCGTATCAGCCAAACGTTTGAGTTCTCGGACGACGAAAGTTTGGCTAGGCTTGCTGGCAAGCAGCTCCACAAAGAAACGTGAGGAAATATGGCTGAGAGTCAGATTGCTTTGAATGCCCCTGAGAATGCTCCCGAGGAGCTCAAGCGCTGGGTGCTCGGCGTGGCCGAGCTGACCCAGCCTGACAGCGTCTACTGGGTGGACGGCTCGATTGAGGAACGCGACCGGCTCTACGCCGAGATGGTCGCCTCCGGCACGCTTATCAAGCTCAACGAGGAGAAACGGCCCGGATGCTACCTGGCCCGTTCCATGCCCTCCGACGTCGCGCGCGTCGAATCGCGCACCTTCATCTGTTCCGAAAAAGAAGAAGACGCCGGGCCGACGAACAACTGGGCAGAACCCGCCGAAATGAAGAAAACCCTTGCCAAGGCCTTCCACGGCTCCATGCGCGGGCGGACGATGTACGTCATCCCGTTCTCGATGGGCCCGCTCGGCGGAAACATCTCCAAACTCGGAATCGAGATCACCGATTCCCCCTACGTGGTCGTCTCCATGCGCATCATGACGCGCGCGGGAACACCCGCCATGGAACGCATCGCCGCCGGGGAGTACTGGGTTCCGGCCGTCCACTCGGTCGGCTACCCCCTGCGTGACGCCCAGGGCAACACCCGCCCCGACGTCCCGTGGCCGTGCAACGACGAGAAGTACATCACCCACTTCCCCGAGACCCGCGAAATCTGGAGCTACGGCTCCGGCTACGGCGGCAACGCGCTGCTGGGTAAGAAGTGCTACGCGCTGCGCATCGCCTCCGTTATCGCCCGCGACGAGGGCTGGCTGGCCGAGCACATGCTCATCTTGCGCATCATCGGCCCCGACGGCCGTAAGTACCACCTGACCGCCGCCTTCCCGTCGGCCTGCGGCAAGACCAACCTGGCCATGCTCCGCCCGACCATCCCGGGCTGGCGGGTGGAGACCATCGGCGACGACATCGCCTGGATGCGCCCCGGCCCTGACGGCCGTCTCTACGCCATCAACCCGGAGGCCGGTTTCTTCGGGGTTGCGCCCGGCACGTCGGAGAAGACCAACCCGACGGCGCTGCACGCGCTGACCCACGACACCATCTTCACCAACGTCGCACTAACCGACGACGGCGACGTGTGGTGGGAGGGAATGACCGACGAACCGCCGGCCCACCTCATCGACTGGCAGGGCAAGGAATGGACTCCAGCGTCGTCCACCCCGGCGGCCCACCCGAACTCGCGCTTCACCGTGCGCGCCGACCAGGCCGAATCCATCTCTCCGGTGTGGGAAGACCCGGCGGGAGTGCCCGTCGACGTGATCTTGTTCGGCGGACGCCGGGCGAGCAACGTGCCGCTGATCTCCGAGTCCTACAACTGGCGCCACGGCGTCTTCGTGGGCGCAACCGTCTCCTCCGAGCAAACCGCTGCAGCCGAGGGAGCCGTCGGCTCCCTGCGCCGCGACCCGTTCGCCATGCTGCCCTTCTGCGGCTACAACATGGCCGACTACTGGGGCCACTGGCTGCGCATGGGCGAAATTCTCGGCGACAAGGCCCCGCGCATCTTCCAGGTCAACTGGTTCCGCAAGGGCCCCGACGGCAAGTTCCTGTGGCCGGGATTCGGCGAGAACTCCCGCGCGATCGAGTGGGCGCTGCGGCGCGTGAACGGCGAGATCGGAGCGGCCGACGCCATCTCCGGCAGGCTCCCGATCCGCGGCGACCTCAACACCGCCGGGCTGTTCATCCCCGACGAACAACTCGAGCAGCTCTTCGCCCTCGACCCGGCAGCCTGGGCCGAAGAAGCGAACCTGACCGAGGAGTACTTCGCCATGTTCGGCGACAAACTCCCGCCGGAAATGACGCACGAACTGGCCGCGCTCAGGGAGCGAATCGCACAGGCACAAGGAAACTAAGAATCTCTCAGGAGATTTTTCCAAACACCCCTTGGGCGAAGCCGAACCAAGGTAGCATTTGGATCGCACACCATCCTGGGAGTGGTTCCCAACGCCACTCCCAACCCTCTAACCGCATTGGGCCCCGGGTTTCCGGGGCCTGATGTTTTTAATCCCAAAAGCCAGGGCTGAACGGTACCGCCCGCCCCGGATCAAGTCCGGGGACGGGGATGTTGATAATCCCATCTCCGGGGGTCGAAAGGCGGGTGTGAAGGGCCTGTCGGGACACCTCGAATAAGCAGGGTTTCCCAATGTTTTCCCTTGTAAACCAGCAAATATTGCAATTTGGTTTCTTTTTAGGATTTCTATCGTCGGCGCGGAGTTTTGCGGATAGATTGCGGGCCAAGCCAGGGCGAAGTCTTCGCCTACGAAAGGAAAATCATGAAAAACCTCTTCAAGGGGGTGAGCACAGTACTCGCTGGTGCGCTCGCTCTCTCCCTAACATCGTGCACCCCGCCAACTGCTTCGACGCCGCCGAGCGAGTCCGTACAAGTAGCCTCAACCGCGGAGTCTTTCACCTTCATGTGGAACCAACCTCTGTACTCGCTCAACATGGATACCTCATACGGGAATGCGACGGCCAATGCCATCGTGCGCTACTTCACCTACGATTCCCTGTTCACCTACGACACCGAACTCAACAAGGTGCCAAACACCAGCTTCGGCACCTGGGAGAAGGTCTCCGACGACCCGCTCAAGGCCAAGATCACCATCGCCGAGACGGCCACCTGGTCCGACGGCACTCCCGTCACCCCCGCCGACTACGTCTTGCGCTGGGCGGCTGGCTGCGGCCAGTTCAACACGCTTAGCGACGAAGAAGCCGCCGAGTATCAAGACGAAGATATGAGCATGCAAAACCTTGAGGGTGAGCAGGCCTACTTCAATACCGGCACCTATGGGTTCGATCTGATGAAAGACTTCCCCGAGATCGACGGCAATACCATCACATTCACTTTCTCCGAGCAGTTCGCCGACTGGGAGTACTACATCGACATCGCGGCGCTGCCCGCCCACGTCGTCGGTATGAAGGCACTCGGTTCTGCTGATGCTGCGGCAGGTGCCCAGGGCGTCGTCGATGCCTTCAAGAATAAGGACAAAGCGGCCATCGCGAAGATCGCCAACTCCTGGAACAACGACTTCAATATGACCGAGCTCCCTAAAGATGATTCAATCTTGGTTTCCTCCGGCCCGTACGTCATCTCCGAGTACGCAAAGGGCTCTTCTATCACCCTTACACAAAACGAGAACTACAAGGGCGAGCACGCGGCTCC
>JAISTE010000153.1 GCA_031272825.1 Propionibacteriaceae bacterium | reverse complement strand
CCTTTCGCGCGTCCGTCGGCAGTTACGATAGAGGCCGAAAGCGAAGGAGAGGCGATGAGGTGCCTGCTTGCTGTCCCGCTGGCGTTAGTGCTGGGCCTGGGTATTTCCGGATGTGTGGAGCCCGTCGGCGGGATCTGGGTCGACGAGATCGAAGAGCTCACCATAGACCACTACGACGGCTGGACCGCCGGTTCCAAGCGCTGGCGCGTCGATCTGGAAGAAAAGAAACTGGAGTACTACTCGGCGGCACTGGACGACGATCCGTTCCCATACCCCGATAAGACGATAGACCTGAACAACGTGGAGAAGTTCCAGTCAGCCATCGGCAGTACGCGTTTGTCTTGGTGGGAGGAACAGTACAACCCGGCTCAGCCCGTCATGGACTGCGGCGGCTGGAAGCTCACCGTCGAATACGCGGATCGCGGCCAGCAGGTAGTTCGCGCCGACTGCCCCTCCGCCATGAACAAGTTCCCCGACGACTACGAGAAAGTCCGCCAGGCCCTGATCGACCTAACGACGATCGACCTGTTCGCCTACCCGAAGCTGTAACACCTTTACCAAAAGGATCTCAACTCAAACAAGCTAAGCAGTAGATCCTGCGACTTCGCTACGCTCGCGCAGGATGACGGTTTAGGGAGCAGTGCAGGCCGACGACCCTCACATCTGATGCGGCGAATAGTTCGGTGCTTGCGTCGTCATCTGACACCACCCCTGTGGGAGACGACCCCACAACCCCCGTCCCGCCCCGGGTCCAGCCCGGGGACGGATAAGCGAGTGGACGGTTTACCAAAAGGAACCGTCCCTCTTGGAAAACCCCTACATCTGATGCGGCGAATAGTTCGGTGCTTGCGTCGTCATTTGGATGTCGTGCGGGTGGGATTCGCGCAGACCAGCCGCTGTGATGCGCACGAACTTGCCGCGCTGCTGCAGCTGCGGAACTGTGCGGGCACCTGAGTAGAACATCGACTGGCGCAGGCCGCCGACAAGCTGATATGCCACCGCAGCGAGCGGGCCGCGGTAGGCGACCTGCCCCTCGACGCCCTCGGGGATGAGCTTGTCGTCGCTGGTGACGTCGGCTTGGAAGTAGCGATCCTTCGAATAGGAGGCCTTGCGGCCGCGGGCGGCCATCGCGCCCAGCGAACCCATGCCGCGGTAAAGCTTGAACTGCTTACCGTTGATGAACACGAGCTCCCCCGGGGATTCGTCGCAGCCGGCCAGCAGGGAGCCGAGCATCACTGCGTTCGCACCCGCGACGATGGCTTTGGCGATGTCGCCGGAATACTGAAGTCCGCCGTCGCCGATGATCGGAACCCCGGCGGGCTTGCAGGCGCGGGCGGCGTTCATGATGGCCGTCACCTGGGGGACGCCCACGCCCGCCACTACGCGGGTGGTGCAGATCGAACCCGGGCCGATGCCGACCTTCACGCCGTCAGCCCCGGCATCCACAAGCGCTTTTGCGCCCTCATAGGTGGCGATATTGCCGCCGATAATGTCGACGTTCTTGGCCGCCGGTTCGCTCTTGAGCTTGCGGATCATGTCGATCGAGCCCTGGGTGTGGCCGTGGGCGGTGTCCACGACGATCACGTCGACCCCGGCATCCACCAGCGCCATCGCGCGCTCGTAGGAATCACCGAAGAAGCCGATGGCCGCGCCGACGCGCAGGCGGCCCTGGTCG
The DNA here is from genome assembly GCA_031272825.1 of Propionibacteriaceae bacterium. Classification (GTDB taxonomy): domain Bacteria; phylum Actinomycetota; class Actinomycetes; order Propionibacteriales; family Propionibacteriaceae; genus Propionicimonas. The sequence continues at coordinate 1,604 of JAISTE010000153.1, read as the reverse complement.
TCGCGGGAAGCCATCGGGTACTTGTCGGATTTCACGAAGTCTTTGAGGGTAATGAGGCCGGTGAGCTTGCCGTCGGAGTCGACCAGCGGCAGCTTCTCGATCTTGTGCTGGGCGAGCAATTTCAGTGCCTCGTCGCCGGAGATCCCGGGGTAGCCGGTGACGAGCGGCATCTTGGTCATGACGTCGCGCACCAGGCGGTTGGGGTCGTCCTCGAAGCGCATATCGCGATTGGTGACGATGCCGAGCAGCCTGCCTTCGGCGTCGACCACAGGAGCACCGGAGATACGGTATTCCGCGCACAGGGCGTCGACTTCAGCAATGGTGTTTTCGGGGGAGACAGTGATGGGCTGATCGACCATCCCGGCTTCGGAGCGCTTCACGTGATCGACCATGCGGGCCTGTTTTTCGATCGGCATGTTCCGGTGCAAGATTCCCAGGCCGCCCTCGCGCGCCATCGCGATGGCCATCCGCGACTCGGTGACGGTATCCATCGCCGCGGAGAGCAGCGGAATCTTTACCGAGATTCGTTTGGTGATCTGGGTTTGGGTGTCGACCTCGGACGGGATCACGTCGGACGCCCTGGGCTGGAGGAGGACGTCATCGAAAGTTAGGCCGAGCTCGGCCAGTTCAACAGGGAATTCTTCAGACATAGCCACGCATTCTTTTGGGATGGGGGCAATCATACTCGCAGCTGAAAGCGGCTTGCGCCTACGTCTTCACAAGCTGGAAGCGGAAGCTGGCCTCCAGTCCCAGGTAGGTGCCGTTGACCGAGTAGTAGCCGCGCCCAAGCTTGGATTTCTCGACCTTGCAGTCGGCCGCAGAGCGCCGCACCTGCCAATCCAAGGTGACGTCCGCGCTCGCCCCTGCCGCGACCTCTTGGGTGAGCGTGGGGATCCAGGTGGGGCAATCGCCCGTCGTCCAGATTTGATCCGAACCCGAGACGACCTGGGCGGCGAAATTGTCCGCTCCGACGCTCAGCACGCACGTTTTATCGGAGTTGTTGGCGACAGTGAAGGTAAAGGGCGTCGTTCCGGTGGTGTCCACCGAGATCCGCTCGAACCCGGTGGCCGTCACCTTCAGCGCCGAGGCCTCACATGCGGCGGGTGCCGGCTCGGGCTCCTTGGGCAGCGCGGAAGGGGGAACATAGGGCAGTTCGTCGGTCTTATCGGGCTGGAGCGTGCCGTAGATGCCGTAGCCAAGGAAACACAGGGCGGTGACGATGGCGGCGCAGCACACGGCAAACACTCCCCTCCTTACCCAATAGAGCCACGGGGGTTTGGGCCCTACCGGGTGCCTGAACGCGCCCATGGGATAAGGGTAGCCGCGCGTTCGGCGTTTGAGCGTGATGGCCGCATGACAAACGTGGGAAATTTCCGGGGACGCTTTCGGGGGGGCAGCAGTTGTGCGTGCAGTTTTCCACTAGCACTGCAGCCGATACACGCGGCGGTTGTGAGACGTCGTCCCTTCCGCGCAATTAGACTGTCCTGCGTGGAGGAACCGACAACTAGCCCGTCGCTGGCGCGACTGGCACATCCATCTGATCCAGACCCTTACGGCCCATACCTGACGCTCTCGCGCGAGCATTGGGCCGAGCTCGCCACCTC
>JAISTE010000140.1 GCA_031272825.1 Propionibacteriaceae bacterium | reverse complement strand
GGCCCGGTCAAGGTGGAAGCCGAGCTCGGATGAAAAGGGCGATAGCACTGGCCGTGCTCGCGCTGCTGGCGGGCTGCTCCGGCACGCCTACCAGCCCGCGCGGCTCCGACGGCCAGGTGCTCTCCCCCACCCACCTTCCGGTAACCGGCCTGGAGGTGGGTGACTGCGTCGGCCCGCTGGTCGACGGGGACATCGCCAAGGTGGAGGTCATCCCGTGCGTCTCGCCGCACTACTGGGAGGCCTACAACAAGAAGTACATGACCGGCGGGGATTACCCCGGCGACGAGGTGGTCGCGACGGAGGCCAAGGATTACTGCACCGCCGAATACATCCCCTACGTGGGTGCCGAATACGGCCACTCGAACCTGGTGATCAAGTACTTCGCCCCGAACGAGCAAACCTGGAAACAAGGGGATCGCGAGATCGTGTGCCTGGTCGGCACCGAAACCGGCGGCCTGACGGGCACCGTAAAGGGCTCAGAACTGGAATCGGCACCGGGCACGGAAAGCCCGTCTGATACGCCGACGCCGTAGAGATTCTCATCCAATACCGTCACCCTGTTTCTCCCCCGCATCGTCATCCTGCGCGTAGTCGCAGGATCTCAGCGGGGCGAAGCGTCCGGCGTCCTACTCCCAATCAATATCTTTCAGCAGGTTCTGACCATTCCAAAGAATCTTGCCCGGAGACGTGCGATACCCCTGGGTGGCATCCCCGGGCTTGAGCGCGGGCATGCCGATCTGCGCATAGACGTTGTAACCCATCCCCCAGAACTCGCCGTTTGTCTTCATCCAGACCATGAATGCCTCCCCGGCTGAGATGTACTTCACATCGTCATCCAATTTGGTCGTCTTACTCGGCAGATAGCCGGACTGGGCGTCGCCGGTTCCGTAGGCCCACATGGTTCCGTCGTTCTTGAGGAACATCGCCCCGCGGTAGCCATAGCTCATGGTCGTGACGTCGGTGAGCTCTGGTACCAGCGCTGGATCGCCGCTGCCGTTGCGCCCGGTCGGGCCCCCGCTGCGGCTCCAAGTAAGCACCGTACCGTCCGAGAGCAGCGCACCGCCGATCCCATCACCACCATCGATGTCAACGATGTAAGGGTTGGCGCCTTCCGATTTCATCCAGGGCTTCAACGCATCGAGCTTGTGAGGAATGACGCCGTCTACTTTGACGTCGGTGGCAGGCGGGGTAGCGCTTTGCTTGTCGTCTTGGCCCCAGAACCAAACCTCGCCGTCTTCCAAGATCGCGAACATATCGGTCTCGGAGCCTTTGAGGTACACCGGACGCTTGCCGGGCAGGGTCGGGTCGGGCATACCGGAGAACTGACTTGCCCCGAGCTCGACGTTGCCCGAATATGCGATGTTCTGTGTCGGATCGGGCCCCCAGCGCCAGATAGTTCCGTCGTCCTTGATCGCCGCACCCGCGCCGTCGTTTGAGCTGATGTAGACGATATGATCAAGGTAGGGGCCGGTTCCATCGGCGGAGCTGTTTACGCGCAGCTTGAGGGGTGCCCACTTGAAATTCCCGCTGACCGAGCTAGATATATCAGTCCCCTGACTCGCTTGCGTTCCTCCCCAGCCCCAAACGTGGCCGTCTTCGTCCAGTGCGTTGACCGAGTTGGTCATACCTGTGACCTGACGAATGGTTCCCGCTTGCAGCCCTTGTACTTTGACCGGCACGGAGGCCGCTTCGCTCCATGTGGTGTTCTGGCCGCTCCCGTCCATGCGGAGGCCTGGCAAGCCCCAAATCCACGAATCCCCGTGGATGTCCAGGCCAAGGCCGGTATTTCGCATACGCCCGCCGTCCTCCAGGCCGTGCTGGAACACCGGTTTATCCGGGAACTCCGGCAGCTCCAACCCGCCCGGCACCCATTCTCTGGCGATGTGGGCCGTCTTGGAGTGGGTTTGGTCGGTGAACGCTGCGGCTGTGCGCTGTACGACGTAGCCTGAGAACGCCAGCGCGCTCAGCGAGGTGAAAATGATCGCCGCGATTGCTGCGCGATCCAGGTGCTTGCGGTTCAATGAATCCCCTAATAATCGATGGTGTTTGCGAAACTATGCCCGGGTGCGGCGTCTATGTTTTGGCTGAGCAGGGCTGGCGGCTTCCTCTTTCTGTGCGGCAGGGTCGAACAAGAACACCGCGATGAGCACTAGTGCCGCCACCCCGGCGTACATGATTCCCTTGGAGTCTTGCAGCGCGAGCGCCACGTTCCCCAGCCACGGCACGTGCCACAGATATTTGCCTACCACAGAGACTGTGTAGGGCTTCGGGTCTTTGTGGGCGTTGGCGTCGCCCTTGAGCTCGAGCTCGTACTCGCCCGGTGCCTTCTCGGATTTCACCACCATGCGGTGGGTCACCAACCCGCTGTTCGACGTCCTGGGCACCGTCACGATGTCCCCTATGTTTGCTTCGGCCACTGACACGGTTTTCTCGAAAACGACGGAGCCGGTGGGGATGGTCGGCTCCATCGAGCCGGAGAACACGACGAGCGGCTTTATCCCGAACAACATCGCGACGCCGAAGGCCAGCACGCAGATGACGCCCAGTGCGGCCGCGGCCCCGAGAATGGTCGAACGGATAACGCTCCAGATTCTGGCCGCCGGGCTTAGTGCTTTCTCCTCGGTCTCAATCGCCCGGCTCGCGCGCCTGGGCTCGGCCTCGTTTTCCGCCGCTTCGAGCGGCTCCTCGGCCAGGTGTCTCATTCCTGTCATTTACTGTCCCCCGGCTGGCTGTTATCTGCGCTGTCCCCTGGCGTTTCCGGCCCCTTTCCGCAGCGCATAGCCGACGGCCAGCGCAAAGAAACCGGTGACACCCACCACGAGGGCGTCGAATCCGGTGAACGGCAGGCTCCAGGGTTCGTCTTTGCCCGGATGCTTCTTGCCATCGTCAGAGTCCGAGTCTGAATCAGAGTCGGAGTCGTCAGAATCGTCTGAACCATCCGGGTCTGCGCTTGGGCTCGCGGTCTTCTTTGGCGAGTTGGGATCCTCGCTCGCTTCCCCTTTATCGGTGGCGGTGAACCTCAGCGAGATTTCTCCGCTCAACCCCTGGTAGGCGTTGTCGGCCGCCCCAGGCAGCGCGACCTCCCCGTGCAACATATAGACCGCGTGCGGCGCCAAATCGGGCAATACAACCACCCGAGTGGAGGGAACCTCGGTGAGCACAGTCTTGGAGCTGTCGGTTACCGTCATCACCAGCGGCGTCGGCCCGTCGAAAAGCAGTGCATCGCCGCCGGTGGAAACAACTAGGCCGAGTTCAAGGGTACGGTCGGTGCGGTTCTTCACTGTCATCTCCCAGGCTTCGCTGTGACCCGGGGCGGGCACGGAGATGCTCACCAGCGAGGGCGCGGCGTCGATGAGGTTTTCGGCGTGGGCGGGTGTGCAGCCAAGTGCGAGGGCCAGCGCAACACCAGCTCCTGTCAATACTCGCGAGCACCAAACAGATAGCGTCCTCATTTCCCGCTCTCCCCCGTCACCTTCAGCCCGATGGCCGTGCCCTTCTTGGCATCGTCGGCGCTGGTTGCCTTCCCGGCGTCGGTGAGCAGCGCCTGCACGGTGATCTCGCAGGTGTCTCCGGGCTTGAGATCGCTTGCCACCGCCTGTTTTGCCTGGTTTACTTCATCCGCACTGAGAGATTGCAAAGCACTCGTCTGGCCGTCCACGAGCACGGTGAACTCCAGCGTGTTGAACACATCCGAGCTGCCCTCATCGTCTGGATCCCAAAGCCCGACGTACAGCGCAGAAGCCCCAAAGCCGGGGGCTACTTTTACTTTGGTAGTGAATTCCACAGGCGTCGTCTTCGACAGCACCACCTCCGAGCTCGCACCTCCAGCCAGCTCAACGGACTCAACCACGGCCGTCCCCTTGGATTCGGCCTGTACGTAACTGCTGCCGTCGACGATTCCGATGTCAAACCCGGGGTTGCCAAAGCTGAAGTTGAGGTTCGCCTGGTCTGTGTAGGCGGCGCAGGTCGCCCCGGCGCTGATGGCCATGAGCGAGCCGGAGGCGGCGATCAAACATGCGAGCGCGCGGTTCATTCGCCCACCGCCTCGAAGTGGAACATGATGTCCGTGTCTGCCTCCTGGTAACGATTGCCGAGCGTCGCGGGCACCTGAATCCGGACGTCGAAGATTTGATATTGGCCGGGCAACAGACGGCACGGCCACGAGGCTGTGCCCAGTTCGCCCGCCTTCAGCTGCATCCCTGGCGTACCGCCAACAGGAGTGACGGTAAACAACAGCTGGTCGAAAAGTTCAAGATAGTTCCCCGTCTTGAAATCGACGCTGCCGCCCATCGGATTTGGGTCGGAGATGGTGAGCTCCAACCTTCCAGCGGTACGCGCGCTCGCGTTCTTGACCGCGATGCGCAGATCCTGGTGTCCGCCGGGCGGCAGCGCCGCCATATTCAGGGAGATAGTAAGGGGAACAGTGTCTCCCTGAGCCCAGTTTGCGTCAGATGGAAGCCACGCTGCGTCAGAGGCGTTGCCCGCAACGACGATGTCGAAGCGGTTCGGCGCCATGCGCACGAGCACCTCATCTTGATCCGTCAGCACCGCTGCGGTGAGCAGGGCGAAGACGGCCAGGATGGTTCCCGTGGCCGACAGCAGCTTCCAAGTGGCGCGTTTCATCTATGACCTACTTGTCAGACCCGCCATCGAAGTGGACTTGGAAGTAAGCCACCTTGCCGTTGGTCGCGTTCCTCTGCTCTTCTGTTTGAGCTTGGTCCAAGGGAAGCGTGATCTCGAACTGCAGCTTGTGCTCTTCCAACGGGGCGAGGGTGCCTAGAGAGAATTCCCTTGACATCATATTCCAGCTAACGTCCTCCAGTTTTACTGCACCTGGGCCTGTCTCCTCGATGATCGTGCCGTCCAGCTTGACGGTGAACTTGAGGGCGGCCAGCATCTCGGGGTCAGAGGTCTTGCCGTTCGGGGTCGTGCGATTGATCAGCTTGAAGGTCGTGATCGACTTCAGCTTGGCAGAAGCGTTACGGAACGGCAGCTCAGTGGTGATGGTATCCCCCGGGGTGATGGTGTCGGCACCCGGGATCGGGACGTCCACGCCTTCGGCCGTATCGGCTTCCTGCCACTTATCCGCGTTGGGCTTGCCGTCGGGGTTGAACTCAGCGACCTGGATGTTGAAGACCTTGGTACCGTCGCCGCCGATGCCGGATTCGGCGTCGGAACCGAAGTTCAGGTTCGCGAAGTCGGTGTAGTAAGCCGCGCTGCCCAGGGCAAGGGCGGCCACCAGTACGCCAGAGGCCAGCGCGAGGCGCTTGGAGCCTTTGTTCATTGTGTTGCCTTTCGTAAAAGAACCATGTTTGGAGTTATTCCGTTCATATAACGTAATCGCGGTTGATTGGTTGCCACAAGGTAAATAACTAGATTGAACGGCGTAGCCCCAGGCGTTTTAGTTACTGCGCATCAATCTATTTCCGTATACATCGGATATAGATTTTGCACATTGCGCCACACCCTTTTCGTAGTGTTCACTTGTAGCTGCCGGTTATCCAGGGATTGTTTGGGGACGTGTTCTAAAATGGTCGGCCAGAGAGGGGATAGATTGTCAGAGGTGTTCACTGAGACAGGTGTGCATGTTTCAGCGGCCCGGGCGTTGTGCGGAGTGCGCGTCGCCTGTGCGCTGGTGATCTTGCTGCTTGAGATCGTCCATCCGGAACACATGATCCTGCCTTTCGTGCTGCCCGTGGCGGCACTGGTCGGGAACGGCGTCTACTTGATGCTTCCGGTCAAAGCGTTCGTCCATATGGGGTTGAAACCCTGGGTGCAGCTGATCGACGGCATACTCGCCGCCGCAATGCTGCTCACCACGGATCCTCTGATCGACACGCCAGAGGTCGGCTTCGCCCTCATCTACTTCTGCATCGCGCTGGCCTTGGTCGCCCAAGGGGAATACTCCAACCGGCTCTACCTGATCTACACGGCCGTCCTTTCGGTCGTCACGTTCATCGGATATGTGATGATCGACCTTCCGCAGCACCAAGACCGCTTCCTCATGGGCATCGTCCAGGGCGTCGGCGGAACGGTGATGCTGTTTGCCGCGGTGCTCGTCTCCCTCTCAATCAAACGGTTGGCCAAGATGAACACAGCCATCTGGCATGAGAACGTCACCCTTGTGGCGCAGCGCATTCGCACCGACGAACGCAACCGCTTCGCCCGCGAGATGCACGACGCCATCACCAAGAATTTGTATGGCTCCGTAATCTTGACAGAGGTCACCCAAGCCAGCCTTGCGAAAGGCGACCCCGAGACCGCCGAGAGATTGGAAGAATTGCACGAGGCCCTGGTTCACACACATCAGCTCTCCAGGGAGCTGATGAAGGAGATGCGCACCAAGCCCGTGCACGACCTCACCGGGTCATTCGCCGACATCGTGGCGCGTACAGCCGAGGAGTATCCGGAGTTGTGCGTCACGTATCAGGGGATCGACTTCGATGAGGTGACCGGTACCTGGAGGGCGACACTCGCCCGAATGGTCGCCGAATTGCTAGAGAACGTGCACCGGCACGCCGAGGCCCGCGAGGTGCGGGTTTCCCTGACCAGGGTCGGGGACAAACTCGAGTTCAAGGTGCGCGACGACGGCAAAGGCATGGCTGGCGTCGACCCCGTCGACAAGCGCAAGGAAGGCCACTTCGGCCTTTTGGGTGTGCGCGAAGTCGCCGAGGGTTATGGCGGCGCCATGCGGATCGACACCGGCGACTGGGGAACCGAAGTGACGTTGGAACTCCCATTGGAGAAAAGGAATAAGTATGAAGCTTCTAATAGTTGACGACAACGCGATCATCCTCTCTGGGCTCACCCAGAAGGTGAAATTGCTCGACCCGAACATTCAGGTCACCTCCGCCCGCTCCGGTGAGCAGGCTCTGTTGGCCTTGCAGAAGGAGACCTTCGACCTGGTCTTCCTCGACATCAACATGCCCGGCATGGACGGCCTGTCCGTCTTGGGCCGCATCAAGGACACTCCGGTGGTGATGCTTACCTCCGTTGAGGACGAGCGCGTGGTTCAGTCCGCCATGGCCCACGGGGCGCGCGGCTACCTCAACTACGGTTCTTTCTCCGACGCCGAACTCAAGGCTGCCCTCCTGCTCGCCCCCCGCGGCGGCACGGTGATGAGCCGGTTCGCGACCAACGCCGTCGATTTCAAACACACCTCCCCGAAGGTGCATCGCACCAAGCTGATCGCCGAGCACGGCCTGTCAGCCCGCGAGACAGAAATCCTGCAGCTGGTCTCCGAAGGGTGCGGCAACGACGAGATCGCGGCCGAGCTGCAGATCTCTCCCCAAACCGTGAAGACGCACATGTACCACATCTTCAACAAGCTGGGCGTCAACTCCCGCGGCGCCGCTGCGGCTCTGTGGCTGGGCGTCGGCAAATCCGATCCCAAGAAGGCGGTCGGGGCTTAGGCCCTGCCGCCTCGGCTTACGCCGATCTCGAATACGTAAAACGCCATCTCAGGCACGACTCGGACGTGCCTGAGATGGCGTTTTTATGTTCTGCTTTTGACTATGCGAGCGTGACTCGGGGGCTGATCCCGACGTCATAGCTCACTTGTTGTGAGCTATGACACCCTCAGCGACTTCGCGCATCGACTTGCGCAAGTCCATGGCCGTCTTCTGAATCCAGCGGAAGGCTTCCGGCTCGGTTAGGCCGAGGTCACGCTGGAGCAGGCCCTTGGCTTGTTCGACGGCCTTGCGGGAGGCCAGGCGCTCGGACAGGTCGGCGACCTCGTCCTCGACTGCGCGGATCTCTTCGTAGCGGCCCATGGCGATCTCGATGGCCGGGATCAGGTCGGCAGACGAGAACGGCTTGACGACGTAGGCCATGACTCCGGCGTCGCGCGCCTTCTCGACCAGCTCGCGCTGGGAGAAAGCCGTCAGCATGACGACCGGGGCGATGCGCTCCTCGCCGATGATGCCTGCGGCGGTAACGCCGTCCATCTTCGGCATCTTGATGTCCATAATCACCAGATCTGGTTCGAGCTCACGAGCCAACTCGACAGCCTTTTCGCCGTCCGACGCCTCGCCGACGACTTCATACCCTTCAGCAGTCAGCAGCTCGACGAGATCAAGCCTGATCAACGCCTCGTCTTCGGCGACGAGTACTTGCAGCGGGGCAACAACCTTTTCCTTCTTAGACAATTTCCCTCTCCGATACTTACACTGCGAGCAAGATTACTGCGATGGACGCCCGCGGGAAAATTCTTTACCACTATTTAGCTATCCCGTAGCTTGTGCGTCTTCACAGATAAAGGAACCCGCCGCCGCCAGCCGGGACACGCTCCAGCGGCGGCGACGGGTCTTGGTCAATCACTCGGTGGACGCGGAAGAGCTTGGACGGGCTTGCCGCGTTCCTCCGAGGCAAATCCGAAACGGGTCGGCTCGCTTGCCTCGACGAGCTGGTCACTGACCTGGCCCTCCACTGAGGCATTCCGACTTTAACGGCTGCGGGTCAGTGCCGGAGTCTCACCGGCTTCCCCTCAATGGTGCCGGGGAAAACTCTGCCACGTCCCCATCCAATGGGCAACCCCGGCGTGTTCAGCCCAATCAGCCAACAGTATGAGGAATCTAATCATCGGCTTGTCCGCCCTCCCGGCCCGGGGCTAATCTTTCTCCGAGAGCAAAGGACGGGCTCATGATCTACGAGGACGTGGATCTGGCTTCCCTTCGTTCGGTTGAGGTGGAGTTCTCCCAAGCCACCGCGCTCGGGGTGATCACTGTAGACCGTCGCGGAGAGCCAGTGACACCAGCATGCGGGTTTTCCGCTTTCTGCCTGGAGATCCGCAAGGATCCCATCAGGCGGCAAATGTGCTATGCCTGCGACGCCTACGGCGGCCTGCAGTCAGCTATGGACGGGAAGCCGCGCATCTACCGCTGCCATGCGGGCCTGGTGGACTTCTCGATCCCGATCGTGGTCGGAGAAAACTACCTGGGGGCCATCCTGTGCGGCCAGGCACGCGTGCCGCGCAATGCCGACGACCCCGGCTATCTCATCTCCCCCACCCAGACCTGGCAGGAGAATCCGGTGTTGGCTGAGCTCTACACCCAGATTCCCCAGCTCAACATCAAGAAGGTGCGCTCGGCGGCCAACGTGCTGGCCGCGCTCGCCAAGGAGATCACCCAGACGAAGCTCGCCAACACCCTGACCGGCCGGATGCCGCTTCCGGTCGAGCGGGCCCGCGAGCTCACCCAGTCCCGCCTGAGCGCCGACGCTGAGGCCAACCACCAGTGCAACCCAAGCGACACCGCGCTGCCCCTGCCCGCATCCGATCGACGCC
>JAISTE010000119.1 GCA_031272825.1 Propionibacteriaceae bacterium | reverse complement strand
GTTGGTGAAGCCGTCGGAGAACGGCTTGAGGATGGGCAGGAAGATGAACAACGCCAACAGCGAAGCTATCAGGGTGATGGCGAGCGGGGTTACCGCCCCTTGTACGGTCGCAGTAGATTCCGCCCGGCGCCGCGGCGGATCGAATGCCGACGCTTGCACTACGAAATTTTCGTTGCGATTGTCCTTTGTGAGAAATTCCAGCCGGACGGAGAGCCGCTCAGAGGACTGGCTGTAGCACAATCGTCGAAATACGAAAGTTTCTTCATTGGAGGTGGCCATGGACGTCCCGAAAGAGCCTATTGGAAAGCTGAGTTCGGCTTGGCGTGAGTGCGTCGGAACTGGGCGGATGGCGCTGGCGCTGCGCTCGGATTACCGCGAATCACTGGCGCTGACCCAGCGCGAGATCGGCTTCAGGCATATTCGCGGGCACGGGCTGTTCTCCAAGGCGATGGGGATTTTGCGCGAAGATCTCGGTGTGCGCCGCTACGGGTTCACGTACCTGGATCAGGTCGTCGACATGTACCTTGAACTCGGCATCCGGCCCTTCCTGGAGCTCGGGTTCATGCCCAAGCCGCTGGCAACCGGCGAGGAGAGCGTCTTTTGGTGGGAGGGCAACATCACGCCGCCCGCCGACCACGAGGAATGGGCCGAGCTGGTGAAACAAACACTTCGGCATCTGATCGAACGCTACGGCATCTCGGAGGTGAAGCGCTGGCCCATCGAGGTGTGGAACGAGCCGAACCTGGTTCAGTTTTGGAAGGACGCCGATCAACCGGCCTACTTCAAGCTCTACGAGGCGAGCGCGTTGGCCGTCAAGGAGGTCGACGCCGAACTACAGGTCGGCGGCCCGGCTGTGGCTCCCCGGGCGGGTACCTGGTACGAGGATTTCACCGAGTTCGTTACCGCGAACAATCTGCCGTGCGATTTCTTCTCCGCCCACGCATATTCCTCTGGCCCGGCGCAGCACATTCCGTTCGGCGTCTACCAAACGCTCTATCCGCCCTCCGATCTGCTGGAGCAATTCGCTCGGCCCGCCCAGGCGCTGAGGGGTACCGCGCTGGAGTCGATACCGGTGCACATCACCGAGTTCAACACCTCCTACCACCCGCTCAACCCGATACACGACACCGCGTACAACTCCGCCTACCTCGCGCCAGTGCTGGCTGGCGGCGGAGAACTGGTGGATTCGTTCAGCTATTGGACGTTTAGTGATGTGTTCGAGGAACAGGGCATCCCCACCTCGTTCTTCCACGGCGGCTTCGGGCTGCTCGGGTACCGGCAGGTGCGAAAGCCTACCTATCACCTGTACGCATTCATGGCACGGCTGGGGGAGGACGTGCTGGCGCAGGGAGAGGATTTCCTGGCCACTCGCACCGCCGACGGTCGGGTGATGATACTGGCCTGGCAACCGCTGACGGGCTCGGAGGAGTTTGAGGATGCCGGTGCGCATCGGCTAAACCTCACGGTCGTGATCGATGCCGAGGAGTGCGCGGTGATCCGTCGTCGGGTCGACGAAGAATGCGGAAACGCATGGGCGGCGTGGCGCGATCTCGGGCGGCCTATGTCCCCGACTGCGCACGAGCTGGAGCTGCTGCATGAGGCCTCCACTCCCGCCCTCTCGCGCGAGGCCAAGGCCGTGGTCGACGGAAAACTTGAGTTGGCCGTCGAGCTTGGGAATCACGCGCTAGAGCTGATCGAGATCATTCCGGTGACTACTGCCTACCACGAGGGTCTGGACGACCGTCGGCTGCTGGGAGGCTAAGCGCTCCAAGCTCTCAGACGGTCTTGCTTTGCCCAGCTCAGGAAGCCCGGGTCGGGCAGGTTCTGAACCGCCGCGATCGCCTCTTGTTTGCGGGTTTTCAGCAGTTGGGCGTCGGTTTGGGAGTTGATGGAATCGGGGGCGTGCCGCAGCCGGTATTCGTAGATCGGCACTTGGCTTTGGACGATCCTTTCGGCAAGCCGGTACGCCCCCAGGTTGAAGACCACGTCCTCGGAGAAATCGAGCGCTGGGAAGCGCAAATGGTTGGCCTTGAGGAAGCTGAGCCGGTATAGGTGGGCCCAGGCGGTGGTTAGGAAGAACGGGGGCTCCGCTCCGGCTCGGGGGCCGGGGACGGATGCGGCCTCAGAGGTCGCCTTTTCCCGGCCTTGGGCTTGACCGGACGCAGGTATGTGCGGGTTCTGAATTAGCAGGTGTTGGTTTTCTCGCAGCGGGTAGCGCCGCTTGCCGTCATCGACGGTGTTATTGGGCAGTTGAATTATGTCCGCGTCGACGTCCAGGTTCAGTTTTGCCAGCGTGCCGGGGAGGATTAGGTCGTCGGAGTCCATGAAGAGGATCCAGTCTTGTGTGTAAGCCGACGACGAGGTTGGCCCGATTCCTGCCAGCTCTAGTCCCGCGTTTCTGGCCGGGCCCGGGCCCACTTGCTTGGGCAGGAACAAGGTCGTGATCTTGGTGTCGGGCAGCAGCTTGCGGATGGCGTCGCGGGTGGTGTCGGTCGAGGCGTCGTCGACGATTATCAGGTGGTAGTCCTCAAGGCCCCCGTTTCGGATCGACTCCACCGCTTCGAGCAGCAGATTTTCGCGGTTGCGCACCGGCATGATGATGCTCAGGGCGCTCATCGGCGGCTCCCGCTCGGCAACAGCGTGTTCGCATTAAACGGGACGACTGGGCCCGGTTCCTTGGACGTCGCCCTAGCCTCCAGCACGTGCAGGGCGCGGGCGTCGGGCATATCAAATATCGGGCCGTTTGCCTCCCCGCTTGGTACCCCGACCGGCTCCCACTTCTCATTCCCGACGCCCAACTGAGCTCCCAGCCGATCGGCAGTCTCCGGGCAAAAGGGCCTGAGCAGGACGGCGAGATTGGCCAGCGCGTGGGCGGTCGGGTTTTGGAAGATGAAGTCCTCGATCAACCTAAGTGCTCTATCCGGGCGTCCCTCGGCGATGGCGTCTCCCACTTGGGTAAACGTCTCTTCCAGGTAAGTATCTGGGATGATCCTGTCCTCCAAATGCAGCCGATTCACCATCCCCGGCAAGCCCGAATCAACGGCATCCAAGAACCCGCCCACGGTGAAATCGGCGGTTCCCCCCAGCGTTCCGTGGGCCAGCAGATACCAGCGCAGCAGATCGGGCGAGCAGACCGCCGCGATGTCGTCGGCCCACAGCGCCCAGTTATCGCTGGTGGCGATCCGGCGTCCGCCCAGCGTCAGAAATTCGGAGCACACCAGCTGGTCGGGCAGGTGCCAGCCGCCCGGCATCAGCATCGCAGGGAAGACGACCGAGTGGAACAGCAAGTTGTCGATGCCGAACACCAGGTAGTGATAGGACTCGGGAGAGCGCCACAGTTCGTCGAAGCCCGCAGGGTCAAGAGCCAGCGATTGCGAGAGATAGCCGAGCATGTCCTCGCACCACATGTAGATGGTCTTGTCTTCCAGCCCCGGCATCGGGATTCCCCACTCGATCGATCGGCTCATGGCCAAGTCACCCGGGTTTTGCAGATACTCGCGGGTTGGGGCCACGGCGTTCGACGGCCAAGCGCGCGAATCCAAGAACTCACGCAGCCGCGGGGCCAGCTTGCCCAGCAGCAAGAACCGCTGCCGACTCGTTCCGACCGAGACTGGTGAGCCGCAGCGGGCGCAGACGGCCCTGCGCATGGTTGCCGGGTCTTGCAAGGCCCCGCAGGAAGAACACTGATCCCCGCGCGAGGTGGAGCCGCAGCGCGAGCAGGTACCGACCGTCATCCGTCCGACCAAGGGAACGGCACAACGCGGGCAGAAAGCCTGCGGGGCGTCCCGATCCTCGACGTATTCGCTCGAAGCCAGCGAGCGGTGGAAATCCGAGGCGAACGCGATGTGCTCGGGGTTGGACGTCGAACCGAAGCGATCGAAGCTGAACCCATACCGCTCAAGAGTCTTGGTAAAACGCGAATGGTAGTGGGCGGTGAGTTCCACCGGCGCGACGCCCTCGCGAAAGGCCCGCGCGGTGATCGGTGTCCCGTGGCAATCGGAACCAGAGATGTAGCACACGTCGGCTCCGCGCATCCGCCAGTAGCGGGCGATGGCATCGCCTGGCAGCAGCGCCGTCAGGTGGCCGATGTGGAGCGGGCCGTTCGCGTACGGCCACGCCCCACCGACCATAATCCTCACAGCCGGATCACGCACTTGGCCGAAGCCACCGGATCGGCCTCCAGTAAGAAGGCGTCCGCCGCATGGTCGAGATCGAACTCGTGGGTGTACACCTGGTCGTACTCGGGGTGGGCGGCGAGCAGCTGCACCGCCTCGGGCATCTCGTCGTTCAAGCGGAAGTTGCCTGTGATGCGCACCTCCTTGTTCTGCAGCGGGCCGAGCGGCACAGCCGTGTCAGGCGTTCCGGACATCCCGATGACGCCCACGAAACCGCCGGGCCGAGCGGCGTCGACGTCGGTGTTGATGGCGTCCTGCACCCCGATGCAGTCGATCACCACATCGAAGGCGCTAGTCGGCACCTTGTCGACGCCCACGAGATAGGTTTCGTCGGCACCCACGCCCTTGGCCCGCTCCAGCGCCTCGGGAACGGGATCGGCGGCGGCAACGGACGCTGCGCCCTTGGCCTTGGCGGTGATGATCGCGACCATGCCGATCGGGCCCGAGCCGTTGACAAGCACCTTCTTGCCCTCGACGCCCCCGGCCAGCCCGATGCAGTGCAGAGCGATGGTGGTGGGCTCGGCAAGTGCCGCGCGCTTCAGGGGCGTTCCCTCAACCAGAGGCACCACCTGGTCGCGGTTCACGATCAGGTACTCGCGCGTCCCGCCCTGTGTGTGGGGATCGGTAGAAGCCGAACCCAGGTACGTCATCCCAGGAACCAGGTGCGGCGCCCAACCCTCCTGGCCCTCCTTCGGAGTTCCGAAGACCGCCGGACGTACCGCGCAGGGGGTGCCTTGCGCGTACTCGCCTTCAGGATCGAGATCGACGACCGCCGAGTTTTCGTGGCCCAGGCTGAGGGGTTCTTTCACCTTGAACGGGCCGTTTCCGCCGTTGCGAAAATAGGTGGCATCCGAGATGCACACCCCCGCGTAGGCGACCTTCACTCTGATCTGGCCTGCGCCGGGTTCTGGGGTTTCGATCTCTTCGACGGACGCCGTTTGCGGGCCCGTCAGCAACAGTGCTCTCATATTTCTTCCTTGGATTAGGGGGTTTCAGTATATGTCAGCGCATCTTGGGGTACGGCAAAGGAGTCCTCGTCTGGACCGCCGGAGTGACGACGGAAAACCGCGAGTTCGTCTTGTAATCCGCCGGTCTTCCCGGGCACCAGCTGCAGGCCGCCGGAGGGTTCAGTTCCAGCAGCGCCCGCACCTCTTCAGGATCGACGGCAGCGGTACAGTCCACCGCCTCATCAAGATGCTCGGGGATAGCACCGAGCGCGGCGGCGTTTGAGGCGAACGGGCAGGGATAGAGGCGTCCGTCTTGAAAAGAGTAGAAACCTGCGACGCAACAATTGGCGAAAACCTGCTTGTTCACCGCCTCGGGCCTGCCGTAGTCGCGCATGTGGGCGCAGTCCTGCCAGCCCTCGGCGTGAATCACCTTGTAGCCGAAACCGTGACGTTCCAAACGCTCGGTGAACTCTTCCATGCGCTGCCTAACCCCTTGTTTGGAGTAATCGGAGAGCTGAAAGCTCACCCTGGGGTTCGCGATTTTCTCCAGGTCGGCATCGACGGGCAAGATCGTGGCGTTGCTGAGCACCACCACGTCCCCGGTTGGGAACGTATCGAGCAGCGCGAGCACGAAGTCCGCCCAACGCTTGTTCATGAACACCTCACCGCCGACGACGTTGAGCTTGTCGATCCCGCCAATCGCCGCAGCCAGATTCCGAATCGCCGTTTGGAACTGCTCCAGGTCGGCGTTGCGCGGTGAAGAGTAGAACTGCATGAGATTGCAGCAGTCCTTGCACTTGAGTGAGCACTTCTCGGTGATCACGAAATCCACCGAACCGAGCCGTAGCCCGTCGGCATCGGAAACCGGGCTCGGCCACTCCTTACGAAAAGAATCCTCCACCCGATTCTCGCCCTGGATGCTTACCGTCGTCGCACTGTACACGGGGTACAGCCTAGAACCTGTTGTCTTGGCTTCGTTATGCTGCCTTTCTGACCCCGTCATCTTTCTTTTTGCTCTCGTCATCCCTCTTCTGTCAACCCCTGTCATTCTGCTTATACCAACCCCCGTCATCCTGCTTATACCAACCCTGTCATTCTGCTTATACCAACCCTCGTCATTCTGCTCATACCAACCCTCGTCATCCTGCTTACACCAACCCTCGTCATCCTGCTTACACCAACCCTCGTCATCCTGCGCGAAGTCGCAGGATCTGGGGGGGATGAGGAGGAAAGATCCTGCGACTTCGCGCAGGATGACGGGTTA